>JAHEJN010000029.1 GCA_024638845.1 Acidimicrobiales bacterium | reverse complement strand
CTGCTCCTCGAGCAGCTTGCGGGCTCGGCTGAGCCGGGACTTCACCGTTCCGGCTGGGATGGACAGCAAGACGGCAGCTTCGTTGTTCGTCAGCCCGTCGAACACCGTCAGGGCCAGAACCTGTTGGAGCTCGGTGTCGAGGTCGGCGAAGGCACGTCCGACGGGCGTGTGGCCGAGGGCGATCGGGATCTCCTCGGTGACCACCGCGCCACAGGCGACGACGTCGTCGACGGGTTCCGGGGCCGAGCGCCGTCTCATCTGATCGATGAGTCGACGCAATCCGATGGTCCAGATCCAGGCTCCGACCTGACCGGTTGGCCGGTAGGAATCGGCGCTCCGCCACACACCGACGAAGGTGTCCTGCACCGCCGTGTCGACCAGATCGGGGTCGCCGCAGCGTCGACCGAGCCGCACGGTGAGCCACGGTGCATGACGGTCATAGAGCTCCCGGAGTGCGTCGCGGTCGCCACCGGCGACCCGGTGTACGAGCACAGCGTCGTCGGTGTCGGCTGAGTGCTCGGGAGCGCTCACCGGCGTCATCCTACTTCGACGCCTCTGATCGCTCGGCCCGCTTGGCTTCGACCCGTTCGCGTCGGGCCCGGGTGAAGGGGATGCGGGCCCGCAAGACCGGCGGGAAGGGGTATCTCTGGCGGGTCCTGCTGCGGAAGGGGTAGAAGAGCTGTCCCGGTACCGACGGCGGGATCGGATCGTTGTTCCCGTAGGCCTCGGGTCGCTCGTCGTCGGGCATCCGGTAGGTGCTCCACAGGAGGTCCCACACCGGGAGGAAGACCGAGTAGTTCGTGTGGATCGACTCCGGGTGGTTGGCATGGTGCCAATGGTGGAACTCCGGCGTCATGACCACCTTGTGCAGCGGCCGCAATCGCCACCTCACGTTGGCGTGGGCAAAGAGACCGAGGATCGTCTGGATGACCGCCACCGCACCGACGACCTCGAGCTGGAAGCCGGCAACGAGCATGGCCAGCACGGGGACACCGATGATCACGCCGTCGACCGGGTGTTGACGAATCCCCGAGATCCAGTCCATCCGCTCGCTCGAGTGGTGGATGGAGTGGAACCGCCACAGGAATCCCACGGTGTGGCTCAGCCGATGGGTCCAGTAGATCAAGATGTCGAGCAACAGCACGGTCTCGATCGCCATGAGCCAACCGGGTTGGGACGTGACGAGCGGCCGCAGGGCCAGGGCCGGGAGCCAGAGCGGGAACACGATCAGGGCGGTTCCGACGGCGATGGCGATGCCGGCGGCGTTCAGCGCAGGTGAGGCGAGGGCGTAGGTGAGATCGGTCCGCAGACCCGGGCGGCGAAGACGGTAGTCGTGGCGCCGGAACAGCTTCTCGAACGGCACCACGAGGACGAAGAGGACCAGAATGCCGGCGGCGGCCTCGAAGCCCAGCCCGATGCCGACGGGAATGGCAACGAGCAGGGCCAACGCATGGACGACCCGCAGCCATCGCCGCGGCGGTCGGTCGGCATGGGCATGACGCGACGACCCGGGCGGTCCGGGCGCGGCGGGCGGCGGGTACGGCGGTGGCGTGTGCGGATAGTGGATCGCAGCGGTCATGGTTCCTCTATCGAGAGCCGACGGTGCGACGGTTCGACGGCTGGGTCGAATGGCCCGAGACCGACCCTGACCCGCTGGTAGGATCCAGGCCGATGCCACGCTTCGGTCGAGTCCTCACCGCAATGATCACGCCGTTCCATGCCGACGGAAGCCTCGATCTCGACGGTGCGCAGGTACTGGCGCGGTGGTTGCTCGATCACGGCAACGACGGGCTCATCATCGCCGGCACCACCGGCGAGGCTCCCACCCTCAGCCATGCCGAACAGGTCGATCTGGTGCGGGCGGTCGTCGAGGCGGTCGGCGACGACGGCCAGGTGGTCGCCGGTTCGGGCAGCAACGACACGGCGTCGGCGATCCGCAACACCGAGGCCATCACCGCCGCCGGCGCCGACGCCGCGCTCGTCGTGACGCCGTACTACAACCGTCCGTCCCAGGACGGCCTCGACGCCCACTTCCGTTCGGTGGCGGCGAGCACCGATCTCCCCGTGATGGTGTACGACATCCCCGTTCGCACGGGCCGCAAGATCGCCACCGGAACGCTGCTGCGACTCTTCGACGAGGTCGACAACATCGTCGCGCTGAAGGACGCTGCCGGTGATCCGGCCGAGACCGCCTGGCTCCTCGCCCGGGCCGACCCCGGTGTCGAGGTCTACTCGGGCGACGACGCCCTCACACTTCCGTTGCTCGCGGTCGGAGCGGTGGGCACCGTGGGAGTCGCGACCCACTGGACCGCCGCCGAACACCAGGCGATGTTCGGCGCCATCGACAAGGGTGACCTCGCCGCAGCCACGGCGATCAACCAGAAGATGTTGCCCTCTTTCCACTTCGAGACCGGTGACGTCACGCCGAACCCCATCCCCACCAAGGCTCTCCTGTCAGTACTCGGCCTCCCGGCCGGACCGTGCCGACCACCGGTCGGGCCGGTGGTGGTGGATCTCGTCGATCAGGCCAAGGCCGTCCTGGCCGGTCTCTCGGTCGGCGCCGAATACGGCATCGGCTGACTGGTGGCCGCCGACGTTCGCATCACGTTCCTCGGTGGGCTGGGCGACATCGGCCGCAACTGCGCCGTCCTGGAGACCGACGACCGGCTCGTGCTGCTCGATTGTGGACAGTTGTTCCCCGACGAGATGTCTCCGGGAGCCGACTCGATCTACCCCGACTTCTCCTACCTCGACGGGCGTTGGCATCAGGTCGAGGCGGCCATCGTCACCCACGCCCACGAGGACCACATCGGCGCGTTGGCCCATGCGCTCGGCGAGGCGAGCTTCCCCGTCTACGGGTCGGCGTTCACCCTGGGGCTCGTGCGACATCGCCTGGACGAGGGCGACGTGCTGTCGAACACCGACCTGCGCCTGGTCACCGACGGCGAGACCCTCCAGGTCGGTCCGTTCTCGGTCGAGTTCCTACCCGTCACCCATTCGGTGCCCAGTGGGCTGATCTCGGCCATAACGACCCCGCAGGGTGTGGTGTTGCACTCGAGCGACTTCAAGCTCGATCCCACCCCCCTCGACGGGCGCCTCACCGACCTGCCCCGCATCGCCGAGATCGCGGCAGACCCCGGTATCAGGTTGTTGTTGTGCGACTCCACCAACGCCAACTCGCCCGGAGCCACCCGTTCGGAGACCGAGATCGGCCCGGTGCTCGACAACGTCTTCGCCGACAACGTCGGTCGGCGCATCATCACGGCGTGCTTCGCAAGCCACATCCACCGGGTGATCCAGATCGTCGACGCCGCGCTGGCCCACGATCGCAAGGTGGCAACCCTCGGCCTGTCGATGAAACGCAACGTCGCCCTGGCCCGACAGCTCGGCATGCTGACGATTCCCGAGGACTCGATCGTCGACATCGAAGAGGTGGCGAGCTTCGCCGACGGTGACGTGTGCATCGTGTCGACCGGGAGCCAGGCCGAGAACCGGTCGGCGCTGGCCATGGCCGCCGGCGGTGACAGCCGATGGGTCGACATCACGGCCAACGACACCGTCGTGCTGTCGTCGACACCGATTCCGGGCAACGAGGCGGCGATTGCCCGCATGATCAACAACCTGATCGAGCGGGGGGCGAGGGTCCTGCACTCGGGCGTATTGGGGCTGCACACCAGCGGCCACGGCAATCGCGACGAACTCGCTACGTTGCACAAGACCGCTCGACCGGAGTGGTTCGTGCCGGTACACGGTGAACATCAGCACCTCGTTGCCCACATCGAGCTCGCACAGTCGCTCGGCATGGCGGCCGAACGGGCGTTGTTGGCCCGCGACGGCGACCAGGTGGTGTTGGCCGACGACGGGCTCTCGATCGAGGCCGACGTGGTCGACGGCCTGTACCTCTACCGCCACGGTGCGGTCGTCTCGCCCAATGACGATCCGCTCAGGGACCGTCGGATCCTCGGTCAGGAGGGCTTCGTGGGCGTGGTCGTGACCGTCGACGTCGAAGCGGGGGAGATGGTGGGCGAGCCGCTGCTGGTGGCGCGAGGCTGGATGCCCCCCGACACCGAGCTCGAGCTCGAACCCGAGCTCATCGACGATGTCGCGCGGGCCGTCGTCGGCGCCCTCGACGACGGGGTGACCGGCCTCGACGAGTTGCACCGCCGGGTGCGTCGAGCCACCGGCCAGTACGTGTCGCGTGCCACCCGTCGCCGGCCGATGATCGTCCCCGTCGTCGTCAGCATCTGACCCTCCTCCCTCCTGCGAAATTGGTTTGTCCAGGCCCAAAGGTGGGCCTGGACAAACCAATTTCGCTGCAGGAGGGTGTTGGCACTGGTGCTGGTGGGGCGGATGTTACGGTTGGTGCCACTGTGGCTACGAAGAAGACCGCCAAGAGCTCCCCTCGCACGCCCGCGAAGAAGCCCGCCAGCGACCGGCTCTCCCGCGTCGTCTCCCTGGCCTTCGACGGTCACGGCCACGATGTGTGGGGCCTCGGCTGCATCGTCACCGGCGTGGTGGCCGCCCTGGGCATCTACGGCGATGTCGCCGGTCCGGTGGGCGACGGTCTCGACTGGCTGGCCGGCGCCGGCGTCGGGGTGGCCAAGTACGCCGTGGCTCCGGTGCTGGTCATCGTGGGTGTTCTCCTCGTGCGCGGTCCCAAGAACCCGTCCGAAGCGGCCGCCGAGGCCGCCACCAAGACCGCCGACGACCAGGTGGTCCGCCTGGTGATCGGCACCGTACTGGTGGCGATCTCGGTCACGTCGCTGCTCCACATCGTCCGAGGAGCACCGGCTCGGACCGACGGCATCGCCGAGCTCGGTCGTGCCGGTGGCGCAGTCGGGTATCTCGTCGGGAATCCACTCTCGGCGGTGCTCGCTTCGGTGGCCGCGTTCCTCGTGGCCCTCGCGCTGGGTGTGGTCGGCGTGCTCGTCCTCACCCGGGGCCGGCTCCGCGTGGTGCTCGACTCCGTTTCGAAGGGATTCGCCGCCACCGGCTCGTGGCTGATGCGGGCCTGGGAGGCCACCGCAGGGAGCACCGACTCCGGCGACACGGACGCTCCGGTCTCCGTCGCGACGCCCGAGCCCGAGCGCGTGCCCGTAGCCGAGGCCGGGGCCGAACCGAAGCCGAGGAAGCCGAAGGCGCCCAAGGTGAAGCTGCCGCCGCTCGGCGCCGACGGGGAACAGCTCGAAATGGAGCTCGGCCCTGCTGCCAAGGGCTCACCCTGGCGCCTCCCCAGCCTCAAGCTGCTGAACCTGTCCGATGCCCAGGAGGTCGACGAGGGCGAGGTGGCCGAGAGTGGGCGAATCCTCGAACGGGCACTCGCCGAACACGGCGTCGAGACCCGTCTCGTGGGCATGGTCGTCGGACCCACGGTGACCCGGTACGAGCTCGAGCTCGGCCCCGGCGTGAAGGTGGCTCGCGTCACCAGCCTGCACCGTGACATCGCGTACGCCATGGCCAGCTCCGACGTGCGGATTCTCGCTCCCATCCCTGGCCGTCAGGCGATCGGGGTCGAGGTTCCCAACCGCACCCGAGCCACTGTCGCACTGGGTGACCTGCTCACGTCGCCCGAGGCCCGCAGGGCCAAACACCCCCTCGAGGTCGCGATGGGCCGCGACATCAACGGTCGCACGATGATGATGAACCTGGCGAAGATGCCCCACATCCTCATCGCCGGAGCGACGGGTTCGGGTAAGTCGTCGTGCATCAACTCGATCATCACGTCGATCCTCATGCGCTCCACTCCGGAGGAGGTCCGGCTGATCCTCGTCGACCCGAAGATGGTGGAGATGACGCAGTACGAGCGGGTGCCGCACCTGCTCACGCAGCCCGTCACCGATCCGAAGAAGGCGGCCAACGCCCTCGCCTGGGCCTGCCGCGAAATGGACCGACGCTACGAGCTGCTCTCCAGCTGCGGGTTCCGTGACATCACCGGCTACAACGCCGCTCACGACAAGGGAACCCTGAAGGCCGGTCCGGGTGAGCTCGGACCCGACGGCGAACCCAAGCAGTACAAGCGGCTCTCGATGATCCTGGTCGTGGTCGACGAGCTCGCCGATCTGATGATGGTCGCCGCCCGCGACGTCGAGGACTCGATCTGTCGCATCGCCCAGAAGGCCCGTGCCGTCGGGATTCACCTGGTGATCGCCACGCAACGGCCGTCCACCAACGTGATCACCGGTGTCATCAAGGCCAATATCCCGGCCCGGCTCGCCTTTGCGGTGAGCAGCCTCACCGACAGTCGTGTCATCCTCGACCAGCCCGGTGCCGAGCGTCTCGTCGGCCTCGGCGACATGTTGATGGTGAGCGCCAACTCCTCGATCGCGCAGCGCATCCAGGGGGCGTGGGTCACCGAGGAGGAGGTACACAAGGTCGTCAGTGCCTGGCGACGCCAGGAGACCGACCTCGACGACGAGCCGGCCCTCACTGCCGAGTCGATACTCGAAGGCGGCAGCGACAACGGCAGCCCGTCCGCCCAGGGTTCCGGAAGTGGGGCCGGCGGAGATGACGACGACGAATTGCTGCGCCAGGCGATGGAGCTCGTCGTCACCAGCCAGCTCGGGTCGACCTCGATGCTCCAACGAAAGCTGCGGATCGGCTTCGCCCGCGCCGGCCGCATCATGGACCTCCTCGAGGAGCGTGGCGTCGTCGGCCCCAGCACCGGTTCGAAGGCGCGCGAGGTGCTCTTGACCGTGGAGGAGCTGAGTGACTCGGGCGAGGACGAGTCCGCCGCCTAGCCTGCCGGGGGTGAGGTTCCGCCTGATTGCCACCGACCTCGACGGGACCCTGTTGTCGCCGGGCGAGATCATCTCCGAACGGTCGGTCGCGGCTCTCGGCGCGGCCAGGGAGGCGGGTGTCACCGTGGTGTTCGCCACCGGCCGCAGCCACTACTCGGTCCTGCCCATCGTCGGTGGACGTCGCGTCGTCGACTGGCTGGTGTGTTCGAACGGCGCCACCTTGTACGACCCGATGGTCGATGCGGTGACCGATCGACTGGTCATCCAGGACGAGGCGATCAGCACCATCTTCTCGGCCGTACTCGAGGTCTTCCCGACGGCGGCGTTCGCGTGGGAGACCGGTAGCGGGTTCCTGTGGGACGCAACCTGGCGCGCCTTCGACCCGTCGGGCGGAGACTACGCGGGGAAACCGAGGGTCGAGCGCACCGGGCCGCTGCCGACCGACGTGACCAAGGTGTTGATCGGCGTGCCCGGGGTGGCGTCCGAGGAGCTGGTCGGGCCAGTGACCGAATTGGCACCCACGACGGTACACGTGTCACATTCGGGTGCCCCGTTCATCGAGGTAACCGTCGACGGCGCGCACAAGGGAGCCGCCCTCGGGAGGCTCTGTTCGTCGCTCGGCATCGTGGCGAGCGAGGTGGTCGCCTTCGGTGACAACCACAACGATCTGTCGATGCTGTCCTGGGCCGGCCACAGCGTTGCCATGCCCCACGCCGGTGACGCCGTGCGGGCGATGGCCGACGAGATGGCGCCGCCGAACGGTGAGAACGGTGTGGCTCAGGTGATCGAGCGCCTGCTCGGCTGACCCTCGCGCGGCCGGGCCCGGCCCCGTCGATACCCTTGGCTGGTGCCACGAACGTACTGGATCGAGACGCTGGGGTGTCCGAAGAACCAGGTCGACAGCGACAAGCTGGTCGGCACGTTGGTGGCCGACGGTATGCGGGCGGCGACCGATGCGGCCGCCGCCGATCTCGTGGTGGTGAACACCTGTGCATTCATCGACGAGGCCCGCCAGGAGTCGATCGACACGATCCTCACCCTCGGGGAGGGTCGCCACTCTCGCGCCGAGCTGATCGTCACGGGATGCATGGCCGAGCGCTACGGCGACGAGCTGGCCGCCGCTCTACCGGAAGTCGATGCCGTTGTCGGGTTCGGGGTGCCGGTCACCATCGGCACCAAGCCGTCGTTGCCCAGCCTCGATCTCCTCGAGCTCCCTCGACCACCGGCCACCGCGCCCTGGGCGTACGTGAAGATCGCCGAGGGCTGCGACCGCAAGTGCGGTTTCTGCGCCATTCCGTCGTTTCGTGGACCTCAGCGGAGCCGCACGATCGAGTCGATTCTCGCCGAGGTCGAGATGCTCGAGGCCCGTGAGATCGTGCTCGTCGCCCAGGATCTGGCCGCGTACGGGCGTGATCAGGGGCGAGGTGAGCGCTCGATCGTTCCCCTGGTGGACGCCGTGGCGCAGCTCGTCGACTGGGTCCGGTTGTTGTACCTGTATCCGAGCGACCTCGACGACGTGCTCGTCGACGCGATCTGTCGTACCGGGGTGCCCTACTTCGACCTGTCGCTGCAACACGTCTCGTCGCCCCTCATGCGTCGTATGCGCCGATGGGGCAACGGTGAGAAGTTCCTCGACCGTATTCGTCTCATCCGCCGCCGCGAGCCCGAGGCGGCATTCCGCTCGAACTTCATCGTCGGGTATCCGGGCGAGACCGAAGCCGACCACGATGCCCTCCTGGCCTTCGTCGCCGAGGCTCAGCTCGACTGGTGCGGTTTCTTCGCCTATTCGGCCGAGGAGGGCACCTACGCCGTGGGGCTCGAGGGCGCCGTCGATCGGGGGTTGATCACCGAGCGCCTCAACGAGCTCGGCGACCTGCAGAGCGCGATCACCGCGAGCCGACGTGACGATCTCATCGGCCGGGAGGTCGAAGTACTCGTGGACGAGCCCGGCGTTGCCCGCACCTACCGTGAAGCCCCCGAGATCGACGGCGTCGTCGCGGTGCCGAAGGGGCTTGCGGTCGGAGAGTTCGCTACGGTCGAGGTCTCCGGGGCCGAGGGTCCCGACCTGAAGGCTCTGCGCTCATGACTGCAACGGCACCCACCTACACCGGCTCCTGGCTCTCCTCGCCGGCCAACGTTCTCACCGTGAGCCGGCTGGTGGTGGCACCGTTCCTGTTCTGGGTGATCCTCGAAGCCGACGCCACCAAGGGAACGTCGTGGACCGCGGTCGGTCTCGGAATCGTTCTGGCCTTCACTGACTACCTCGATGGTCCGGTGGCGCGGCGCAGCGGTGCCATCACCCGCAGCGGCGCCTTTCTCGACCCGCTGGCCGACAAGGTCGTCGTGGTGGGTGTGGCCGTGTGCTTCGTCGCGGTCGATCGACTCCACTGGTTGCCGGTGGCGATCGTTGCCGCTCGCGAGCTCGGTATCAGCCTGGTGCGGATCTACTGGGCCCGTCAGAGCCTGGCCATGCCCGCGCGGCGCAGCGCCAAGTACAAGACGTTCGTGCAGGGTCTGGCCCTCACGCTCGCGGCCATGCCGATCCTCGAGGGCGCCCAGCGCACCATCGAGGCGGCGTGGTGGGTGGCGGTGGCCTTCACCGTCTACACCGGCCTGCAGTACGTGCTCGACGGCCGCAGCGCCACCAGCACCACCGGCAGTCTCTGAGCGCGTCGCGTCGGCGGGTCCCGGCCGAGTAGGGTCGCCCCACGTGAGCACCGCTGCCAGCTTCAGCTGCGAGATCGTGGCCATCGGGTCGGAGCTGCTGCTCGGTCAGATCGTCGACACCAACTCGTCGTGGATGGGCGAGCAGCTCGCCCTGGCCGGCATCGACTCGCACTTCCAGACCAAGGTGGGCGACAACCCGATCCGTATGCGAGCCGCCATCGAGCTCGCCCTTGCCCGGTCCGACGCTGTCATCTGTTGCGGTGGACTGGGCCCGACCCAGGACGACATCACCCGCCAGGTGATCGCCGATGTCATGGGTGTGCCGCTCGTTCGCCACGACGACATCGTCGAGCGCATTCGTACCCGATTCCTCGATCGGGGGCGCGACATGCCGGAGAACAACAAACGGCAGGCCGACGTTCCCGAGGGCGCCGTCGTGAACCCGGCGATGCCGGGCACCGCACCGGGGTTGATCTGCCCGATCGGCGACGGCAAGGTCATCTATGCCGTTCCCGGAGTGCCCTACGAGATGGAGGAGATGTTCACCGTCGGAATCCTGCCCGACCTGCAGAGGCGAGCGGGTGTCACCGCTGTGATCAAGAGCCGGACCCTCAAGACCTGGGGGCGCAGTGAGTCGGGCCTGGCCGAGACCCTCGCCGACGAGATCGATCGCCTCGACGAGGAGGGCGGCGCCACCATTGCGTTCCTTGCCAGTGGGTGGAACGGTCTGAAGGTGCGGATGACCGCCAAGGCGGCATCCGAAGCGGCCGCCGATGCCGTGCTCGCCGAAGAGGAGGCCCGCGTGCGGGCCATCGTCGGCGACGACATCGTGTTCGGCGTCGACGACGAGTCGATGGAGTCGGTCGTGCTCGATCTGTGTCGTCGTCACGGCCTGAGCCTGGCCACGGCGGAGTCGCTCACCGGCGGCCTGATCGGGGCGCGCATCACCGAGATCCCCGGATGCAGCGACGTGTTCCGGGGAGGTGTGGTGTCCTACGCATCCGAGGTGAAGTTCGACCTGCTGGGTGTGCCCGAGGGCCCCGTCGTCTCCGAGGAGGCGGTCACGGCCATGGCCCTGGGTGCGTGCAGGGTGTTCGGTGCCGATTGCTCGGTTGCCGTCACCGGGGTCGCCGGCCCCGGCCCCCGCGACGGCGTCGAGGCCGGAACCGTCTGGATGGCCTCGGCGGTCCGGGGCGATGTGGAGGCGTTCCAGGTCCAGTGGCCCTTCGATCGAGAGCGAGTGCGGCAGTTCACCACCATCACCGTGCTCGCGGCCCTGCGTCGCCGGCTGGTCGGGCTGGGGTAGCTGCGTGCATCCCGCCGAACGGCTCCGATTCGTCGCCCGATCATCGGGTGCCCCCCAGTCGATGCTGGTCGAAGAGGCGGCCGCCGGTCTGGTGTCGTTCATCGACGACTCCGGCGCACTGGTCATGGCTTGCCGGAGAGTGCTGGCCCGTCAGACCACGTCGGGCCCGCTCGTCTGGCTCGCCGCCCACATCTTGGCCAGTCCCGATCCTCACGCCGCCGCGAGAGACTGCGTCGAGCGCATCACCATCGATCGAACCGCTCGACGGCTCGCCAACTGGTTGCCCCGCGACGCCACGGTCTGTGTGCTCGGCTGGCCCGATCTCACCTCGACGGCGCTGGCTCAGCGGCCCGACGTCCACGTGTTGGCGGTCGACGTCCATGGCGAGGGATCGGGGTTGGCCCGCTGGCTCGATGCCCGGGATCTCGACGCCGACGACGTCCCGACGGGCGGTCTGGGCGCAGCTGTCGTCTCCGCCGACGTCGTCGTGATCGAAGCGAGCGCCATCGGACCCTCCCACGCCGTGGCGGTGGCCGGGTCACTGGCGGCGGCCGCTGTCGCCCATCAGGGCGACGACGTTCAGTGCGTCCTGGTCGGTGGTGTCGGCCGGCTGCTCCCGGGGCGCATGTTCGAGGGCGTCGAGCGGCGCATCACCGGCCAACGGGCGCCCTGGTACGCCGACGACGAGCTGGTCCCGCTGGCGCTCTTCGATGGCCTCGCCGACGACGGTGGCGTCGGCGAGGTGGCCGTGGCGCTGCGCAAGACCGACTGCCCGGTGGTCGCCGAGCTCTTCGGCGGGAACGACGGCATTGCGATCTGATCGCCGCCGATGCGCCCATGCCCCCTGGCCGGGTGCCGGGTCTGCTAGCACGGTGTCGTGACGGCGAAGCTGGTCGGCGTGGTGGTGGGGGCGGTGGCCGTGTTCGCGCTGTCGGCTGCGCTCACCGGTGGCGATCCCGAGTCGCCCGACCAGGCGGCGGTCGAGATCTTCGCACCGACGCCCACTCCCGAACCGACGCCGGCACCGGAACCCACCGCTGTTCCCACCCCCACTGCTGTGCCTCCGGCCCGGTTCACGTTGTCGTTCACCGGCGACCTCCTCAGTCACGGGCCGGTCATCGAGCAGGCTCGACGAGACGGTGCCGAAACCGGGCTCGAGTTCGACTACGGCCCGATGCTGGCGAGGGTCGCCCCGCTGGTGAGCGCGGCCGACATCGCCGTCTGCCACGTGGAAACGCCGATCAGCTCCGACAACACGGCCTTGAGCGGCTACCCGGTGTTCAATGCACCTCGTGAGCTGGCCGACGGGATCGCCGCGGCCGGGTTCGACACGTGTTCCATCGCGTCCAACCACGCCCTCGACCGCGGCTTCACCGGCATCACTTCGACGCTCGACCAGCTCGACCGGGTCGGCGTGGCCCACACCGGAACCGCCCGGAGCGCCGAAGAGCAGGCGAACCCGCCGATCTACGAGGTCGGGAACGTGCGGGTGGGTCACTTGTCCTACACGTATGGCACCAACGGCATTCCGGTGCCCGCCGATGCGCCCTGGTCGGTCAACGTCACGTCGATCGAGGGCGTGCTCGTCCAGGCCGCAGCCCTCCGCGAGGCCGGCTCCGACTTCACCGTGTTGAGCATTCAGTGGGGCAACGAGTACCAGCAGGCTCCGACACCCGTTCAGATCGAGCAGGCGACCGCGTTCCTCGAATCGCCCGACATCGACCTCATCGTCGGCGAGCACGTGCACGTCGCCCAGCCCGTCGACATCATCAACGACAAGGTGGTTCTGTATGGCATCGGCAACTTCTTGTCGAACCAGTCTCCACAGTCGTGCAATTCCTGCCCGGCAGCCAGCCAGGACGGCATGATCTTCACGGTAACGGTCGAGGAGACCGCGCCTGGAGTTCTCGAGACGACCCACGTGAGCGTCACGCCCACCCATGTCGACCGAGCGTTCTACGAGATCGTGCCCGTACCGCAGGGCCTCGTCGACCCCGACGTCGACGCCGGCCTGGCCGATGCACTGCGCGGCGCGTGGGAGCGGGTGAACCAGGCGATCTTCGCCCTCGACGCGCCGACCACCTTGGTCACGGTGGAGCCGATGCCGCTCACGCCGTGAGATGGCGGGCGATCACCTTGAGGCACAGCGTCTCGTCGGCTCCCTCGAAGATCGACAGCACCCGTGCGTCGACGAAGTAGCGGCTCACGGCGAACTCCTCGGCGTACCCCATGCCGCCATGGATCTGGAGTGCCTCGCGAGTCACCCACTCGGCCGCCTTGCACGAGTAGGCCTTCACCATCGAGGCTTCGGCCCGGCCGGCACCGTCGGCCATCTGGGCGGCGACCGCGTAGGACGCCGCCCGGCATGCGCTGATCATGGCGACCATCCGACCGAGCTTGGCCTGCGTCAGTTGGTACCGGGCGATGGGGCGGCCGAACACCACTCGGTCCTCGGCGTACGAGCTGGCTTCGTCGTAGGCGGCCTGCATCAGACCGACCGCCCGGGCGGCGGTCTGGAGACGGCCGTTCTCGAAGCCCTCCATCTGCAGGTAGAACCCACGGCCGACCCCGTCGTCGCCGCCGATGAGATGGTCGTGCGGCACGAACCAGTCGTCGAAGGCGACCTCGAAGGAATGCATGCCGCGGTAGCCGATCGTCGAAATCGCCCGCCCCTCCATGTGTCCCCCGGTCGGTTGGGTGTGCGAGAACGCATGGCCCGAGTCGACGGGCTTCTCGACGATGAAGCTGGAGAGCCCACGGTGACCATCGGCGTCGAGATCGGTACGGGCCAGCAGCATCACGGTGTCGGCCCGACCTGCGAGAGTGCACCAGGTCTTCACGCCGTTGATGAGCCAGCCGTCGTCGCGGCGAGTGGCCGAGACCCGCAGTGACGCCACATCGGATCCGAAGTCGGGTTCGGTCACGGCTACGGCCACCACTGCCTCGCCGCCGGCGATGCGTGGCAGCCAATGGAGCTTCTGGTCTTCGGTGCCCCCCTTCACCAACGCACGGGTGAGGATCTCGGGTCGGGTGAGCAGCGAGCCGCCAATTCCGAGAGACGCCCGGCTGAGCTCCTCGGTGGCCACGACCATCGCCAGGTACTCGTTGCTGCCGGCGGTGGCGAACCCGCCGTAGCGTTCGGGCACCGAAAGGCCGAACCCACCGAGCTCGGCCAGATCGGCAATGAGGGTCTCGGGAAGGTCGAGGTCGTTCCGGTGGACGGATTCGGCGTGGGGCGCGACCCGGTCGGTGGCGAAGCGCCGGAAGGTGTCACGGACGAGGCCGAACTCGTCGTCGAGGGTCGGCAGCGGAGGAGCGATGGCCAGTTGGGAGAGAGCGGCTGCCGAGGAGAAGCGGGCCACGAAGGACCGGTGCGCAGCCAAGGGGTCCGAGCTCACCCCCCACGTGGCCTCGTTCCCCCACACGGCAGCATTGAGCTCGGTGGCCACATCGGCGACGAAGACGCACGCCGCGAGTGCCGACCGTGCGTCGGGCTCGCTCCGGGCGACAAGGCTCGTGGCGGCATGGCGAGCCGAGGCGGCGTGGGCCAGGGCATAAGCCAGCAACTGGTTCTCGTCGATCGGCCCCGACGCCCGCAAGGCCGCGCATCCGGCATCGACCACGTCGGAAACCGCCGACAATGCCGCTTCGGCCGCCGGGAGATCGGCGTCGATCACGAGGGCTCTGTCTCGTCGGCCAGGTCGAGCTGCGCGAGTCGTGCCGCCTGACGCACCTGGCGGCGTACGAGCAGCGCGATCACCGCAAGAGCGACGAGGATCACCGCGAACAACGTGAGCTGCTGCCAACCGCCAGGGTCGCCGGGCGTCTCGGGCCCGCAGCCTTCGCGAGGATCGGGGATGATGCTGCCCGCACCACAGCGCGGAGCACGGATCTGGGGCCCTTCGGGCTCTTCCTGCGCCGTGACGGGCGTCGCGGCCATCCACAGCGCCGCGAGGGCGATGGCTCCGAACACACGGGCACGCACGAGATCCGAGCGTACCGGCGCGGCCCGTCAGGTTGTCTCGTGCGGCTGTAGCGTTCGGTCGTGGCCACCGAAGCTCCGATGGTTGACGCCCTCCTCGCGTGGGCGGACGGGCAGCGGCGCGACCTTCCGTGGCGCCGCACCCGCGACCCGTGGGCGATCCTCGTGAGCGAGACCATGCTGCAACAGACGCAGGTCGATCGGGTCGTGCCGAAGTATCTGGCCTTCCTCGAGAGGTTCCCCGATGCCCACGCCTGCGCTTCGTCGTCGGTGGCGGAGGTGATCACGCTCTGGGCGGGGCTCGGCTACAACCGCCGGGCGGTGAACCTGCACCGGGCCGCCACCTCGGTCGCGACCCGGTCCGGCGGCCGCTTTCCGACGGAACTGGCCGATCTGTCGGCCCTGCCCGGCGTCGGTCCCTACACGGCTCGGGCGATCCAGGTGTTCGCCTTCGAGGTCGACGTCGGTGTGGTCGACACCAACGTCGGCCGGATTCTCGCCCGTCTGGGAGGACGGCCGCTCGGCCGACGACAAGCACAGGAACGAGCCGACCGCCTGGTGCCGGCCGGCGACGCCTGGCGATGGAATCAGGGTCTGTTCGACCTCGGCGCCCAGATCTGCACCAAACGCCGTCCGGGCTGCGGGGCGTGCCCCGTGCGCAGCTGGTGTGATTGGCACGGCGACGGATCCGATCCCGCCGTTGGTTCGGCGGCGACCTCGGTTGGCCAGTCACGATTCGAGGGATCGTTCCGGCAGGGCCGAGGTCGCCTGGTCGCATCGCTGCGCGGCGGTCCCGTGGAGGTCGCCGACGTGGGGAAGATCGTTGGATGGGACGACATCGCCCGGATCGACGAGTGCATCGCCGGTCTGGTCGACGACGGTCTGGTCGAACAACGCGGCGACTCGCTGGTGTTGGCGAGGTGAGATCGGTCACATCGGCTTTCGTGCCGCCATCGGTCAGCAGTATTCTCGAGACACCATGGGGGAAGCACCGGTCCGCGTGACGTTCTACGGCGCTCGGGGTTCCACGCCGTGTGCCGGCGCTGAGTTCGAACGTTTCGGCGGGCAGACGTCCTGTGTGGTCATCGAGCACGGCGGCATCCCGATCGTGCTCGATCTCGGAACCGGATTCCGCACCTACGGCTGCGCGCTGAAAGCCGCGGGTGTCACCGCCGTCCGGGCCCACGTGCTGCTCACTCACACGCACTGGGATCACGTGCAGGGCCTGCCGTTCTTCGGTCCGATCATCGACTCGACGACCTCGCTGGAGATCTACGGGCCCGGAGACTGCGGTCAGCCCTTCACCGACCTCATGCACGAGTTCATGAAGCCGCCGTTCTTCCCGATCACGCCCGAGGAGCTGCCGGCCGAGCTGGTCTTCCACGACTTCTGCGACGACGATCTGGGCCTCGGCGACGCCAAGGTGCGGGCATGCACCGTGCCCCACACGAGCCTCACCAACGGCTACCGCATCGACGTGCACGGCGTCTCGCTTGCGTTCGTCCCTGATCACCAGGAGCCGATAGGCGCACCCGACTTCGTCGACGAACGAGTGCTCGAGTTGTGCGACGGCGTCGACCTGTTGATCCACGACGCCCAGTTCACGCCCGAGCTGTTGGCCGAGCGCCCCGACTGGGGTCATTGCACCGTCGACTACGCAGTCACCGTGGCCAAGCGGGCCGGGGTGTCCCGGCTGGCGTTGTTCCACCACGACCCCGGCCACGACGATGCGACGATCGACGCCCTCGTCGAATCGGCACGGGCGGCGGCGGCCGACACGCCCGGCCTCGACGTGTTCGCTGCGGCCCGAGGTCTCACCGTCGATCTCGGCATCGCGTGAACGCATCGCCCCGGCTACGGTCCATCCGTCAGCGGTAGTCATCGAGGAGAGCAACGCAGATGTCCGACGCCACCATCGATCCTGGCGACTTCCGACGGGTTCTCGGGCACTACCCGACGGGCGTCACCCTCATAACCAGTCACGACGACGACGGGCCGGTCGGAGCGGTGATGGGGTCGTTCGGCTCCGTGTCGCTCGATCCCCCGCTCGTGATGTTCATGCCCACCCGTGCGTCCTCGTCGTGGGCCCGGATCTCGGCAACCGGATCGTTCTGCGCCAACGTGCTCGGGTCCGACGACGTCGACCTGTGTGTGGCGTTCTTCAAGAAGGATCCCGACTGCTGGGATCGAATGCCCTGGCATCGCAGCGCCCTCGGGTCGCCGGTGTTCGACCATGCCCTCGCCTGGATCGACTGCACCGTCGAGGAAGTGTTCGAAGCCGGCGACCACCTGATCGTGCTCGGTCGGGTTCAGCATCTCGACTCCACCGTCGAGGATGGCGCGTCGCCGTTGGTGTTCTTCCGGGGCGGCTACGGCCGCTTCGAGGACTGACGTGGCCGTCTACGCCCTGGGCGACGCCGTTCCGAAGATCCACGAGACGGCCTACGTCCATCCCGACGCGGTCATCATCGGCGAGGTGACGATCGGCCCGCAGTCGTCGGTGTGGCCGGGGGCAGTGATCCGCGGCGACGACGGCCCGATCACCATCGGCGCCCGCACTTCGGTACAGGACAACTGTGTGCTCCACACCGTGGCGTCGTCCCCCACCACGGTCGGTGACGACGTCACCCTCGGCCACCTGGCCCACCTCGAGGGCTGCACGATCCACAGCGGCTCGCTCGTCGGTGTCGGCGCCGTGGTACTGCACCGAGCGGTGGTCCACACCGGAGCTCTCGTCGCAGCCAATGCCACCGTGCTCGACGACATGGTGGTGCCCGCCGGTGCCCTGGCCGTGGGGACGCCGGCCAGGATCAAGGAGGGGGCGGTGCGACCGGAGATCATCAGCGACAGCGCGGCGCACTACGTCGAGCGTCTTCCGCAGTACTCACGCGATCTGCGAAGGATCGACTGATCGGATTTGTTACTATGGCGATAGTGCTAATTCGCAAGCCCCCCTGGAGCTGATTCCGCCATGAGTACCGCCGAAATCGGTGTCGATCTCAGCAAGTACAAGCTGGGATGGAGCGACGAGGAAGACTACGTCTTCAAGCCCAAGAAGGGCCTGAACGAGGACATCATCCGGGAGATGTCGTGGCTCAAGGGTGAGCCCGACTGGATGCTCGACTTCCGACTGAAGTCCTACCGCCGCTTCGAGAAGCGTCCCATGCCCACGTGGGGTGGCGACATGTCGGAGATCTACCTCGACGACATCTACTACTACATCAAGCCCACCCAGGGGACCGTCGACGACTGGGACGACGTTCCCGAGAGCATCAAGAACACCTACGAGAAGCTGGGCATACCCGAGGCCGAGCGCAAGTACCTGGCCGGCGTCACCGCCCAGTACGAGTCCGAGGTCGTGTACCACAAGAACCGCGACGATCTCGAGGCCCAGGGCGTCATCTTCGCCGACATGGACACCGCACTGCGCGAGCATCCGGAGATCGTCAAGAAGTACTTCGGCAAGGTGATCCCGCCCAACGACAACAAGTTCTCCGCCCTCAACTCGGCGGTGTGGTCGGGTGGCTCGTTCATCTACGTGCCGCCCGGCGTCGAGGTCGAGATGCCGCTGCAGGCCTATTTCCGGATCAACGCCGAGAACATGGGCCAGTTCGAGCGCACGCTCATCATCGCCGACGAGGGCTCGAAGGTGCACTACATCGAGGGCTGCTCGGCGCCGGTCTACAGCACCGACTCGCTGCATTCGGCCGTGGTCGAGATCCTCGTGGGCGAAGGGGCTCGCGTCACCTACACCACCATCCAGAACTGGTCGAACAACGTGTTCAACCTGGTCACCAAGCGAGCCCGCGTCGAGGCCGAGGGCCACATGGAGTGGATCGACGGCAACATCGGCAGCCGCCTCACCATGAAGTACCCGGGCGTGGTCATGGTCGGCCCGAAGGCCTCGGGTGAAGTGCTGTCGGTGGCCTACGCCGGCGCCGGCCAGCACCAGGACGCCGGCGCCAAGATGGTGCACGCGGCGCCCGAGACCAGTTCGAAGATCGTGTCGAAGTCGATCTCCAAGGACGGCGGTCGTACCAGCTACCGCGGCCTGGTGCGGGTCGAGGAAGGCGCCGAGAACTGCAAGAGCCACGTGCAGTGCGACGCCCTCATCCTCGACGAGGACTCCATCTCCGACACCTACCCCTACATGGAGGTCGGCAGCAAGGATGCGGTAATCGGTCACGAGGCCACCGTGTCGAAGGTGGCCGACGAGCAGCTGTTCTACCTGATGAGCCGGGGCCTCACCGAGGAGCAGGCCATGGGCATGGTGGTGAACGGGTTCATCGAACCGGTCACCCGCACCCTGCCCATGGAGTACGCAGTCGAATGGAGCCGCCTGATCGAGCTCCAGATGGAGGGCTCGGTAGGCTGAGCTCATGCCGATGCGACAGGACTGCAAGTACTTCGAGAGCCGGACGTACCCGAACGGTGACACCGTGCGCAAGTGCGACCTCGATCTCGCGCCCGAGGCGCCGTGGCGTTGTCCCGACGACTGCCCGAAGTACACGAAGCGCATGGTCGACGTGAACTGGAATCACGGCACGCTGGTCACCCCAGCCACTCCACCCGAACCCGCGTCGCTCGGCGAGGACGACTCGATCGCCTCCCTGCTCGACGAAGCCGAGGACATCATCAACGCGGCGGTGCCGCGGGTCCAGGCCGAGGTCGAGGCCGACCGCAACCAGGGAGGTGGCCGCTTCAGGCGGTTGTTCGGCCGGAAGAAGCGGCGTTGACCTGAGGCGATGCCGGGAATTGTCACTACGCTGACAGTGCTAATTCGACCGGTGACGTAGAGCATGACGCTGACCCCCCTCCCCTTCACGAACGAGACCATCGACGCGCTGCCCGGCAGTGCCGGGCTCACCGAACGGCGTCACGCTGCGGCCGCCGCGCTGGCCGAGACGCCGTGGCCCACCACCGAGGCCGAGGAGTGGCGGTACAGCCCGATCGGCAAGCTCGACGTGACCACCTACCCACCCGTGGCCGCCCCGGGGCCGGTGAGGCCGGTCGATCTGGCCGATGCGGTCGAGGCCTCGGCCCGCGTCGCGATCGTCGACGGCTTCGTCGTGCACACCGATGCGTCCGACCCGGTCGCCATCGCCGACGCCGCGACCAACCAGCTCGGCGACCTTCCGGTCGCAGCATTCAGTCTTCTGGCAGCGGCACTGGCGCCGCAGCCCACGGTCGTGTCCGTCGCGGCCGGCGCGGCCGTGGCCCAGCCGGTCGTGATCTCCAATCTGGTCACCACCGCCGGCTCGTCGTTCCCGCATGTGATCGTCGAGGCCGACTCCGACTCCGAGGTCACCGTCGTCGTCGTGCACCAGTCGGCCGACGTCACGGCGTTGTGCGTCCCCCGGATCGAGGTTCGCGCCGGGTCGGCCGCCCGCGTGACCCTGGTCGAGCTCCAGGACCTCACCCGCGACGTCACCTGCCTCGGTCGCGTCAGTGCCACCGTCGCGGATCAAGGCACCTTCACCGGGTGGACCGCCGGGCTCGGTGGCGGGTTCGCCCGCCACCGTCTCGATTGCACGCTCGCCGGCAGGGGTTCGGCCATCATCTACAACGGCGCTTACTTCGGCTCGGGCGTCCAGGCGCGTGACTATAGGGTGTTCGTCGATCACGTCGGTCGCGACACCACGTCGAACCTCCGGTTCAGCGGAGCCGTCGACGATCATTCGTTGGCGGTGTACACGGGCATGATCCGCATCCATCCCGATGCACGCGGTTCCAATGCCACCCAGACCAATCGCAACATCACGCTGTCGCCCGACGCATGGGCCGAGTCGGTGCCGAACCTCGAGATCGAGAACAACGACGTGCAGTGCAGCCACGCCAGCACGGTCGGTCCCGTCGACGAAGACCAGCTCTTCTACCTGGCCAGCCGGGGTGTTCCCGACGATGTCGCCACCCAGCTGATCGTTGCCGGGTTCTTCGACGACATCATCTCGGCCTCACCGGTGGCACCCCTGGCCGACGCAGCCCGACGTGACATCCGCCGCCGTCTCAGCATGGGAGAACCCTCGTGACCGCCGAGCTCGGTCAACGATTCCGGGTCGCGTCGCTCGACGAGATCGCCGACGGGTCCGCCAAACGGGTCGACATCGGTGAGACCCCGATCGCCCTGGTGCGCATCGGCGACCGCGTGCACGCGATCGGCGACACGTGCAGTCACGCCGACTACTCGTTGTCCGAAGGCGAGGTCGAAGTCGACGAGTGCACGCTCGAATGCCCTCGGCACGGTGCGACGTTCTCGCTCGTCACCGGTGAGCCCGAGACGCTGCCCGCCACCCAGCCGGTACCCGTGTTCGACACCGAGGTCGACGGCAACGACATCTGGGTGGTGATGCCGTGATGGCCACGCTGCAGATCGAGAACCTGTGGGCCAGCGTCGGCCGCACCGAGATCCTCAGGGGAGTCGACCTGACGGTGGCGTCGGGCGAGGTCCACGGCGTGATGGGCCCCAATGGCTCGGGCAAGAGCACCCTTGCGGCGGTGCTCATGGGTCGCCCGGGGTTCACCGTCACCGCCGGTTCGATCACCCTCGATGGGATCGATCTCACCGCTCTGTCGACGTTCGAACGGGCCAGGGCCGGCCTGTTCCTGGCCCTCCAACACCCGATCGAGGTGCCGGGCGTCGCCCTACGTGACGTGCTCGAATCGGCCGCAGTGGCTCGTGGCGCCGACCCCGCGCTGGTCGGTGCGGCCATGGTCACCGAAGCCACTCGGATCGGCTTCGGCGAGTCGTTTCTCGATCGTGCGCTCAACGTCGATCTGTCGGGTGGCGAGAAGAAGCGCAACGAGACGCTGCAGATGGGTGTGCTCGAACCCAAGATCGCCGTGCTCGACGAGCTCGACTCGGGCCTCGATGTCGACGCGTTGCGCTTGGTGAGCCGACGGGTCGAGGAAGCGACCTCCGAACGAAGTCTCGGCGTACTGGCCATCACCCACTTCAGCCGCTTGTTCGACGAGCTGAAGCCCGACTTCGTGCACATCTTCGCCAACGGCCGCATCGAGGCGTCGGGTGGGCTCGAGCTGGTCGAGCAGGTCGAAGCGGAAGGGTACGGGGGATGGGTCGACCAACGATCGGAGACCACGGTGACCTTCGGTGGGCTGTCCGACGATCCTTTCGCCGACCCCTTCGCCTGAGAAATTCGGGAACTCGGCGACGCCGGGTGTCGTTCAGCACCTGACGCGATCAAGGGGGGCCGACCGGGGTTGCGACGTCCACCAATCCCGACAGTGAAGGTGAATTCCCATGAAACGGCTCCTGTTCTTCTGCGCGTGCGCGCTCTCCGTCCTGGCCTTGGCGCCGGCCAATGCGTCCGCTGACGCACCGATCGCGACCTACGAGGTGACGATCACGAATCTGACGTCCGGCCAACCCTTCACGCCGCCGGTCGTGGCGGTGCACCGGGCATCGACCGGCGTCTTCGAGGTCGGCGACGCGGCGTCACCACAGATCGCGGCCCTTGCCGAGAACGGCAACATCGGCCTGCTCGAGGCGGCGTTGGCCGACGACAAGCACGTCGCGTCCCAGGCGAGCGCGGCCGCACCGCTGGTTCCCCCGGGTCTGCCGGGTTCGGGTGCGTTCACCGATCAGGTGACCTTGACCGTCACCGGCGAACGCGGCGCCAAGTACCTGTCATGGGCATCGATGCTCATCTGCACCAACGACGGGTTCACCGGAGTCGACACGCTGAGACTGCCGAAGATGATCGGCGAGTCGGTGGAGGTCACCACCCAGGGCTACGACGCCGGCAGCGAGCTGAACACCGAGGACTTCGTCGACATCGTGCCCCCGTGCCAGGGTCTGGTCGGTGTGTCGAGCGACGATCCCGGTACCGGAGTGTCGAATCCTGCACTGGCCGAGAATGGTGTGATCACGCACCACGCCGGCATCGCCGGCGGGGTCGACCTCCTCCCCGGAGTGCACGGGTGGGACGACCCGGTCGCCCACGTCCAGGTCGTACGAGTCGGCTAGCGCCGGTCTCGCTCGAGCTCGGGCGGGATCGCCCGGCCCGGTGATCCCGCCCGAAACTCCCTCGCAGTGACGTCCTCCGAGACGCCTCAGGTGGTCCACACCGTGGTGTCGGCCGGAAGCAGTGCGATGTGGCCGCTCGTGGCCACATCGACGGGCCCGCTCGCCAACAGCACGGCTCCGAGGTCACTCGTTTCGACCGCCTCGGTGCCGGTGTTCACGACCACCGTGATGTCGGCATTGCGGAAGGCGAGCAGTCCTTCTGCGGGTGATTCGATCCACGTGAGCTCGCCTGCGCCCATGCCGTGCGCCGCCCGCAACGCGATCGCCCGGCGGTACATCTCGAGGGTCGAGCCGTCGACGGCCTGTTGGATATCGGCGGCATAGTGGGCCCACGCAGGAGGTTGGGGAAGCCACGAGTTCGACGTGGAGCTGAATCCGTAGGCAGGTGCCAGTTCCTCCCATGGCATCGGTACCCGGCAGCCGTCGCGCCCGAGTATCTGGCCGAGGGTGCGACCGAAGGTCGGATCCTGGCGAGTCTCGTCGGGCAAGGTCGTGTGCTCGGGGAGCCCGAGCTCCTCGCCCTGGTAGAGGTAGGCACCACCGGGAAGCGAGAGCATCAGCAGGGTCGCCGCCCGCCCCCGGCGAAGACCGTGCGCTTCGTCGGGCTGAGGATCGTTGGGGCCGATGCCGCGGACGTGGCTGGCCGCAGGAGGCATGACGAGCCGGGTGGTGTGACGCACCACATCGTGGTTGCTCAGCACCCACGTGGGGACCGAACCGACAGAGGCGGACGCTGTCCGCACCCTGTCGATCGATGACCTCAGGCGTGCCGCATCCCACGGTGTGAACATGAACTCGAAGTTGAAGGCCTGGTGCATCTCGTCGGGTCGCAGGTACCGCATCAACCGCTCGGGCGGTTCCACCCACGCCTCGGCCACCAGGATCGGGTGGTGGTCGTACTCGTCGAGCACGGTGCGCCACGCCCGGTAGATCTCGTGCACCCCGTCCTGGTCCCACATCGGCGGTCGGGTTCGGGCCTCCGGATCGGCCTCCCAGTCGGGAAGACCGGGAGCCTTCACCAGGCCGTGGGCCACGTCGACGCGGAATCCGTCCACCCCCCGGTCGAGCCAGAAGCGCAGGATGCTCTCGAACTCGGCCCGCACCACGGGACTCGACCAGTCGAGATCGGGCTGGCTCGTGTCGTACATGTGTAGGTACCAGGCCCCGAGCCTGCCGTCGGGCTCGGTGACTCGCGTCCAGGCCGGCCCTCCGAAGACCGACTGCCAGTTGTTGGGCGGCTCGGCGCCGTCAGGCCCGTGTCCGTCGCGAAAGAGATAGCACGCCCGCTCCGGTGAGTCGGGCCCGAGATGCAGCGCGGCCTGGAACCACGGGTGGTCCCACGACGTGTGGTTCGGCACCAGGTCGACGATGATTCGAAGCCCGTGGGCGTGGGCGGCTTCGATGAGACGATCAGCGTCCCCGAGGGTGCCGAAGACCGGGTCGACGGCGCGGTAGTCGGCCACGTCGTAGCCGCCGTCGTGCTGGGGGGAGACGTAGAAGGGCGAGACCCAGATGGCGTCGACGCCGAGCTCGGCGAGATGGAGCAGCCGGCTGACGACTCCGGGCAGGTCACCGATACCGTCGCCGTCGGCGTCGGCGAACGAGCGCGGGTAGATCTGGTAGATGACGGCGTCGCGCCACCAGTCGGGAGAGGTTGTCATCGCCGTCATCGTGGCAGAGAAGCCAGGGAGGCGCACATACACTTCACCCATGTCGACCGCCGCATCCGCCGATCGCAGCCTGCCCACCGTGGTCGTTGCCCGGCGGCCCCTTGCCGGCCGCGAGCGTGAGTTCGAACGCTGGCTCCGTCGACTCATTGCGGCCGCCGACCGTGCCCCGGGCCATCTCGGTGCGACCATCCAGCCCCCCGACCCACAGCATCCCGACGAATGGGTGGTGGTGTACCAGTTCGCCGACCGCTCCGATCTCGATGCGTGGCTCGAGTCCTCCGAGCGCCAGGCGATCGTGACCGAGGGCGGCGAGCTCATCGAGGGTGGTGCCCGCGAGCAGGTGCTGGCCGTGGCCGCCGAGACCGATGCCGCCCCGGTGACCGCAGTGGCGTCGTTCGCCCTGCGCCCCGGAACCCAGGACCAGTTCGCCGTCCTGTACGACCGACTGGTCTCGCGGATGCAGGAGTTCCCGGGTTTCCTGAGGTGTGAGCTGTTCGAACCGGTCGAGGGGGTGCAGGACGAGTCGGTGGTCGTCTTCGGTTTCGCCTCGCGTTCCCTTCTCGACGACTGGCTGCGCTCCGATGCCCGTCGATCGGTCCTGGCCGACATCGACGACCTGCTCGAGGGCAGCCGCACCGTGAACGTGGTCGGAGGCTTCGGTGGCTGGTTCGGCACTGCCGAGTCGGCGCCGGTGAAACGCTGGAAGCAGGCAGCGGTGGTGTTGCTCGCCTTGTTCCCGACTGCGCTCCTGCTCACGTTGCTGCGCCGCGAGCTCCTCCCCGACCTGGCCTTGGTGCCCAGCGTCGCGCTGAGCAACGTGGTGGGGGTGGCCATCCTCTCCTGGGTGCTGATGCCGTGGCTGACCCAGGCGCTCGCCGCCTGGCTCCGGCGCTGATCGACTCAGCCGCTCCACTCGGAGCGCAAGATGCTGTAGAGCACGTGGTCGTGGTACTGCCCGTTGCGGTACTCGGCCTGGCGTATCACGCCTTCTCGCACCATGCCGATCTTCTCCAGTGCTCGCTGCTCGGCCGGGTTGTCGACGGCGGTGTCGGTCTGGATGCGGTGCGTCGACGTGCGGGAGAACAGGTGGCCGACCAGCAGCCGTTGCGCCTCGGTGCCGTGGCCCTTGCCTCGGTGTTGAGGGAGCAGCGCGATGCCGAAGGCCAGGCAGCGGCTCTTCTCGGACGGGCCCCACTTCTCGCTCCGCCACGACACGTCGCCGATGGGTGTTCCGTCGCCGAGCTCGACGACCATCGTCCCCTTCCATTCACCGATCATCCCGTCGGCGTCGAGCCGGGCGGTCATCTCCCGTGTTCGCTCGTCGGCGTCGACGGCCGATCCCGGCCAGTTGTGCTCGCCGATCAGCACCGGATCGCCCGCCATGGCGACGAGCCAGCCGATGTCGCGGGTCTCGACCGGGCGAAGCCTCATGCCGGTTCTGCCGGTGCGGGAAAGGGTCGATTGTGGGGGAAGGCATCGGCGGTGGGGCCATCGGAACGGAGCCGAAGGAGTCGGGCGTAGGCCTCGGCCAGCTCGGGAATGGTGCCGGCGGGAATCCACCAGCACACCGACGTCGCCTCGCTGCTCGCCGCAAACCACTCGCGGCGCCGTCGCAGGTAGACGGCATGGCCGCTCTTGAACATGAAGTGGTGTAGCGACTCGACGTCGGCCCAGATCGAGTAGTTCACGATGAGCAGGGGATCGTCGTTGTCGGGGAGCTCGACGTAGCTCGAGGACGAGCCGTCTTCGCCCTGGAGTCGCCACACGAATCCCGGGGTTGCCTCGGCCAGGGCGTTGATCGGGTCGAGAGCCGCGACGAACTCGGCGCTTTCACGGTGGTCGAGCGGCTGATTCAGTACGCCGATGTTGAGCTGCGCGAGCTGGTGGGTCACCGCCACGAAGATACCGGAACTCCGCACTGCTCCCTGGACCGCGCAACCGCTAGCGTTGCGCCGATGGACGAACCTGCCAGTCAGCACCTTCTCGACCAGCTGATCCGCCTCACGCAGTCGATTGCCGGACCCACCGGCGATGTCCCGATCGACGCCGACACGGTTCTCGTCGGCCAGGCCGCCGAAATCGACTCGATCGCCCTCCTGGAGGTCCTCGAAGCCGTGTCGGAACAGTTCGGGGTCGACGTCCTGCCGGCCGACGTGGCGCTCACGAACTTCTCTTCGGTCCGATCGCTGGCCGGTATGGTCGCCCGGTCGATCGACTGATCCGAGCATGGGGCGACGGAGGTCTCGTCGGTCGGCGTCGCTCGAGCTCGATCGATTCCCCGGCGTCCTGCGGGGAGAGGTGGCCGCCGCGCTGGGCCTCGCCGGCCGGTCGCTGCGTCGTTGGCACGATCGGCTCGAGGCGGGCGTGGTCGCGAACGAGGCGCCGCGGCGGTGGGCGCACACCCCCGGCTCACAGCGAGAAGCGTTGCGCCGGGTGTCGGCCACGGTCCGACAGTCGGTCGTCGATCTGATCGGCGACGCATCGGGTGTCCTGTTGTTGTCGGCCCACGCAGGGCCCAGGTTCGTTCTCGTCGATCTCCTGAGGTCGATCCGTGCCGACATCGTGGTGGTGACGGCGAACCCCGAGCAGTGGAACGACGACGAACGCAGCTCGGTTGCCGCGGGTGATTCGACCGTCGCCGACGTGCTACGGCTCCAGTTCCTGCGGTTGTACGCCGCCCTGGATTCGGGCGGCGTTGGGCTGGTTTCCCCCGACGGTGGCCTCGGGGAGGTGGGAGCGAGCGTGGAGATCCTCGGAACGACCGTCACGTTGAGCCGGGCCGCGGCTGCCATGGCTCGAACCACTGCGGTTGCGTCGGTACCCGTGGTGGCGACATGGGCGGGAGACCAGGTGGCCGTCGACATCGCCGCGCCCCTCGACGGGACTCGTTCGGGAAGCGGACGGCAACAGGACCAGCACTGGACCGAGGCCTACGCGCGCTGGCTCGATGGCGTGTACCGCGCCGATGCGATGAACTGGCGGTTGCCCACGGGGCTCACCCTCGAGTTCTTCGAGCGGTCGGCGGCGTTGACCGAATGGCACCACGACTACAACCGGATGGTGGCCAGGATCCGCACGTCGTCAGGATGATGCGGGACCTCGAAGGCGTGGCGGCCAGCCGGGAACGCCGGGATCGCTCTCGACCCCGAAGCTGTTGAGGAATCCCGAGACGAGACGGTAGAAGCCGGCCACCACGATCAGCTCGATGAGCTGGTCGGTGTCCCAACGCTCGGCCAGGGCAGCAAAGGTTGCCTCTCCGACGCAGTCATCAGCGCACAGCTCGTCGGCCATGGCGATGAGATCGAGGTCGCCGGGCGACCAGGGGTGAGCGCTCGGCGCCGTCGCGAGGGCGGCGATCTCGTGGTCGGAGAGCCCGGCCGCTCGGCCCATCAGCGTGTGCTGGCCGAACTCGTACTCGCTGCGGGCGTTGGCGCCGACGCGCAGGATGACGAGCTCTCGCTCGCGAGGGGGGACGAGCCCACGGTTCAGGAGGAAGCCACCGAAGCGGTTGAAGCGATCGAGCAGCCGGGGATGGTGGGCGAGCGTTCCGAATATGTTCAGCGGGGCGCCATCACGGAGAATGGTGCTGGCCAGCAGCTCGGCCAGTCGCCCGTCGTCACCGGCATCGATGACGGGCTCGATGCGAGCCTGGGCGGGCCGGTCAGACACTGACGGCGTCGAGTCCGCTGCTGAGGGTGTTCCACGACAGGGTGGCGCACTTGATGCGCACCGGGAACTTGACCACGCCTCGCAGCGCCTCGAGATCGCCGAGCGTGACTCCCTCGGGGATCTCGACGGGCTCGTCGGGGTCACCGCCGAGCTCGTTCTCGTGGATCGACATCATGGCCTTGAACGCACGGGTCAGGGCGCGGGCCTCTTCGACCGTCTTGCCCTTCACCGCCGCCGACATCATCGAGGCCGACGACTGGCTGATCGAACAGCCCTGTCCGCCGATGCGAATGTCCTGGATCACCCCGTCGTCGTCGACGTCGACGTACACGACGACCTCGTCACCGCACAATGGGTTGAATCCCTCGGCTCGATGGGCCGGCGGTGTCTCGAGCTCGCCTCGGTTCCGTGGGTTGCGGTAGTGGTCGAGAATGATTTCTCGGTAGAGGTCTTCGAGTCCTGGCATCGTCGGCTCCGTCGGCGGTCAGATGGCGAACATATCGGCCGCGTCGTCGAGGGCGGCGCTCAGCTGATCGACGTCGCTCTCGTCGTTGTAGAGGTACAGCGAAGCCCGAGAGGTGGCATTGACGCCCATGATGGCCATGAGCGGCTTGGCGCAGTGGTGACCGGCGCGAACGCAGACGCCCTTCTGGTCGAGCACCTGGGAGACGTCGTGGGGGTGGATGTCGCCGAACTCGAACGACAACACCCCACCCCGGCTGGCGGGTTCGCTCGGGCCGTGGATGGTGATGCGATCGCCGTGGCGCTCGGTGAGCGTGCGGAGTGCGTACGCGGTGAGGCTGACCTCGTGGGCTCGCACGGCGTCCATACCGATGTCTCGCAGGTAGTCGACGGCGGCGCCGAGACCGATGATCTCGGCGATGGCCGGTGTGCCTGCCTCGAACTTCCAGGGGATCTCGTTGGTCGTGAACCCCTCTTTGGTGACCTTGAGGATCATGGCGCCGCCACCGTTGAACGGTGGCATCGCCTCGAGGAGCTCGGCTCGAGCCCACAGCACGCCGACGCCGGTGGGGCCGCACATCTTGTGACCGGTGAACACCAGGAAGTCACAGCCGAGCGCCGCGACATCGGTGGGCAGGTGGGGAACGTACTGGCTGGCGTCGACCAGAACCGTGGCGCCGGCGGCATGAGCGGCATCGGACAGGAACCGCACGGGGGTGAGCGTGCCGAGCACGTTCGACATGGCCGAGAACGCCAGCAGCTTGGCGCCGTCGAGCAGACGCTCGAGGTCGGTGAGATCGAGATGTCCCTCGGCGTCGACGGGGATCCAGCGCAGCTCGATGTCGCGCTCGGCCGCGAGCATCTGCCACGGCACGATGTTGGCGTGATGCTCGAGCTCGGTGAGCACGATGGCGTCGCCGTCGTGCAGATTGGCCCGTCCCCAGGTGAAGGCCACCAGGTTGACCGACTCGGTCGCGTTGCGGGTGAACACGACCTCGCGCGTGTCGGGAGCGCCGATGAAGTCGGCCAGGTTGGCCCGGGCCGCCTCCATCTTCCGGGAGGCGAGATCGGCGATCTGGTAGGCACCGCGGTGCACGTTGGCGTTGATGGTCTCGTAGTACTCGGTCATCGAGTCGAGCACGACGCGGGGCTTCTGGGAGGTGGCCGCCGAGTCGAGGTACACGATGGGATTGTCGTGGCACGAACGCGACAGGAGAGGGAAGTCTCGCTTGATGGCCGCGACGTCGAGGCCGTGGTCAGCGGAAGGCGTCATAGCCGTCTCTTTCGAGTTGCCCCGCGATCTCCATGCCGCCCGTGGCCACGATGCGGCCGTCGACGATCACGTGGACGACGTCGGGCTGCAGCTCGTCGAGAAGCCGCCGGTAGTGGGTTATCGCGAGCACGCCGAGGTCGGGTCGCTCGGCCTTCACCGTGCGCACCCCCTCGGCAACGATGCGCAGTGCATCGACATCGAGGCCCGAGTCGGTCTCGTCGAGGATCGCGAGCTCGGGTTCGAGGATGGCCATCTGAAGGATTTCGTTGCGCTTCTTCTCGCCGCCGGAGAACCCTTCGTTGAGGTACCGGTCGGCGAAGGACTTGTCCATGCCGAGGCGTTCCATCCAGTCCATGATGCTGGCGCGGAGCTCGAGGACGGACAGCTCGGTTCCCTTACGGGCCGAGAGGGCTTGCCGCAGGAAGTTGATGACCGACACGCCGGCGATCTCCTGGGGGTACTGGAAGGCCAGGAACAGGCCCGCCTTGCCGCGCACGTCGGCGGACCACTCGGTGATGTCGTCGCCCTTGAACAGCACCCTGCCGGCGGTCACCTCGTACTCGGGTGATCCGAGCAAGGTGCTGGCCAGGGTGGATTTTCCCGAGCCGTTGGGGCCCATGAGGGCGTGGACCTCACCGGCGGGAATCCGGAGGTCGATTCCCTTCAGGATCGGGGCGCCATCGGCGGCGGCATGAAGGTTCTCGATGGCGAAGAGGGGGGTTCTGTCGTCAGCCATGGTGTCGAGTCTACGGTCTCGTGGGATTAGCACTACGCGCGTAGTGGATATCCGCGCGTCGGTCATTCGCGTCCGAGAAGGTCCTCCTTCCAGGTCCGGAAGCGCTCGTGTGACGCACCGCTCGGGCCGGTGCCGTCGCCGGTGCCGTCGGGGAACAGGCGGAAGTGATGGGTGCGGGTGAGGTCGTCGGCGTGCACTGCGGTGTAGCGGGCGTCGGCGCCGCGAGCCGGTCCGGCTCGCCACAACAGCCACGCGCCGATGCGGCGTTTGTACGCGATCGAGGGTGCACCGATGTCGTCGCCGGAGCGGAGCAGCGCCTCGGGTGCTTCGATCCAAGCGTCGGCGGCGATGTTGCGGTCACGAGTGGGGGTGGGCGGCAGGTCGACGGTGTGCAGCGGCGTGTGGTCGTATGGCCGGTCGTCGGCGGGTAGCGCTCCTCCGCCCGGCGGGCTCGGGGTCACCATCCTCGATCGACCCACTCCTGCAGGTGGGGCGACTCGGTTCCGATGGTCGTGTCGTTGCCGTGGCCGGGCATCACGATCGTGTCGGCTGGCAGGGGGGAGAACAGCCGCGTGTCGAGCGAGGTGATGATCTGGTCGAAGTCGCCGCCGGGAAACTTGGTGGCGCCGGGACCGCCGGGGAAGAGCGTGTCGCCACTGAACAAAACGGGCGCCCCGTCGAGCTTGAAACAGATCGAACCCGGCGTGTGGCCCGGGGTGGTGATCGTGTGCAGTCGCAGGCGACCGACCTCGATGACCGATTCGTCCTCGAGGAGGTAGTCGTAGCTGTCGAGCATGGCTGCGTCGGCTGCGGTGACGCCGACTTGGTAGCCGGCCTCTCGTACAGCGGGAACGGCGGCGATGTGGTCCCAGTGACCGTGGGTCTCCACGACGGTGCGAACGCCGAGGTCTCGGCAGAGCTCGAGGAGGAGATCGTGCTCGTTGGCGGCGTCGATGAGCACCGCATCGCCGGTCTCGCGACACCGCAGCACGAAGACGTTGTTGTCGACGGGGCCCACGACCACCCTGTGGATCTCGGCGGCCGCGTCTCGGTAGTGGAGGGTGGGGCCGGCATCGGTGGCCTCGACGACGTGGCCCGGTGCCGTTCCGCAGTAGTGTTCGATTCTGGTCATGGCGTCAGTCTGGCCGATGGAGGGAGTCGTTGCTCCTCAGCGGCGTTCACGCATCGACGGAGCTGATGACCTCCAGCCCCAGTGTCGCGGCGGCCGGCAGCTGATGTCGGGAGAAGGTGAGGTAGCGAACCGGACGGGGCAGGCGGTCGGCCGCCGCGAGCTGGATTGCGTCGATGGTGCGCAAGCCGAAGGTGGTCCCGATGTCGACGGCGTGGGCCAGGCATCGGTCGTCGACGGGCACCACGGCCATCGTCTCCCAGTCGGACCGAAAGGCCACCCACATCGCATCCAGCTGGCTCGGTGAGCTCGCCGCCAGTCGCAGGGCGATCTGGGTCTCGGTTCGAGTGATGGCCGAAACCACCCATGTGGTTCCCGATGCCATCTCGGCGGTGACCTGGGCCGCGTGACGATCCGGGACGTAGCGGCGGAGCAACGCCGAGGTGTCGATGAAGAGCGTCACGGGCCCCGCAGCTCGGCCAACAGCGAGTCGGGGCGCACGTCGACCGGGACGCGCAGATGAGGCACCGGGCCGGGCCGGCCGCGACGGGCCGGTGGCTCCACCAGGCCGGCGGCGACGAGGTCGTCGATGGTGACGCCGGTCGCGTCGGGCGACAGCGGCCCGAGCTGGGCGACGGGATGGCCGTCGACGGTCACGATGATGCGTTCGCCGTGGCCGGCGCGCCGCACGACGGCGGCGACGCGGTTACGGAGCTCACGTATGCCCACCTCGTGCACGGCCGCACTGTAGCACATGTGTACACAGACGGATTGGCGACCAGCCGCACGCGGCCGTAACGTGGCGCCGTTCGTTCCCGCCGCCTGCCGGCCTGCACCACCAGGAGAACCACCGTGAACTTCGCCTTCAGTGAAGAGCAGGAGCAGCTGCGCCAGTTCGTGCGCCAGTTCCTCGAGGAGAAGTCACCCGAGGCCGAGGTGCGACGCCTGATGGAGACCGACGAGGGCTACGACCCCGATGTCTGGTCGCAGATGGCCGACCAGATGGGTCTGCAGAGCCTCACCATTCCCGAGGAGTACGGCGGCCAGGGCTACGGCTACGTCGAGCTCATCGTGGTGCTCGAGGAGATGGGTCGGTCGCTGCTGTGTGCGCCGTTCTTCTCGACGGTCGCACTGGCCGTCAACGCCATCCTCGAGTCGGGCGACGACGCCGCCAGAGCAGCGCTCTTGCCCGGAATCGCGTCGGGCGAGACCATCGCCACGGTCGCCTTCACCGAGGCCGACGGCCGCTGGGACGCCGAGGGGGTCAAGGCCGCGGCCACACCGGCCGGCGACGGCTACACGATCACCGGCGAGAAGATGTACGTGCTCGACGGCCACGTCGCGAATGTCTTCATCGTTGCCGCCAACACCGATGCCGGGGTGACGCTGTTCAGTGTCGACGGCGACGCCGCCGGCATCACCCGAACCGGCCTGTCGACCATGGACCAGACCCGTAAGCAGGCCAAGGTCGCGTTCGACCAGACCCCGGCCACCCTCATGGGCACCGACGGTGACGGCTGGTCGGTGCTCGAGCGAATGCTCGATCTCGCAGCCGTCGCGCTGGCGGCCGAGCAGGTCGGTGGCGCCCAGTTCGTGCTCGACATGGCCGTCCAGTACGCCAAGGACCGCGTGCAGTTCGGTCGACCGATCGGATCGTTCCAGGCCATCAAGCACAAGTGCGCCGACATGCTGCTCGAGGTCGAGTCGGCCAAGTCGGCGGCGTACTACGCGGGCTGGTGCGCGGCCGAGGGCAACGACGAGCTGCCGTCGGTGGCCAGCCTGGCCAAGTCGTACTGCTCCGAGGCGTACTTCCACGCCGCGGCCGAGAACATCCAGATCCATGGCGGCATCGGCTTCACCTGGGAGCACCCGGCGCACCTCTACTTCAAGCGGGCGAAGAGCAGTGAGCTCCTGTTCGGTGATCCCACCTACCACCGCGAACTGCTCGCTCAGCGCATCGGTCTCTGAGTGTTCGTGTACATCGTCATCACGACGATCGTGGTGGTGGTCGTCGCCTGGTTCGCCATCGGCCG
>JAHEJN010000205.1 GCA_024638845.1 Acidimicrobiales bacterium | reverse complement strand
AGCCGGATTTGTGCAGGCGTTCGAACCCGTCGATCAAGAGGTCGAGCGCGAATTCGAACTCGGTATCGGCGTCACAGCCGTGCCCACTCGCTTCGACGGCCGTAGCCATCTCCACGATGGAGGGATACTCGACGGCAGCTTCGTGCAGCGCCGCGGCGCGGTCGGCCGGTTCTGTCGGCATGGCTGGGGTCGGGAAGACGTCTCGAGTGAGACCCCACATCCGAGAGCTGAGTGCGTGCATGGCATGGTGCACCAGGTCCGTCGACAGCCCGCCGTTCAGCATGATGCCGATGAGACTGTCCATGTAGCGAAGAACCGTCGGGGTCGACTCCTGTCGGGTCTCGATTGCCTCGGTCGCCCAGGAATGTGTACCAAGTACGCGTCGAGCATCGAGTACCCGGCGGCGCAGTACAACTTGCCATGGCTCGTCCGTCTCGATCGCCGGCGGAATCTCGAGGATGATCGTGTCGACCATCCCGTCGATCAACTCCTCACTATTGGCGACGTGCTTGTACAACGCCATCGGCGTGACATTGAGCGCCTCGGCCACGCGGCGCATGCTTGCGGCGTCGAGTCCGTCGGCATCAGCAAGCTTGACTGCGGCCTGCAAGATCTTATCCCGACTGAGTCTCCGCTTCCCGGCCACCGCCGCTCCTTCCGGAATTCTCTCATCGCGTGGAATGTCTACACCGTACACCTAGGATTCTAGATCCAATGGTGTACGCCGTATACCTGACCCCTGCCCGAGAGGACCCGTTCATGACTTCACACCAGCTTGCGACAACCGCACAAGGACATGGTGATCCCACGGAAGCGACACTCGACAACCCACCGTCCCCCGACAGCATGACTGCTGTCGTGCAGCATGCCTACGGCCTCGATGCGATCGAGAACAGTGAGCGTCCAGTGCCTACGGCAGGCCCAGGACAACTCCGGATCAAGGTCGCCGCAAGCGCCCTCAACCCGATGGACTGGCACCTCGCGACTGGAACACCCGGAATCGTGCGACTCGCCGAGGGTTTCCGTCGCCCCAAACACCAGATCCTCGGACGCGAAGTTTGCGGGGTGGTCGACCAGCTCGGTTCTGGCGTTGACGACTTCGAGGTTGGACAGTCGGTGTTCGGCTGGGTGACCGGAGCGTTCGCCGAATACACGATCGCAAAGGCGAACCGCATCTGGCTCGCACCGACAACGATGACCGAGGTCGAATGTGCTGCGCTGCCGATTGCAGGCACCGCTGCGTTGGAAGCAATCGAGCTCGGCGATGTCCGAGGCCAGCGAGTCATCGTGAACGGCGCGTCTGGAGGCGTGGGTCACTACGCCGTCCAGATCGCCAAAGCACGCGGTGCGGCTTGGGTCGCTGGGGTGTGCTCCAGTGGAAACGCAGATTTCGTGCGTGGCCTCGGCGCCGATCAGATCGTCGAATACGAATCGGCGGACTTCACAGCAGAACGATGGGACGCGATCATCGACTGCATCGGAAACCGCAGCGGCTCCGAGATCCGGGGAGCACTTGTCGACGACGGCCGATGGGTTGTGGTCGGCGACCAGAACACAAGCGGCCTGCTCGGCCCACTCCCTCGCCTACTGGCGAGGCTTGTTCGTTGGCGCTTCGGGTCGCAGTCCTGTCATTGGTTCGTTCAAGGCGAGGAAGTTCGGTACCTCGAAGAGATTGCCTCACTCGTCGATGAGGGGCTCGTCCGCTCGCATCTGAGCGACACGCTCAGCATCGGGGATCTGCGCTCGGGCTACGACCGAATCGAGAGCGGACACACCGTCGGCAAGCTCGCCGTCGACGTCGCATCCGCACCTGGCGTGGCATCGAACGAACCGAGCAACGACGTCGGGGTGACACCGTGAACACAGCAACACAGGACCTTCCGACGGGTCAAGACCAGCGCATCAACCGATTGGAGAAGAAGGCGCTTCTCTCCGCACTCTGGCTCTTCGTGCTCTTCAATTTCATCTTCCGCGATCTCCACGAGATCGTGAAGGCGGAGTTCCTCGCAGACGCGCTCAACGGGATCTACGACGGGCGGGAAGTCACCGACGCGATGTTCCTCCTCGGGGGCATCATCGTTGAAGTACCAATCCTGATGATGCTGATGGCATGGGTGCTCCCGGTCCGAGCGAACCGGTGGGCCAACGTCATCGTCGCACCACTCTTCGGGCTCATCCTGATCGGTGCGCCCGGCGACCTCGACGACTACTTCCACATCGGCCTGATGCTGATCGCACTCGCAATCATCGTCTGGCACGCGTGGAACTGGGAACGATCCGCTTCGTAGGCTCACGCGTCGGAACGGAGTAGCTGGCCCGACCGCCGCTTCAGCCGGATCGGGGGCGCACAACGACATCAGCCGACCGAGCTGCGACCCGTCCTGGAACCGGCCATTGAGAGTGGTATCGCCGCCGAGAGCACGGCCCACACCGTGCTCGGTAATCCCATGTCGGCAGGTGGAGCGACGCCGGGCAGCAGACCATCGGGCTTCCACCGATTGTTCTACCGGGTACCCGACCCTCGGGCCCCGGAGGGAGCAAGGTCAATGAAGGGCTACGTCGCAAAGAAGGGGAACCGGTACTACGCCGTCATCTACGAAGGTCTCGACCCGGTCACCGGCAAGGAGGTCCGCAAGTGGCATCCCGCCGGAAACTGCAGAAGCGGAG
>JAHEJN010000204.1 GCA_024638845.1 Acidimicrobiales bacterium | reverse complement strand
CCGAGGTTTGCGGGCCATGGTGACAACCCGCCTCTATGACGACCGCATGCTCAAGTCGCAGCGGCAGGGCAAGACGTCGTTCTACGTGCGCAGCACCGGCGAGGAGGCGATCGCCGTCGGCCATGCGCTCGAGCTCGGTCCAAGGGACATGTTCTTCCCCACATACCGCCAACAAGGTTGGCTGATCGCCCGCGAGTGGCCGATGGTCGACATGATGTGCCAGATCTTCTCGAACGAGATGGATCGGCTCCACGGCCGTCAGATGCCGGTGATGTACTCGGCCAAGGCGGCTGGGTTCTTCACCATCTCGGGGAACCTCGGCACGCAGTTCGTCCAGGCGGTCGGGTGGGCGATGGCAGCGGCGATCTCGGGCGACACCGCCATCGCCGCCGGCGTCATCGGCGAGGGGGCGACGGCCGAAGCCGACTTCCACCACGCGCTCACCTTCGCCGCCACCTATCAGGCTCCGGTGATCCTGAACGTCGTCAACAACCAGTGGGCGATCTCGTCGTTCCAGGGCATCGCCGGCGGCGGGAGCGCCACCTTCGCCGCTCGAGCGATCGGCTACGGCATACCCGCCCTACGCGTCGACGGCAACGACTACCTGGCCGTCGTGGCCGCAGTGCGCTGGGCACGCGAACGGGCGCGGCGCAACGACGGTCCGACCCTGATCGAGTGGGTCACCTACCGGGCCAGCGCCCACTCGACCTCCGACGACCCGTCGAAGTACCGGCCCGTCGACGAGTGGAAGGCGTGGCCACTCGGCGATCCGATCGATCGGCTCGCCTCGCACCTCGAGACGCGCGGTGACTGGTCAGCCGAACAGCAGGACGCGTTGGAGAGCGACGTCAAGAAATCCGTGCGGGCCGCGGCCAAGGAAGCCGAGGGTTTCGGCACGCTGCTCGACGGTCACGTGGCCGGCCGCAGGAGCCTGTTCGAGGACGTCTTCAAGGAGATTCCGCCGCACCTCCGCCGCCAGCGCGACGAGATGGAGAACCTGCCGTGACGGCCATGACGATGAACGTCGCCATCCGCTCGGCGCTCGACAACATGCTGGAACGCGATCGGCAGGTCGTGGTGTTCGGCGAGGACGTCGGGTTCTTCGGCGGGGTCTTCCGCTGTACCGACGGACTGCAGGCGAAGTACGGAGCGACACGGGTCTTCGACACGCCGATCGCCGAGGGCGGCATCATTGGCGTCGCCGTGGGGATGGGTGCCTACGGTCTGCGACCGGTCCCCGAGATCCAGTTCGCCGACTACGTGTATCCCGGCCTCGACCAGCTGATCTCCGAGGCGGCCCGGTTGCGGTACCGGTCGGGAGCCGAGTTCACCGCACCGCTCACTGTTCGCATGCCCTCGGGTGGGGGCATTCACGGGGGACAGACCCACAGCCAGAGCCCCGAGGCGCTGTTCACCCACGTCTGTGGCCTGAAGACGGTCATTCCGTCGACGCCGTACGACGCCAAGGGCCTGCTGATCGCGGCGGTCGAGGACGACGATCCCGTGATCTTCATCGAGCCGAAGCGGCTGTACAACGGACCCTTCGACGGTCATCCCGACCGCCCGATCGTGCCGTGGACCGACCACCCGATGGGTGACGTGCCCGACGACTACTACACCGTCCCTCTGGGTGTCGCGTCGGTGCGTCGCTACGGCGCCGATGTCACCGTCCTCGCCTACGGCACGATGGTCTACGTCGCCGAGGCCGCCGCAGCCGAGAGCGGCATCGACGCCGAGATCATCGACCTGCGCACGCTGCTCCCGCTCGACACCGACGCCATCGTCGGCTCGGTCGAGAAGACCGGCCGGTGCGTGATCGTGCACGAGGCCACCCGCACCAGCGGCTACGGCGCCGAGCTCGCGGCGACGGTGCAGGAGCTGTGCTTCTACCACCTCGAAGCACCGGTCCAGCGGGTGACCGGATGGGACACGCCCTATCCGCATGCCCAGGAGTGGGACTACTTCCCGGGCCCCGCCCGCGTCGGCGCGGCCCTGCGCACGGTGATGGCGGAATGAGATGACCGAGTTCACCGTCAGGCTCCCCGATGTCGGCGAAGGCGTGGCCGAAGCCGAGATCGTCGAGTGGCACATCGCCGTCGGCGACACCGTCGACGAGGATGCGGTCATGGTCGACGTGATGAGCGACAAGGCGACCATCGAGCTGCCATCGCCGGTCACCGGCACGGTCCGGTGGGTGGCCGGCGACGTCGGCGACGTGATCGCAGTCGGCAGTGATCTCGTTGTGATCGACGTCGACGGCGGCACCGACGTGGCCGCCGGTGACGTCGAACCCGCTCCGGCGATCACCGATTCGCCAGTGTCGGAGAGCGAGGCCGTGCCGGTCGCGGCCGATCGGGCGATGACGAGCGACGCCCGCCCGACCGCGGCGCCCGCGGTGCGTGCCCGCGCCCACGATCTCGGCATCGAGCTCGCATCGGTCACCGGAACCGGCCCCGACGGTCGCATCACCCACCGCGACCTCGATGCCGTCCTCCGCTCCGACGCTCGACGCCCGTCGTTGCGCCCGGCCACGCCAGCCGGCAGCGATGGCATCGACGAGGTGAAGGTCACCGGGCTGCGCAGGAACATCGCCGAGCGGATGCAAGCGTCGAAACGGCGAATCCCGCACTTCACCTACGTCGAGGAGGTCGACGTCACCGAGGTCGAGCGCCTCCGGCACGAGCTGAACG
>JAHEJN010000003.1:39987-96234 GCA_024638845.1 Acidimicrobiales bacterium | reverse complement strand
GGGCTCGGAGCTCGCGCTTGAGGATCTTGCCCGTGGGGTTACGGGGGATGGATTCGACGAAGTCGACCGACGTGGGGCATTTGAAACGGGCCAGCCGGGTGCGGCAGAACTCGATGAGCTCCTCGGCGGTGGGCGTTGTGTCGGCCGCCGCCACCACGATGGCCTTGGGGGTCTCGCCCCACTTCTCGCTCGGTACGCCGATGACCGCGACGTCGGCGACCTCGTCGTGGCCCATGAGCACGTTCTCGATCTCGGCCGGGTAGATGTTCTCGCCACCGGAGATGATCATGTCCTTCACCCGGTCGTGCAGGAACAGATAGCCGTTCTTCATGTAGCCGGCGTCGCCGCTACGGAACCAGCCGCCGCCGGGCAGGGCCTCGGCGCTGGCCTCGGGAAGGTTCCAGTAGCCGGCCATGTTGGTCGGCGACTTGATCCACACCTCACCGACGTCACCTTCGGCGGCGTCATCACCCGTCTCGGGGTCGACGATGCGCAGCTCTACGCCGGGCATCGGCTTGCCCGCCGCCCGGAGCAGTTCGGCCAGATCGCCACCGGGCTGGTGGTCTTCGGGCGGGAGCATGGTGACCGCTCCGCAGGTCTCCGTGAGGCCGTAGACCTGCATGTAGTCGCAACCGAACATGTTCATCGATCCCACCAGCACCTCCTCGGTGATCGGGGAGGCGCCGTACACGATGAGCTCCATCGACGACAGATCGATGCCGTCGAGGGGCATGATCTGGAGGAACTGGAGCACGGCGGGCACCAGGAAGGCGTGGGTGATCCGGTAGTTGCTGATGTCGCCGAGCAACTGCTCGAGGTCGGCCTCCCGCAACAACACCGTCTCGGCACCCATGGCCATGCCGAACAGCGCCCATCCGCTGCCACCGATGTGGAACAGCGGCATGGCGGCCAGGCTGACGCTGTGGGCGTTCATGCCCCAGTCGCTGGCCACGTCGATGAGCGAGGTGGCGTTGTGATGGGTGAGCTGGGCGCCCTTGGGGTGGCCGGTCGTGCCCGACGTGTACAACTGGAGGGCAACGTCGTGCGGATCGGCTTGATGGCGCTCGAACCCGTCGGCCGAGTGGGCGGCCAGCCACTCTTCGTAGGCCTGATCGTCGCCGGCATCGCCCATGACCACGATGTGGTCGACGCTCGTGAGCTCTCCCCGCATGGCCGCCAGGTGCTCGGCGAAGTCGCTGTGGATGAACAGCACCGGCGCGCTGGCGTCGTTGACGATGTAGGCCATCTCGGGTGCAGCGAGGCGCCAGTTCACCGGGACCGGAACGGCGCCGATCTTGGCGGCGCCGAAGACCATCTCGAAGAACTCGACGGAGTTCTTGTCGATGAAAGCGATCCGATCACCGGCCGACACGCCCGCCGCCGTGAGCGCCGAGGCCATCTGGCTCGAGCGGTGATCGAGCTCGGCCCAGGTGAGCGCGTGTTCACTGAGCCGGACCGCGATGTTGTCGGCCTGTTCGGTGACATTCCTGGTGAGCGTGTCGCTGAGCGTGCGCAGTTCCACAGGCTCCTTCCCTTCCCCGTGTGTGCAGTTGGGCGGCAGCGTAGGGCACGCGACCGGCCCCCGTCGGATCGCGCCCAGACGCTCGAGCATCCTGGCGCCACGATGATCGAGCGACAACAATGCGGCGGTGTCCAAGGCCAGAGCTCCTCTCGTTCGCGCCGCTGGAGGCGTCGTTCTCCGAGAGCGGAGGCGGGGGATTCAGGTCCTGGCCGTGCATCGGCCCCGGCACGAGGACTGGTCACTGCCCAAGGGAAAGCTGAACCGCGGCGAGTCCTGGGAGGAAGCGGCGCTGCGTGAGGTCGAGGAGGAGTCAGCCGTTCGGGCGACGATCGTCGAGCGGCTCGAACCGACCTGCTACTGGGTCGGTGACAACCCCAAGATCGTTCTCTGGTACCGGATGAGCATCGAGGAGCGGAACCCCTTCGCTCCCAACGCCGAGGTCGACGCCATCGAATGGCTCTGGTCCGACCACATCGCCGACCAGCTCACCCTCCCCGCCGATGTGACCGTGGCGGCCGAGGCGCTGGCCCAGGTCGGGATCGCGGTGCCCGGTCAGCCCGGCCCTACGCTTGCGTCGCCCACCCAGTTCCCGTGGAAGCCGAAAGGCACCCTTTGGGGCAGGGGCACCCGGGCCACGTAGCCCCGCTCGAAGTCCTGGGCGTCGATCACCACGAAATCGGCGGTTCCGGCACCGACGTCGTGCACGTAGGTGACCAGCCAGCCGTCGTCCTCGTCGGTGCCGGTGCTGCGGGCGACGAACACGGGCTCGCCGGCCGCCCGGCCCGGGCCATGGTCGAAGGTGAATCGCTCACCGGTCTGCAGATCGTGCTTCACGGTGGGCCAACCCTCGGTGGGAACCGCCGAGGGCGATGCGCAGTAGCCGAAGCGGTACGGCTGGGTCGACCGGGAACCACGGTGACGAGGGAACTCGTTGGGCCGTTCGTCGATCACCGTGACCGTGGCATGGCGGGTCGCCGGGTCGAGCTCCCACCGCTCGAGCCGAGGAAGCGAGTCGCCCCATGGGCCGAGTCGGTCGATGTCGAACAGCTTGTCGTAGGTGCAGATGTCGATGACCAGCCGACCATCGGGTGTGTCGTAGGCGTTCATGGGGTGGAAGGCGTAGCCCAGCGGCATGTCGATCCACACGATGTCGTCGGCGGTTCCCGTGCGGGGAAGCAGCCCGACACGGTTGCCGTAGTCGGGATTCCACACCAGCGGGAAGCCGCCGGCGAACGCGACCTCGAAGTCGAGCGTGACGGGCTGGTCGTACACCACTGCGAAGCGGCTGGTCAGTGACATGTCGTGCAGCATCGTGACGCCGGGCAAGGGTATGTCGACGGCCTTGGTGACCCTCGCATCGGGCCCCACGACCACGTATTGCACATGGTCGAACCACTGCGCCGGGGCGTACACCATGGCGTGGAGCTCACCGGTGGCCGGGTCGTACTTGGGGTGGGCGGTGAACGGCCCGGGAAGCGTGCCGTCGAAGTCGTTTCGAGCCACCGTCTCGAGCTCGTAGGTCAGCTCCACGGGGCATCCGCCGGCCTCGACCATGGCCCAGGTGGTGCCGGCGAAGCCGCCGACGTTGGTGTTCGGGCCGGTGGGGTTGCCGCTCCAGTTCGGACCGGCGATGTCGGGTTCTCCCCGCCACTCGGCGATCGCCTGCGAGCCGACGTAGCGATTGCGGTACCACTCGGCCCGGCCACCGCGAAGCCGGATGCCGTGCACCATGCCGTCGCCGAGGAACCAGTGATGGGTGGCTTCGTCGACCGGCTGCGCGGGGTTCGGCCCGTTCCGGAGATACCGCCCGTTGAGCTCCTCGGGGAGCTCGCCGATCACCGGCAGGTCGAGTGCAGTGACCTCCTCGGCCACAGGTGCGTAGTTTCCCGACAGATACGGGTTGGTGCGGGGGGCAACGGTGTCGCTCATGGCGGAGACTCCGATTCGACGAATGCGGTCTCGTAGTCTTGCGCACACCTGCAACCCTGCAACAGCCACGGGTGAAGGTTGCGACCCCTCATCTAGAATCGGCACCGCTGAGCGCCGGAAACCGAAGGGATCTTGATGACGGTCGTCGACGGGCTGACTCCTGACGCGGTGCCCACTCCGTCACCGGGCGTGCAGACGGTGGCCATCGGCGACGAAACCGTGCTCGTCGACGAGCACACTGGCCACGCCGAGGTGGTCAATCACACGGCATCGATCGTCTGGCAGTGCCTCGACGGCCGGTCGAGCCTCGGGGAGATCGCCACCGACCTGGCCGACGTCTTCGGTGTCGATCAAGAGGTCGTGCTGGCCGATGTTCTCTCACTCGTCACCAGCCTGGCGATGCTCCACTACCTCGTCGACGACACCTCGGAGCCCGAAGGTGCCACCGAGGTGCCGGTGCGGACCCCGGACTTCCTCGGCGTGCCGCCGAACGCTTGACTGGACCGCAGTTTCCGCCTCGGTGAGGCGGGCCTCCTCGATCTTGCCGTCGGCCCGCATCTGCTCGGCTATCGCGCCGATGCCACCGATCTGCACGCCGCCGTTCTCGATCTGTTTCCCGGCGCGACCGGCGGTGGTTCCGCCCGCCCGAACCTCTCCGTGTTGGTCGGCGATGCCTCTGGGGCCACCCGAGCCAAGAGCATCCTGTACGTGAACAACCTGCGCGTTCTGGCCACGACGTCACGGGGACGCCTGCTGCGGGCGATGGTCTGCGGTGTCGAGCACACGGTGGCCACCGCCGACGCCAGGTTCCTGGAGCTACCGGGCACGGCGCTGGTCAGGGGACCATCGTTGGTGTTCGTCGACGCTGCATTCGGGCCAGGCCTCCGTGACGAGGAGGCGCGGCTGCGACGCAGCGGCTGGAAGGTGTGGGACGCGCCGGCCGTGTTGCTCGACCTCTCCACCGATCATCTGGTCGGCCCACCACCGGTCGCAGCGGTCGATCGGAGCCGACTGGCCGCGATGACCGCGGCCGACCCGGTCCGACCGACCGAGTTGGCCGCGCTCGAGCCGGTCTCGGCGCGCAACGTCACGTGGGTGGTGCCCGACCGGCTGCAGGCGAGCCCCGCGGCTCATGTGCTGGGGCTCATGCGATCGGGCATCTCCGACCGCCGTGAGGACGCAACGCAACGGCTCTCGTCGCTGGCTGCGTTCGTGGCCCAGGGAAGGAAGTACCACACGAAGCCGAGCGGCGGCCGCCAACTGTTGGCCGAGATCGAGGATCTCACCGCCTGATCCGCCTGCTCGAGCGCCTCGATGGATCCGCGAGGGTCTCTTCTGGTCCGAACGGCTCATTTCGCTAAAGCGGCGCCGGTTTCCTGGTTCTGGCCGATGAATGGTGCGCTATCATGGACCCTGCAGGCATTCCCGGCGGCGGCCATCCTGCAACGATTCCAGAACCAGCGTGACACCGGGCGGTGTACGGCGAGTCTCTCGCCACGCAGAGCATTGACTGATCGAGGATCGGAAATGACGGGCGACAATCGGATACCCGAGGAACGGGCCGGACTCGTCGACGCTCGCGGCCTCGATCGCCGTCGACTCCTCCAGGGTGCCATGGCGGCCGGCGTGGGTGTCGCCGCGTGGTCGGCCCCGAACATCAGCACACTCGGCTTCACCCCCGCCTACGCCGCAGTGTGCACCGTGACCCCCGAGGTCTATGACATCGGCCGCAACCGGAACACTTCGTGCAACTGCAATGTCGTCACGCCTCCCGCCGACAACCCGTTCGGAATCGGTGTCGGAGACAAGGTCGTGGGGTACAAGCCTCCGACCACCGCGGTCTGTGACAAGGCCTTTCCGGGAACCGCCTACATTGCCGCGAACGCGGGCTGCACGGTCCCGAATGGCCAAGCCTCGCTGTGCCCCAGCGGGGCAGGTGGCAGTGCCGGGATCTGCATCTATCCCGACGACGACGACCTGTTCTGCCGGGCCCAGGTGCAGGTGAAGGACGGCAACGACTGCAGCTCGGGAACCGTCTACGCCACGGTGCTCGGCCCCGTTGGTAGTGACTTCCTCCCGCTGCCCCAGGTTCCTTGCGCGTCCGACGCGCCGTGGCCGTCGGACATCTTCCTGCGGATCCAGGTGATCTGCTCGACCAACCCCGAGTGTCTCTGAACGGTCCTACCGGCTCAGTGCCGAGTACCGAGCCGAGCGCTCACTCGGCGGTACGCCCGTGCACAGGTCTGCAAGGCGCCGTGCGAGCCTCAGGCGGCTCCGGTGATCGGACGGTCCGCAACTCGTGGCGGCAACGGCGTGCACCAGTGCCGCGGTCGTGAACGTCTGATCGTTCGCGGCCGGTACGAGCAACCGGCGAACAGGGAGCCGTTCCGAGAGAGCGCCCGCGTGGCCGGCGACGTCGGTGCCATCGCCGATGGACCACGGCGAAGCGGAGAGAGCGAGCCTTCCGTCGACGGTGAGGTCGACAGCCAATCGGTCGACGATCCGATACCCGTGCCGCTGCACCTGGCGCTCGACCATGGGTGGCAACTGGAACAGAGGGGGTGCGGCCAGGACGACATGGGTCTGTTCCTCGTCGACGAAGGCGCGCATCCGGAGTCTGACCGTGTCCGGGGGCGGTTCGACCAGCGCGCCGAGGTGACGGAGAAGTATCGCCAGACAGTCGTCGAGGCTGCGCGTGCGCGCCAGGACCAACCCTGACCGATCGAGCAGCGCGTGGAGCCGCTGTCCTGATCTCGGTGCCTGCACCTTGAACCAGATCGGGGCCGGTTCGGGGGTCAGGTGTTCGGTGAGCACATCTCGGAGGAACCCGGTTCCCTCCGGCGCCTCGTTGAGAATCCGGAGGTGGGCCGCACTGACTGCGAGGTCGATTGCGTCGGCTCGCACGGAGCCGTCGTCTCTGGTCAGTCAGGGGTTGGGCGGCGCTGCGAACAGATCGGGCTCATCGCCTGCCGTCGTCCGGGTCCTGGCCGGGCTGAGCAGATCCCAGTTCTCGAGCGTCGCGATCACCTCGCGAATCCGACGCCGTGCGATGGACGCGGGAATCCCGAGAACGTCGCTCACGTCGTCCACGAGCTCACCGAGGGAGACTCGGCCGTCGAGCAGCTGGACGACGACGGCCGCGACGGTGTCGAGGCGCCGAGGCACTGGCGACCCGTGCGCCCATGCCACGGCCTCGATTCCGATGTGCTCGACGATGACGTCGTCACGAATCGCGGGTGCCTGTCGATCGAAGGCAGCGTCATCCAGAGGTGGGGCGCTCATGGCCGATCCGCTCGCCGCGGTGACCCTCCGTCGCCGATGAGGAACCCTGCGTCGGTGAGCTGGCCGAGGAAGGTGGCCATGCCGGCACTGTCGAGAAGCGCGGGATCGAACCAACTCGGTGGTGCGCCGAGCAGCGCGTGCCAGGCCGCGGTGCCGGCGTCGTCGAGGGCCGCCACGGCACCGGTCGGAGCGTGGTGAACCACAACGCGGTCGCCGACGAGAATCGAAGTCGTCCCCGGTGACACTGGAGATTGGTGATGCTGGCTGGTGTCGACCGACAGTTCGACGGTGTCGACCGCCGGCGGCGCCGTATCGAGCAGAGCGCGGACCTGTGCTTCGGCCGATTGGAGCGACCCGATGTCGAGCTCGACGCAGTGGCATCGGGCGGCGAGCCGTGCCACGACCGCAACGGCGTCGGCGCCGAAGCGTTCCGCGTCCATGGTCTGGGCCATCAAGGAGACCACCGTGTCGGCCGGATGCATGGGGACGAGAGAGGACGCGTCGGTGGATGCCCCCGTGCGCCGAAGCACGACCACACACGCAGGCTCGAGGGTGTCCGAGACGGCCGGTGCGACGGCGCTGGCGGGAACGATCCAGGTCCGTCGGGTGGGATCGAGCCCGACCCGATGCGGTTCCAGGAACGGGACGAGGTCGGACCCACCGGCGTTGAGCAGGAGCGGCTTCGCGAATCCGCGGGCGGCTGATGACGCTCGGTCGAGCGAGACGGCTTCGTCACTCACGTACGTCCAGCCGTCGGATGCGAGGTGTGCGGCGAAGGTCGTCTTGCCGGTGCCCGATGCCGCGGAGATCAGGACACCGCGTCCCTCGCGCGAGAGAGCAGCACAGTGAAGGTGCAGTCGCTCGGCGTCGGCGTCGAGCGACAGGCGGCTCACCGCGGTGACCAACGAGGCGATCGCTCCGTCGGCGGATTGCGGTGGCGTGTGGCCGAGCCCGTCTCCGGTGAGAACCACCTGACCATCGGCGTGGATCTCGAGCGCAACCCTGGTCGGTTCGACACCGGGGCGACCACCGCTGAGATCGACGAACACCGACTCGACGACGTCCCGCAACTCCGGAGTCGGGCAGTGGACGACGAAGTTGGCTTCCTCTGCTGCGAAGACACGCGTCGCAACGACCCTGGGCGTGATCGCCATGACACGAAACGCTACCGGATCACCTGGGCCTCGAGATCGAGCCTCGAGGTCGCTTGGCGTGGGTGGATCGGCTGTGGTCGAATGTCGGCGCTGGTCCCTACTGTCCGAGGAGAAAACGTGAGCAAGCTCAACGAAGGTCGTATCGCCATCGTCACCGGAGGGGCCCGCGGCATCGGTCGCGAACACTGCCTCATGCTGGCCAGCGAAGGCGCCAAGGTCGTCGTGAACGACCTCGGCGGCGACGTGACCGGCGAGGGCGGAGATCCCTCGGCCGCCCAGCAGGTGGTGGCCGAGATCGAGGCGATGGGGGGCGAAGCGGTGGTGAACGGCGGCAATGTCGCCGACTTCGAGCAGGCCAAGGGCATGGTCGACCAGGCCGTCGACACCTTTGGTGGGCTCGACGTAGTGATCAACAACGCCGGCATTCTCCGCGACCGGATGATGTTCTCCATGACCGAATCCGACTGGGACGCCGTGGTAGCCGTGCACCTGAAGGGAACGTTCAACGTGAGCCACCACGCGTCGGTGTACTGGCGCGGCCGCGCCAAGGAGGGCCTCGAGAACGATGCGCGCATCATCAACACCAGCTCGCCTTCGGGTATCTACGGGAACGTCGGCCAGACCAACTACGGCGCAGCCAAGGCGGGTATCGCCGCCTTCACCGTCATCGCGGCCATGGAGCTCGTGCGCTACGGCGTCACCGTGAACTGCATCGCACCCGCAGCGTTCACCCGAATGACCGCTGACCTGCCCGGCTTCGCCGGTGCCGACGAGGCAGCCCAGGAGGCCCTCGGCCCGCGTTGGATCGCCAACGTGGCCGCATGGCTGGCCAGCCCCGACGCCAAGAACGTCACCGGTCGTGTGTTCGACGTGGTGGGCAACCGGGTGGGCATCGCCGAGCAGTGGCATCTCGGTCCGACGGCCACCCAGGGCGACACCCCGGCCTCGGTGGGCGAGATCATGCCCGATCTCATGGCCCGCGCCCGGCTGAACCCGGGTATGGACGGCCAGGACGCCGAGGGGCCCGGGCGGCCGAGCAAGGAGATCTAGCTCCCGTCGTACACGCGGGCGTCGGGGAAGAACCCCGCGAAGGCAAACCAGAACTCGTTGCGATGGTTGGCCGTGGCGAGCTGCCTTCCGGCGAGATCCCCTGCGACGGCGCGACCGAGCAGATTCCAGGTCGAGCCGGTCTCGGCATCGGTGTAGGTGTCATCGCCGTTGGCCGTGAAGGTGAGCGTCTGTCCGTCGACGGTCGGGTCATAGGCGATGCCACTGCCGATCTGCTGGCTGTCGGCGATGCTCGACCGATCGAGGGCATCGGTGGTGGTTCCGCCCCAGAACACCACGGTGGGCTGGCCGCCGACCACGTCGTTCACTGCGCCGACCTCGGCGATGACGCTGAACGGGTAGGCCACGACCTCGTCGACGGTCGTCACGGCGACGACCCGTTCGAGGGCGGGAAACCGGGGGTCGAGCGCGTCTTGGAAGAAGCTGCCGAAGGGCCCGTTCTGGGAGCTGTAGCCCACGTAGGGGTTGGCCCCGTAGGTGATCCTGAAGCCGGTGTCGCGTGCCAGCGACAGACCGTCGGGGTGGGCCTCGGCGAAGTCGGCGAACGAGACGATCGATGTCGGCACGACCTCGAGCTCGGTTCCCGCCAGGGTACCGACGACCGCCTCACCGGTGATCTGCTGCCACAGGCTCTCGGTGACGTCGTCCCACATGACCAGGTCGCTCTTGCGCAACAAGCCCGACACGCCGAAGCGCAGCACCTGCCCGTCGACCCGGCGGTCGAAGGCGAGAGCGGTGTTGCACAGGGGGCAGAAGGTGACCGCCACCGGAACGTCGCCGAATCGATCGTTCACGATCTCGTGGCGAGTGAGGATCGAGAGGGGATAGAAGCGGACATCGTCGCCCACGGTGACCAGGGCCCCGGGCTCGTCGGCGCCGAGCCATTGCGCGGCGCCCGCGACGTCCTCGAATTTCGGTGCGTCGATCGGCGGGATGCCATCGCGAGGATCGGAACCGCGGAGCCCGGCGGCGAACTCGCTCAGCGGGACGGTGGCGCGACTCCAGTCGGTGTTCCAGCGCTCGCTGATGCTCGCCGCATCCAACCCGAGCTGGTCGCGGGCATCGCCGGTGGTTCTTGGCACGACTGCATCGGACGAACTGGCGCCGCCGCTCAGATCGAACGGTTCGGCGGTTTCGGTGGGCGACACGAGCGGTGCCGGCTCGGTCTCGATGGCTTCGGCCGTCTCGGGCACCGGCCCGACGCCGGAGTTGTCGGCACCGCCGGTGTCCGAACTGCACGCACTCGCGAAGAGACCGAGGCCGATGAGCAGAACGAGAAGACGCATGCACCGGCAACCCGCCGCATCCGTGTCGTATTCGCGCCGTTCAGTCGGTTGCGGCCGTCAAGGCTTCGGCGGCGTCGCGGATCACACCCAGTTCGGCGGCGATGAGCCCTGTCATGTGCTCGAGATCGGGGATCAGATCGCGGCAGGTCACCAGCCCGAAGTCGAGCGTGTCGAGATAGCTCTGCACCGTGACGTTCAGGGCGACGCCTTCGGCGATGGTGGAGACGGGGTAGTAGTGCCGCATCATGGCGCCGCCGAGAAACAGTGGGCTCCGGGGGCCGGGCACGTTCGAGATCACCAGGTTGATGGGTGACGCGAGCCGATCGGCGATGTGCAGTCGGGTGGCGAGCCGAGCCGCCCGCGTGGCCAACGCGGGGGGCGCGAACTGGGCGAGGTCGGTGAGGGCCTCGGCGGGCAGGAGATCGAATGTCGCCTTGGCCTCGTTCATGGTGCGGTTCATCGCAGCCAGCCGGTCGAGCGGTTGTTCGCGGTCGGTGGGAACGGGCACGAACAGGCTCGAGACCCGATTGGTCCACCGGTCGCTCTCGTTGCCGGTGCGCACCGAAACGGGAACCATGGCCACGAGCGGGTCGTCGGGAAGGGCGTCGTTCTCCTCGAGCCAGTTCCGCAGCCCGCCCGCCACCATGGCCATCACCACGTCGTTCACCGTGCAGCCCAGCAATCGCTTGGTGTGCTTCACCTCTTCGAGGGCAACGCTGTCGATGGCGAACTTCCGATGGGCCGAGACGCTGTGGCTCCACGGCGTGTTCGGAGCGGTGAAGCTGGGCAGGACGGGCGCGATGTCGGGGTCGTTGTCGTTGTGCTCGCGTTGGCCCATGACGGCGATGCGATGAGGTAGCGGTCGACCGACCAGCTCGGCCAGGCCGCCGAGCCCACGCTGTCGGGCAACCTCTCGGAGGGCCGCGGTGGCGCTGGTGGTGAGCCGGATGACGTCGCGCGGTTTGGTGGCGATGGACAGCGCGGTGCGGCCGAGCATCTCGAAGTCCGACGGCTCGCGCTCGGGCGGCCGGTTGTCGGGCTCGGTCGGCGCCAGCTCGGCGTCGGGTTTCTGGTCGAGCAGCATGGCCAAGAGCTCCGCTCCCGCCGCCCCGTCGATCGTCGCGTGGTGGACCTTGGTGAGCAGCGCGAACCGGTTGCCCTCGAGACCTTCGATCACGTATGTCTCCCACAGCGGCCGTCTCCGGTCGAGGTGGCGAGCGATGATGCGGGAAACGAGGGCAGTGACCTGTTCGGTTCCTCCCGGCGGTGGTACGGCGATGTGACGCACGTGAAAGTCGAGATCGAACGCCGGATCGCGCATCCACCATGGATGGTCGAGCCCGAGGGGCACCTGCACCAGCCGACGACGGAACGGATCGAGCTGGGCCAGCCGTGCCTCGATCTGAGCCCGCGCGACAGGATAGGCCTCGAAGTGAGGGTCGTCGGGCCGGTCGTAGACCGACAGGCTCGACACGTGGCCGTAGGTGTTCGCGGTCTCGAGGTTGAGGAACGCCGCATCGACGCCGCTGAGTTGCTTCACAGACCGAGAGTACGGTGAGCCGACACGGTCGGTACATTCGCTGCCGCGGCGCGGCGACAAGTACGGTTGTCCTCACATGGCTTCCGGCGATGGTTCCCTGACCGCTCCCTCACGGCTGTTGGTGGCCCTCGAACAACGTGCCGTCGCCGAGCTGGCCGGATCGGTGATCTTGTCACCGCTGCTGCGGCTGGCGCGTTTCGGTGATGGCGGGCCGGTTCTCGTTCTCCCCGGCTTCAGCGCCTCCGACGTCTCCACAGCACCACTGCGGTGGGCGCTCAACGCCAAGGGCTACGACGCCAGGGGATGGAGCCTCGGGCGCAACATCGGGCCCACCCCGGAGATCATCGGTGGGCTCGTCGAGCGGCTCGACGAGCTGGCAGACGAACACGGTAGGCAGGTCCGTCTCGTGGGCTGGAGCCTGGGCGGCATCTACGCGCGGCACTTGTCTCGTGTCGCACCCGATCGTGTCCGGCAGGTTGTCTCTCTCGGCAGCCCGTTCCGCATGCAGGCCGGCGATCGTTCCACTGTCTCCCGCCTGGTCGAGGGGCTGGCGCACCGTTACGACCGCCACTATCACGACCACCTCGGAGGCAGCGAGCACCAACGGGGCGCGCTGCCCGTGCCGTCGACCGCGATCTACACCAAGACCGACGGGATCGTGCCCTGGGAGGCCTGCATCGAACACCTGAGTCCAACGAGTGAGAGCATCGAGGTCCGCGGCAGCCACACCGGGCTCGGTCACAACGCCAGCGCCGTCTTCGCAGTGCTCGATCGCCTGGGTCAGCCCCTCCACCGATGGCAGCCGTTCCGAGCGCCGCGACTGTTGCGGCAGCTCTACCCGAGAGCCGAGCATGCGGCCGCCGTCAGCGGCTTTGCCGGCTGAACTAGCGCCTGGTCACCTCGACGAGGTCGAGGATTGGTTGACCCACCTCGGCCGAGGCAACCCAGTCGACCGTCGCCGCGAGATACCACTCGTTCCAGCCCTCGGGGTCGGAAATCGTCTGGCGCACGGTGCCCGACTCGTCGAGCTCGAAGCGGTCGGGGCCGCGGGCGTCACCGTCGAGCACGATGCGGTCGTGCACGTCCCAGTACCCGCTGATGGCGGCGTCGATCTCCTCGGCCGTGAGCGTGCGACCGGCCTCGGCAAGGGTCGTGCTGTCTCTCCGGGCGAGCAAGGTGATCCAGCGGAACATCTCGTTGCGCACCATCACCCGGAAGGCCCGGGTGTTCTGGGTGACGTCGCGCCGCTCGGGTAGCACGATCTCGTCACTGGGCACCTCGTCGGGGTGCTGGAGCTTCTCCCACTCGTCGATGAGGCTCGAGTCGATCTGCCGGATCAGCTCTCCCAGCCACTCGACGATGTCGTCGACCTCATCGGTGCGGTGCGTGTCGGGAACCGTCTGGCGCAACGCTCGGTAGGCATCGGTGAGATAGCGGAGCAGCACACCTTCCGAACGTTTCAGGCCGTAGTGGTTCACGTAGTCACGGAAGGTCATGGCCCGCTCGTAGAGGTCGCGCACGATGGCCTTGGGCTTCACCGTGTCACCCTCCACCCACGGATGGTGGGCGCGGAACAGGTTGAAGCTGTCGTACAGGAAGTCCTCGAGGGGCTTCGGATGGGTGAGCTCGGCGATCTCGTCCATGCGCTCGTCGTACTCGACACCACGGCGCTTCAGCTCGGCCAGGGTGTCGGCGATCAGCTTGTCGAGCTGGGCAGCGAGGATGACCCGCGGGCTCTCGATCACCGACTCGATCACCGAGACCACGTCGAGCGCATGGGTTTCGTGGTCGAGATCGAGCGCCTCGACGGCCTCGAGGGCGAACAGTGACAACGGCTGGTTCAGCGCAAACGTGTCGGACAGGTCGATGGTCACCCGCACGGTGCGGCCGTGCTCGTCGGGCTCCTCGAGGTGCTCGACCACCCCGGCATCGACCAACGAGCGGTAGATGGCGATGGCCCGGCGGATGTGGGCGCGCTGGCGTCGTCGTGTCTCGTGGTTGTCGACCATCAGCGTCCGGACCGCCGCACACCCGTCTCCGGGTCGGTCGAGCAGATTGAGCAGCATCTGGTGGGTGACCCGGAAGCTCGAGGTCAGCGGCTCGGGCTCGCCCTCGATGAGCTTGACGAAGGTCGCCTCGTCCCAGTGGGAGTAGCCCCGCTCGGGTGCCTTCTTCTTCACCAGCTTCTTCTTCTTTTTCGGGTCGACGGCGGCCTTCTCCTCGCCGATCCGGTTCTCGATCCAGTGGGCGGGCGCCTGAGCCCACACGGTGCCCAAGGTGTCGAACCCCCGGCGTCCCGCCCGACCCGCGATCTGCTGGAACTCGCGCACCCGGAGGACGCGGGTGTCGCTGCCGTCGTACTTGCACAACTGGCTGAACAACACCGTCCGGATGGGCACGTTCACCCCCACGCCAAGTGTGTCCGTTCCGCATATCAGCTTGAGGAGTCCGGCCTGGGCCAGCTTCTCGACCAGTAGCCGGTACTTCGGCAGCAGACCGGCATGGTGCAGACCGATGCCGTGGGTCACGAACCGGCGCATGTCCTTGCCGATCGGGCTGTCGAAGCGAAACCCGCCGATGAGCTCGTTCACCTGCGTCTTCTCGTCCTTGGTGAGCACGTCGATCGACAGGAGCGACTGAGCCTGCTCTGCGGCTTCGCGTTGGGTGAAGTGCACGATGTACACGGGCGCCCGTCCCAGCTCGAGCAGCTTCTCGATCGAGTGCACCAAACGGGTGGTGCGGTAGGCGAAGTCGAGGGGCACCGGCCGGTCGGTGCTGCGCACCAGGACACTGGCTCGGCCGGTTCGGCGCTCGAGCTCTTCCACCAACCACGCGGTCGGGCCCAACGTGGCTGACATCAACAAGAACTGCACATGGGGCAGCTCGAGCAGTGGAACCTGCCAGGCCCATCCCCGCTGCGGGTCGCCGTAGTAGTGGAACTCGTCGGCCACCACGAGGTCGACGTCGGCACCGGCGCCCTCGCGCAAGGCCCAGTTGGCCAGGATCTCCGCCGTGCAACAGATGATGGGAGCCCCGGCGTTCACCGATGCGTCTCCGGTGACCATCCCGACCCGCTCGGAGCCGAAGTCGCGACACAGTGCGAAGAACTTCTCGCTCACCAACGCCTTGATCGGCGCGGTGTAGACGCTCCGGCGGCCATGGGCCAGCGCCGCGTAGTGCGCGGCCGTCGCCACCAGCGACTTCCCCGACCCCGTGGGGGTGTTGAGCACCACGTTGGCGCCGCCGATCAACTCGAGGATGGCCTCCTCCTGTGCCCCGTAGAGCTCCAGACCGAGCTCGACCACATGGTCGACGAAGCCGTCGAGAATCGCGTCGGGCTCCGGGATCGTGAGCATCGACCCCCGAACCTACCGGCGGTTCCTGCCAGCGGTGATCGCCGGCCCGGGCCGGGGCCTCAGCGTTGCGGGCCGGGCGGAATGCCGCTGTCGCCGAAGGGCGAACGGTAGGTGGGCAGGCTGGGGTCATAGCCGTTGGGGTTCTCGGCCCCCTCTTCGGCCAGGGCTCGCTCGGCCTTCCAGTCGAGGTAGAAACCGAGGATTCCCCCGATGGCAGCCAGGATGGCCGCGAAGATGGCGATCCGTACTTCGAGGCTGATGAGCGGTTTCGACAAGACGACGTACACGGCCTCGTACGCGTCGCGTGTGACCTCGTCGCGGATGAACACGGTGGACACGATGGGACGAGCGGCCCACGAAGCGGCCCCGATGACGAGGGCGATGACGGCGATCCCGACTCCGGACGTGAGCATGATGCGGTCGCGTTCGGGCGAGAGAATGATGGCGCCGCCCAGGAGCACGAAGATGCCGAAGATGGCCAGGTTCGTCCAGTTGGGGAACTTCTCGAGCATCCCCCACCACACCCCTCCGCCCTGACCCTCTCGTGCGACGATGAAGGTGGAATCGCCGATCTCGACTTCGCTCGTACTCAGGAAGCCCAGGATCGGGTCGTCGGCGATGGCGTCGAGCGTCTCCACGACGACGGGTTCGAGGTCGATCGTGACCTCGCCCTCCGAGTTCGGCGGCCGCGTCCCGTCGACGACCTCGAGGAACTCCTCGTGCGATTGACGCACTGCCTCCTGGATCTGGGGGTCGAGCCGGTTCGATGCGACGATCAGCGCCGCTCGTTCGGTGGCGACGGACTGGATGGCCTCGGCGATGGGGAGATCGGCGAGGAGATCATTCGTCTCGTCGTTCTCCTCGACCTCTGGGGTGGGCGTGGGAAAGAGCGACGCTTCGGATGTCGCATCGGGATCGGCTTCGGCTTCAGGGTCGGTCTCCTCGATGGCCTCGACGGCTGCGTCGCGGTCGATTCCTGCCAGCAGGAACAACTGGTCGCTGACCTTCTCGGCGATCGCGAGCTGGACCCGCTCGTCATCGAGAGTCGTGTCGACCCGTTCGACCACGACGTCGGTCTCGTAGAGGTTGTGCTTGGCGAACCAGCCGGGGCCCGCAATGATCGTGAGCAACACGGCCACCGTGGCCATTGCCGACGCGATTCCGTACCGCATGTGGTCCTTTCGACGAGCCGTGGAGACCCCGGATGGGATCGGGGCCTCCGACGAGTGTGCACCGTAGGCCGAAGCAGCTTCCGATCGTGTGATCGGTCGTGTCGAGCCCGAAGTTGAGCACATCGGCCCACATTGCGCTAGCCCACCCCCGGTCAGGTCACCGCAGCATGGCAGCCTCCGGACTCCGTGCATCGTCGCGCAGTACGATCGGTCGCGGCTCTTCACCGAGGGGGCGCGGAGGAGGTTGCGTTGGCTGTCGTTCTGCTCATGGGTCGCTATGCCGACATGGCCGAGGCCGCGGCGGAGATCCTCGAGCCGGCTGGACACCGCTGCATCGCGGTCCTCGACCCCGATGTGTACGAATCGCGGGTCGCCGGCCTCGAGCACGACATCGTGGTCCTGGGCCCTGCGCTCGCACCACCCGAGCGTGACCACGTCGCGGCGGTGTCGCTCGTGTCACGCCCCATGGTCCCCGTCGTCCACGTTCGTACCCTCGACGAGGCCGTTGCCCTACCGCAGTTGATCGCCGACGCCCTCGATGCCGCCGCGGCTTTCGACGACTGAGCCGATTCGGGTGATCAGCGACCCAGTGTGATGTAGTCGTGGACCGCGGACGCCTCGGCCTCGAGCTCCTGGAGGCGGATGTTGACGACGTCGCCGATGCTGACGATGCCGATGAGCTCGTCGTCTTCGACCACCGGAACGTGGCGAATGCGATTGGCGGTCATGAGGCTCATCAAGGAGTCGACCGTGTCGGTCGCAGCGCACGTGACGACGGACTTGGTCATGAGGTCGTCGACCCGCAGCCGGAGTGTCCATTCTTGCTCTTCGGCCAGGCTGCGCACGATGTCGCGCTCGGAGATGATGCCGGCGATGGTCTTGCCGTCGGCTGACGCCACGAGCGCACCGATGCCCCACTCGGCGAGCAGGGCGATGGCGTCGGAGACGCGGTCGGCGGGATCGACGGTCGCAACTCGATGGCCCTTGCCGTCGAGGAGTTCGGAGATTCGCATGGTGCTCCTTTCGCAGGATCGGCCCGGACAGGAACGCACGACGTTGTGTTGCTCCGTTCTCAAACTAGGCCACAGATCCCGATCTGTCATTCGCGAAGGTGCCGGCCCCGAAGGTGGGGAGCGGCGCACACTGGGCCGATAGGGTCCGCTGCATGCGCATTCTGGCGTTTGCCGCGGTCAAGGGCGGGGTGGGCAAGACCACGGCCGCCGTCAACGTGGCGACGGCCGCGGCGCTGTCGGGACTGCGGGCCGTCGTGTGGGATCTCGACCCGCAGGCGGCGGCGTGCCATCTCACCGGAGTCGAACCCGTGACCCAACCCCCGCCGCGTGCGGGCCTGTTCCGGCGCCAGACCCACCACGGCGCCGTCCGCACCTCCATCGATGGTCTCTCGGTCATTCCCGCCGACACCACCTTCGACTCGGGGTCGACCCTGGTCCACAGCAGACAGCTCGCGCGGATCGTTGCCGCTGAGCACGGCAACTACGAGCTCCTGGTGCTCGATCTTCCGGCCGGTGTCGACTCGGCGGTGACATCCGTCGTCGGGGTCGGAGCCGAAGTCGTGGTCCCGATCGTCCCCTCCATGCTGGCCGTGCGCTCCTTCGATCAGTTCGTCGACTTCGTCGACCGTGACCCGAAAGCCGACACTCGCGTGCGCGGGTTCTTCAGCATGGTCGACCCGATGCTGGCCCGTCACGCCGCCTTCGTCGACGACCTGCGCGCCGGACGCCGCGACATCCTGTCCACCTGGATCCCCGAGACGGTCGAGATCGAGCGGGCCTGCGAGAAGCGCCAACCGGTGGCGATCGCCTTCCCCGGGGGTCGTTCGGCGGCGGCGTTCAGCCGCCTGTGGAGGGAGCTCTCCCGATCCTGAGCCGACCGGTCACTGGTACGACACGTAGATCGGATCGGGAGAAAGCCGTTCGATCACCTCGGCAGGAGTCATCACTCGGGTGTCCTCATCGAGGAACAGCTTGAATCCGAGCAGGATCGGTGGTGTGGGGCGAAGCTCGTTCACGCGGGAGACCTTGGCCTCGGGGCTGCCGAAACCGTCGATGTGGACCATCATGGTGAGGTTGTCGCGAGGGGCGAGCCGGTCTCGATTGGTCACCATGAACGGCGTGAACTGATGCACGATCACCAGCTTGGGTGGGAGCTCGTTGGTCGCGACGAGGTCGTCGAGCCAGGCGGTGACCGCATTGATCTCGGAGGCATCTACCGAGCCGATCACCTGTGCGGGTATCTGTCCCGGCTGCATCCGCCATTCGGGGTCGAGCGCCAGGTGGACGTCGGGTTCACGTAACAACGCCTCGTACTCCTTGGCCTGGGTCAGGAAGTCGGATTGACCGGGTTGGAGATCGAGCACGGTGATGCCGCCCACCGAGCGCATGGCTTCGATGTAGGGCCGGATCTCGTTGTGGGGGATGCGGACGCTCCAATCGCCATGCGGGCCCGGCGACGCGTTGGCGATCGTGGCGATGAACTCCGCGACAGGCACTGTGGGCAATCCGAATCCCGCCCACGCGGCGGCGCGAGCGGCAACCCGGCGGGCCGAGTCGGCGACGGTGCCCTCGCCCAGCACGCCGAGCAGCGGTGTCGCACTCGACCCGTAGTGGCCGACGAAGCGAGCGCCGGTGATCGACGGCGCGTTCGGCAGCGGCACACCGACCCGCCGTACCGCCGCAGTGTCCTTGCCGTCGCCGTCCCAGTCGCCGAGAGTGACCTGATCGGTGGGGCGTCCATAGGAGAACGAGATCGACGCCGGACCGGAGCGAAGGTCGTTCCGCACGTGGTACTCCTTGCCTCGCCGCACCATGAAGGTATCGGTGCCATCACCGTCGAAATCGCCGACCAGAACCGCGTCGTTCAGCCGGCCGTAGGCCAGAACCATGTCGGCCGGGCCCGTGGTGACCGAGTTGCGCACGAACAACCGGTTGCCGCGTCGGACGGCGAGGGTGTCGGTGCCGTTGCCGTCCCAGTCGCCGACGAACACCTCGTCACCGGCCCGTCCGTAGGAGAACACGATGTCGGCGACGCCTGATCGACCCGTGGAACTGGCGAGGAAGACGTTGCCGCGTCGGACGGCGAGGGTGTCGGTGCCGTTGCCGTCCCAGTCGCCGACGAACACCTCGTCGCCCGAACGTCCGAAGGAAACCGTGGTGGTCGTTCCGGTCTGGAGGTCGTACTGTCGGTACAGGCGCCCGGAGCGAACCGCCAGGCCGTCGACGCCGCTTCCATCCCAGTCGCCGCTCAGGTAGCTCTCGGCGTCGGCATCACCAAAGGCCACCGAGAAGGCCGCCGCGCCGCCGGCCAGCTGATTCGTGAAGAACCATGTCGTGGTCTCCTCGGCCGGCGGTCCGCCAGGCGAGGCCGCGGCCGGGCCGACGAGAAGCGTCGACAGGATGGCTCCGATGATCAACATCCGCGACACGGTCACGAGATTAGGGAGGGGTTGGACACCGTCTCAGGATGCCGGGCCTACAGGTACCCGAGCGGGTTGACCGGTGAGCCACCGATCCGGATCTCGAAATGCAGGTGCGGTCCGGTCGACCAGCCGGTGGAGCCGACGTATCCGACGATCGCGCCCTGGTTCACCGACTGACCCGCCGACACCGCCAGCTGCGACTGGTGCCCGTAGAGCGTGGCGAAACCGCCACCGTGATCGATGATCACCGTGTTGCCGTAGCCGTCCATCCACCCCGACGTGATGACCACGCCGCCCGCCGACGCGGCGATCGGTGTCCCCGTCCCGGCGTTGATGTCGATGCCCGAATGGAAGCGTTCGGTCCCGAAGATCGGGTGGATCCGGAACCCGAACTGGGAGACGACGGCGCCGCTGACCGGCCAGACGAAGCTGCTGGGCGCATCGACCGGGGGCAGCGCCGGCGGGTCGACGACGGTGCCGTCGTCGGGGGTGGTCTCCTCGGTGGCGGCGGGTTGCTCGGCGGGTTGCTCGGCGAGCTGGCGCTGCCGCTCGAGTTCCGCCAGCCGCTGCTCCTCGGCCAGTCGCTGGCGTTCGAGGTCGGCCTGGCGCTGGATCTCGGCCTGACGGGCCGCCTCGATACGGGCCTCTTCGGCCTGGATGATCGCGGTGACCTCCGCGTCGGCGGCGGCCAGGGCGGCCGACTCCCCCTCCCACTCCTCGATTCGGCGCTCGATGTCGGCCCGAATGGATTCCTGGGCCGCAATCGCGTCCCTCAGCTCGTTGAGCTTGACCTCGAGCTCCTGGCGACTGGTGTCAGCTCGATCTCTGGCCTCCTCGGCAACCAGACGCAATGCGTCCTGGTCGTCCTGGAGCCGTCGTAGCTCGCCGACGGCGTCGTCGGCGTTGCCGCCGGCCAGCTCGACGAAGAACTTCCGCAGCTCGCTGGTTCGAGGGTCGTCGGAGGACAGGAGGTTGTCGAGGTCGGAGCCGCCGGGAGCCACGTAGGCCGTGACGGCGAAGGTGCGCACCACCTCGCGGGCCGCACCGATGTCCCCGTCGAGCCGTTCGACCTCGAGGTCGGTGGCTGCGGCTTCGGCCTCGGCCTGGGCAATGGCCAGCTCGGCCGCGTCGATGTCGGCCTGGGTCTGGGCCACGAACGCCTCGAGGTCGGCCAGGGCCTGGGCGACCTCGGCGTCCTGGGCGCCGAGCAGGTCGATCTCGGCGGCGACCTCGGCGGCCTGGCGCCGCAGCTCTTCACGTTCGGCCCGAGCATCTTCGAGCGAGTCCTGGGCCGGCGCAGGCGCGATGCCCAGCACTCCTACGAGCAGGAGCGACGAGACGAAGGCAGGAAGGAGACGGGTGCGCACGGGAAATCAGGGGGCTCGCCGGGGGGAGGTCGACGGTTACGAGCCGCCGCACAGTGTAATCAAACCGTAACGTGAAGCAATTCGGGGGTCGGAATCGAATGACCCGGCTCAGACGCGGACGATGATGGCGTCGCCCTGGCCGCCGCCGCCGCACAGGGCTGCGGTGCCGTGGCCGCCACCGCGGCGGCGGAGCTCGTGCAAGAGCGTGAGCACGAGTCGATTGCCCGACGCCCCGATGGGGTGGCCGAGCGCGATGGCACCGCCGTTCACGTTGGTCACCGATGCGTCGATGCCCAGGTCGGCCATCGAGGCCACCGCGACGGCAGCGAAGGCCTCGTTGATCTCGAAGACGTCGAGCTGATCGAGCGTGACGTCGGTGCCTTCGAGGGCGGCGCGAATCGCATTCGACGGCTGATGCAGCAGTGAGGGGTCGGGTCCGGCCACCTGCCCGTAGCTGACGATCTCGCCCAGTGGGGCGACGCCGCGACGGGCGGCGGTGGCGGCGCTCATGACCACGACGGCCGAGGCGCCGTCGCTGATCTGGCTGGCGTTGCCCGCAGTGATGTTGCCGGCGGCGCTGAAGGCGGGCCGCAGTCCCGAGAGCGACTCGACCGTGGTCGAGGCCCGTATCCCCTCGTCTTCTCCGACCGACGTCGGCTCACCTCGGCGTTGGGGAACGACGACGGCCACGATCTCGTCGGCGAAGAGTCCGTCTTTGGTCGCGCGGGACGCCCGTTCGTGCGAGGCCGCCGCGATCTCGTCCTGGGCCAGGCGAGACAGGCCCGCCGACGCGCCGTAGCGGTCGGTCGCCTCGCCCATCAGGCAGGCTTCGAGGGCACAGAACAGGCCGTCGTGGAACAACGAGTCGACCACGGTCTGGTCGCCGGCGCGAAACCCGGCACGGGCACCGGGAAGGAGGTAGGGCGCCTGGGTCATCGACTCCATGCCCCCCGCCACCACGATGTCGGCGTCACCGGACTGCACCATCCGATGGGCCAGATAGATCGCGTGTATCCCCGACAGGCACACCTTGTTGATCGTGGTCGCCGGGACGGTCAGAGGAATGCCCGCGTTGGCTGCCGCCCGGCGCGAGGACGCCTGACCGGCACCCGCCTGGAGAACCTGCCCCATGATCACGTAGTCGACCTCGTCGGGCTCGACGGCCGCCCGTTCGAGTGCGGAGACGATCGCAACGCCACCGAGGTCGGTTCCCGAGAGCGAGCCGAGCGCTCCTGACAGCTTCCCGATGGGAGTGCGGGCGCCTGCTGCGATGACCGTGGTCATGAAGCAGAGGATTCCTGGGTGGGCGTCTCGGGGCCGGCCATGGCGTCGCCGACGGCGGTCCAGATCGCTCGTGACGTCGGTACGGCATCCTCTTCGGAATCGACGCCGGAACGCCGGCGTTCGCGTAAGTCGATCACGCCGTTGCCCATGTCGGCGAGGCGCTGGATCTCGACGGCGATCGACTGCACCCGCGAGCGGATCTCGGCCTCCGCACCCTCGAGCTCGGTCACCCGCTCCTGGGCCGCCGCCACCAGTGCTGCCGAGCGCCGCTGGGCGTCTTCCTCGGCTTGGGAGCGGATCGCGCTGGCTTCTTCGAGTGCGGTCTCGCGTGTGGTCTGGGCGTAGTCGTCGGCGTCGGTACGGGTGACGTCGTCGTGGGTGTCGGCGGCTTGGCGGATGTGGGCGGCGTAGTCGTCGGCCTCGCGTCGAGTCGTGGCGAGATACGTGTCGGCGTCCTGACGGGTCTCGGTTGCGTAGGTTTCGGCTTCGAGCAACGAGCGGCTGATCTCGGCCTCGGCGTCCATGCGGGTCTGCTCGATCTCGAGGCGCGACTGCTCGGCGGTGGCCACCACGGCGGCAGCCTCGGCCTCGGCCTTGGCCCGGATCGACGACGCGGTCTCGTTGGCGGCGCGCAGCACCGAGGCGACCTCGTCGCCGAGCTGGCCGTACTCCTCGGGTGGCTCTTCGGCCGCCTTGGCTGCGAGCGCGCGAAGGAACTCGTCGACCTCGCTGGTGTCGTAGCCCTTACGCGCTTGCGTGAACGATGTATTGGTGATGTCGGCAGGGGTCAGGCCCACAATTCAACCCTCCTCCGTTTGCGACGACTCTAGTCGCTGACCCGTCGGTTGGGGGGAGCGGCTGCTCCGCTCTTGTGTCACGCTGGGACGATGCACGTGCACCTCGTCGACGGCACCTATGAGCTGTTCCGTTTCCACTACGGCCCGAACAACCGTGACCCACGCCACGGCGCCACGATCGGCGTGTTGTCGAGCATGCTCGATCTGGTACGTGACGGCGCAACCCATGTGGGCGTGGCCACCGATCATGTCATCGAGTCGTTTCGCAACGACCTGTACGAGGGTTACAAGGACGGTTCAGGAGTCGACCCCGATTTGTTCGCTCAGTTCCCCGAGATCGAGGATGCGCTCCGCGTCGCCGGGTTCGCCGTGTTCGCGATGGTCGACCACGAGGCCGACGACGCGCTCGCATCCGCGGCCGTCGCGGCGGCCGCTGACCCACGGGTCGAACGGGCGATCATCTGCACCCCCGACAAGGATCTCGGGCAGTGTGTGAGCGCCGACGGCCGCATCGTGCAGTACGACCGTCGCCAGCAGCTCCTCATCGATCGTGCGGCGGTCATCGAGAAGTTCGGAGTGGGGCCCGAGTCGATCGCCGACTACCTCGGCCTCGTGGGCGACACCGCCGACGGCTTCCCCGGCCTGCCCGGTTGGGGTGCGAAGTCGTCGTCGGTCGTGCTGGCCCGATACGGCCACATCGAGCACATCCCCGACTCGGCCGACGAGTGGGACGTCACGGTGCGAGGCGCCGCGAAGCTGGCCGCCACGCTCGCCGACCACCGCGACGAAGCGATGCTCTACCGCACCATCGCCACGGTGATCACCGATCTCGACCTGTTCGAGTCGGTCGACGATCTGCGGTGGGCCGGTCCGACGCCCGCGTTCGCCGAGTTGTGCGCCCAGCTCGGTGCGCCACAGCTCGTCGCGCGAGCCGAGCGGCTCGCGCCGGTGTCGTGAAGCCCGTCGAGCTCCGGCCGGCCACACCCGAGGACCTCGACGTGGTCCTGCCCATGAACAACGCCGCGGTACCGGCGGTGGGCCGCCTCGACACTGCATCGCTGTCGCTTCTCGCCGAGCAGGCCCGATGGTTCACGGTCGCCGAACGCCACGGCGAGCTCGTGGCATTCCTCGTGGGCCTGCACGGCCCCGGGCTGGCCTACGAGAGCCTCAACTATCGGGCGTTCTGTGAGCGGTATCCGCACGGCTTCCTCTATGTCGATCGGGTGGTCGTGCGCGCGGATCATCGAGGCCGGGGCCTCGGCGCACGGCTGTATCAGGCCTTCGTCGACTGGGGCCGGGCCGACGGCGCGCGAGTCCTGGCCGCCGAGGTGAACGTGCGGCCGCGCAACGACGGCTCGCTCCGCTTCCATCGCCGGTTCGGATTCCGCCCCGTCGGCGAGCAGGACACCGACGGTGGCGCCAAGCGGGTGCAGTTCCTCGCTTACCACCTCGATGAGGAGCATCGTCCCCTCGATCGCGATCGCATGGTCGATCTGGTCGCGGCCCGAGATGCCGACCTCGGGTCGAGACTGGAGTTCGTACTCGACCTCGATCGGCTGAAGACGGTCGAGCGGAGATCGGTTCTCGTCGACGGCACTCGGCGCGAGAACACGGCCGAACACTCGTGGCACGTGGCGATGATGGCGATGGCTCTCGCTCCCTACGCGGCGGAACCGGTCGACCTCAGCCGGGTGGTCGAGATCCTGCTGGTCCACGACATCGTCGAGGCCGATGCCGGCGACACCTACTTCTACGACGCGGATGCAGCCGAGGCGAAGCTCTCCCTCGAGAACGCCGCGGCCGACCGCATCTTCGGGCTGCTCCCTGGCCGGCAGGGGTCCGAGTTGCGGGAGCTGTGGGACGAGTACGAGACCGGTTCGACGGCCGAGGGCCGCTTCGCCTACGCGTGCGACCGGGCCCAGCCGTTCCTGCTCAACGCGGCCAACGGTGGGCGCCCGTGGCACGACCACGGCATCGCGGCCGACCGCATCACCGAGGTGATCGCCGCCATCCGACCCGGAGCACCCGCGGTGGCCGACATGGTCGAGGCGATCCTGGCCGAGGCCGTGGCCCACGGTCATGTCCCCCCTGGCGCCGGGCAACGGCGTGACTGACCCGATCATGCTCGGGCTGGCCGGCCGCGAGGTGCGCGTCACCCATCCCGACAAGGTGTTCTTCTCGAGGCGCGGCGAGACCAAGCTCGATCTCATCGACTATTACATCGCCGTCACCGACCCACTTCTGGCCGCAATGGGCGGACGACCGACCCTGATGCAGCGCTTTCCCGACGGCGCCAGCGGCAAGTCGTTCTTCCAGAAGCGAGTGCCCGAGGGCGCACCGGAATGGCTCGAGACCACCGTGGTGTCGACACCGAACGGCACCACGTCGAACGCCCTCGTGGTCACCGACATCGCACACGTGGTGTGGGCGGTCAACCTCGGCTGCCTCGGCTTCCACCCGTGGCCCTACCTCGCCGTCGACCCCGACCACACCGACGAGCTGCGTATCGATCTCGATCCCACACCAGGGGTCGTCTTCGATCAGGTGCGCGAAGCGGCGAGCGAGGTCAAGACCCTGTTCGACGAGCTGGGGATCGCCTCGTACCCCAAAACCACGGGATCGAAGGGGATTCACGTGTTCGTACGCCTCGAACCTCGGTGGGACTCCTACGAGGTCCGTGCCGCTGCGGTGGCCGCCGCCCGTGAGCTCGAACGCCGACGGCCCGATCTCGTCACCGCGGCGTGGTGGAAGGAGGAGCGCGGCACGCGTGTGTTCGTCGACTTCAATCAGAACGCTCCGCACAAGACGGTGTTCGGCGCGTGGTCGGTGCGGGCCCGGGTCGGTGCCCAGGTCAGCACGCCCTTCACCTGGGACGAGCTCTCCGCCGTCGACCCCGATGCCCTCACCATTACTGCGGTGCTCGACCGGGTGACCCACGGCGACCCGTGGGAGGCCATGTACAGCCACCCGCAGTCGATCGAACCGTTGCTGGCGATGTCGGCCGCCGACATGGCGGCGGGGCTGATGGACGCCCCATGGCCCCCGGTGTACCCCAAACAACCGAACGAGCCGCCACGAGTTGCACCCAGCCGGGCGAGGAGCAACGACTGAGCTCCGAGCCGTCAGCCCTTCGCCGCGAGCACCTCGGCGAAGGGAAGCGGGTCGGACTGGACGAGCTGGGTGAGCCGGCAGCTCTCGGGATCGCGGTCGGGTCGCCAACGCACGAACGAGGTGGTGCCCCGGAAGCGGCCGTTGCTCGCATGCGCATACGACACCTCCGCGACCCGCTCGATGCGCAGCGGGATCCACGACTGGTCGCGATCGTTGCCCCAGCGGCTCGGCGCGCCGGGCATCGATCCGGTGGTGTGGGCGCTCTCGTCGGCCCATGACGCCCACGGATGCTCGGTGATGTCCTCGAGTCGGTACGGAGCCAGCTCGTCGAGGAGCTCGGCGCGCATCGAGGCGCGGAAGCTGGCGGCGACACCGACGTGCCAGAGTGAGTCGTCGTCGCCGTAGAGGCCGAGGATGAGCGAGCCGACTCCGTCGCCGCTCTTGTGCATGCGGTACCCCGCAACCACGCAGTCGACGGTGCGCTTGTGCTTCACCTTGATCTGAACCCGCTTGTCGGGCACGTAGGTCCCATCGAGCGGCTTGGCCATCAACCCGTCGAGCCCGGCGCCCTCGAAACGGGTGAACCACTCGACGGCGGTCTCGCGGTCGGTGGTGCTCGGCGTGAGCAGCACCGGCCCGGCGAAATCCTCGGCCAGGCGTTCGAGCACACCCCGGCGCACCGCGAAGGACTCGTCGGTGAGATCGAGATCACCGACGGCGATCACGTCGAAGGCGATGAACTCTGCTGGAGTCTTCTCGGCGAGCATCTGCACCCGCGAGTCGGCCGGGTGGATGCGTTGACCGAGCGCATCGAAGTCGAGCTCACCGTCGATGCGCACGATGAGCTCGCCGTCGACCACACATCGGGCGGGGAGGCTCTCCTTGAGCGGCTCGAGCAGCTCGGGGAAGTAGCGGTTGAAGGGTCGCTCGTTGCGGCTGCCGAGCTCGATCTCGTCACCGTCGCGAAACACGATGCACCGGAACCCGTCCCACTTCGGCTCGTACGCGAGATCGGGGGTGTCGGGAACCTCGTGGACGGCCTTGGCCAGCATCGGCTTCAGTGGCGGCATCACGGGAAGATCCACGGTGAGACGCTACTCCCCGATCAGACCGCGGCGCCCGCCGCGAGGTCGGCGCGACGGCGGGGGGCGAGTCGGTCGAGCACGCCGAAGGTGACCATGAGACCGGCCGCGGCGGTGGCGAGGGCAGCTGCGATCGCGCTCTCGCCACGGGCCTCGACCAGCTGGCGGGTGAAGGCGGCGGCGCCGACGGCGCCGAGGCTGGATGCCGCCAGCTGATAGCCGACGATCCGAGCGGTGCGACCCGACCCGAGCCAGCCGGGGGTGAGGAGTACCAGGGCGGGGAAGACGCCGGCCATGGCCAGGCCGGTGACGGGCAACGCGAGCAAGTCGGCGCCGGGGAAGGGATCGAAGGACAGGGCGGCCACGCCGATTCCGGTTCCGACGACCGACAACCGCAGCAGGGACCGCAGGTGCAGGTGATGGCCGAGCCAGCCGAGGCCGAAGCGGCCCAGGGTGAGACCGGCCCAGAAGGCCGAAACGAAGATGCGGCCGACCGTGTCGTCGACACCGCGGCTCTCCGTGAGCAGGCTGAACGTCCAGGCACCGACCGACGCCTCGGTGGCGACGTAGAAGAGGAAGACGGCGAGCAATGCCGCCACCAGGAGCCTGGCGTCGCGACCCTCGGCCGTCTCGGCCGCGATCGGAACGGCGGAGGTGTCGGCGATGTCACGGTGAGCCAAATACAGGAGTACGAGGACGGCGCTCGCCATCGACATGCCGATGTAGACGATCTCCCATGATGCACCGCCGCGCAGTGACGCCTCGATGGCCAGCGGTCCGAGGGTGGCGCCCACCCCGAAGAGCCCGTGGGCGGTGTTCATGGCTCGGGCGTCGTGATGCAACGTGAGGTACGTGTTGAGTCCCGAATCGGTGATGCCGCTGCCGCACGCCATCAGGAAGGCACCAATCAGCACTCCGGCCCACAAGCCGGTGAGCGCGAACACGAGACCGCCGGCCATGCTCGCCGAGGCGGCGGTGACGAGCGCCTGGCCCAGCCCGAGCCGTTCGGCGAGGTGGCCCGACAACAACGAGGCCAGGAGGTATCCGCCGGTGTAGGCCACGAGAACGAGCCCGAGGTCCGACGTCGACCGACCGACGCTGTCGCGGATCTCGGGCCAGGCGGTGCCGAGGACACCTTCGGGCACGCCGATCAGCAAGAACGCGGCGAAGGTGACCATCAGCATCGTACGCCGCGACGGGAAGCCGATGGAGATCGAGTCGACCGGGGCCAAGACCGGCACGGTACCGCGCCGGTTCGAGTGGTTCGGGCGCGGTGGGCTCAGACGGCGTCTTCCGGTGCGGCCAGGAACGGCGAGCCCTCGGTGTCGAGCTCGACCTTCAGCATCTCCAGCGCTTCTTCTGGTGAGGTCGCCCTGGCGATCACCCGCCGGTTGGAGGGACGAACGAAGCCGGCATCGACCACGGCGTCGAGGAACGAGATCAGGTCGGCCCAGAATCCGTCGGGATCGAGCAACACCACGCGCTTGGGCGTGTCGTGGAGCCGCAGGGTGGTCCAGGTGGCGGCCTCGAACACCTCCTCGAGGGTTCCCAAGCCGCCGGGCAGAGCGATGAAACCGTCGCTCAAGCTGTACATGAGCGACTTGCGGGCGTGCATGTCGGGCACCCGGTGCAGCTCGGTGATGTCCTCGTTGGGGATCTCGCCGCCGAACAGTCCCTGGGGGATCACCCCGATCACCTCGCCGCCGGCGGCCATGGTGGCGTTGGCGATGGTGCCCATGATCCCGGCGCGTCCACCCCCGTAGACCAGACCGATGTCGCGTTCGGCGAACATCTGCCCCAGTCGAACGGCGAGCGCGGAGTGCGCCGCCTGGTTCCCGTCGGACGATCCACAGAAGACACAGATCCGGCGCATGGCGTCACCCTAGGGCGTTGCCGGGGGTGATCATTCGCGCTTCCACCGGGGGGTGCGATGGGGTATCGTATGTCCACTAGTCGGACGTATGTCCAGAGAGTGATACGACCTCAGGAGTGGCGACATGACGACCATGACCACGAAACCGATCCGCGAAACGGCGGTCCACCTGTCCCGCACCTATCCCAAGGCGCACTGGTACGTGATCGCGTCCTCCGACGAGGTCGGTCGTTCGCTGCTTCCCCGCACCGTCGCCGGCGAGCACCTCGTGCTGTTCCGCACCGAGGCCGGCGAGGCGGTGGCGATGGCCGACCGGTGCTCGCATCGTCGGTATCCGCTGTCGGCCGGCGAGCTGATCGGCGACGAGATCCAGTGCGGCTACCACGGGCTCCGGTTCGACTCGTGCGGAACCTGCACGTGGGCGCCCGGTCAGGACCGCATCCCGAGCCGGGCCGACGTGACCGTGCGCCCCCTGGTCGAGAAGGCGCCGTGGGTGTTCGTGTGGATGGGCGATCCCGGCCAGCCCGATCACAGCGCGATCCCCGACGTGCCCTGGTTCGGTGACGAGCGGTGGGCCACGGTCAACGGGATGGAACCCCTCGATGCGCCCTACGGGCTACTGATCGACAATCTTCTCGACCTGTCCCACGAGACGTTCCTGCATGCCGGGTACATCGGCACCCCCGAGGTGGCCGAGACGCCGATCGAGACCAACGTGGACGACTACGAGGAGGTCATCTACGTGAGCCGACACATGGAGAGCGTCGAATGCCCGCCCTTCTACCGCGAGTCGACCGGCCTCGAGACCCCGATCGACCGCTGGCAGGACATCGAGTACCACCCGCCCGGCTTCTATCTGCTCCACGTGAGGGTGGCGCCGGCCGGTGTCGCTCCCGATGGCGACGACGAACAGGCCGCCCACGTGAAGGTGCTCTACGCCATCACGCCGGCCGACGACGACGCCACGCTCGACTTCTGGGCCGTGGCCCGCGATTTCGCCATCGACGACCCCGAGGTCGACGAGTTCATCCATCGCATGAACCGGGACGTCGTACTGCAGGACGTCGACTGCCTCAACCTGATCCATGAACGGTCACGAACCGAGCTCGACGACACCGAGGTCAGCTTCAAGATCGACACCGGCGGCCTGGCCGGACGGCGCATGTTGCGCGATCAGACCGCTCGCGAGCTCCACTGAGGCAGTCCCGTCCGACGGGGGAGGGTCAGGGTTCCACGACGCCGAAGGTGAGCCCGGCGTGGGCGACGAGGCGGTCGACGAGGTCGTCGCCGAAGGCCGTGGCCGGCGTGAGGAACCCGCCACCGACATCGGAACGATCGAGATCGAGGAACGCCACCGCAACCTCGCCGAGCATCTTGGCCGTTGACCCGTATCCGGGATCCTGGTCGCCGGTGACCCTGGTGACGATGGTGTCTCCGCTCGCCGTCGTGCCGTAGAAGCGGATGTCGTAGAAGCCCGCGAGCTGCGCTTCGGGGCTCGGTCCCTCGCCGGGCTCGGGCAGAACCCAGCCGAGCAGGTGGCGAGTCGGCTTCACCGCCGCGAGGGCCATGAACCCGCCCAGACCGCCCACCATGGCCGACGCCTTGACGGCGCCGAGGGGGCCGGTGCCCGTCATCATGGCCTCGTCGTACCGGAACTGCTCGCCCCACGGCCGCCCGAGCAGGGCATGGGTGCGATGCACGATCTTGGTGTTGATCGCGGCCATCACGAACGGCGCCACCCAGGCGCCCGAAGCCCCGTCGCGGGTGGGAAGTCGGACCTCGGGTTGACGCGGGCCCTTGGGTGTGTCCGGAGGGACCAGTGCGTACGGACTGCCCATGACCCGGCGGAGCTCCTTGTCGCCCATCGCCTCGTCGACCGCATTGAGCATGCTGGCGATCGTTCCGCCACTGGCCGTGCCCTTCCACGCTTTCACCCGCATGGAGACCTGGGTGCACGGTTCACCGAACCGGTGGTGGGCCTGCTGCTGGGTGAACCACACACCGAGGTCCGACGGGATCGAGTCGAATCCGCAGCTGTGCACGATGCGAGCACCGCTGGCTGCCGCCGCCTCGTGGTGCTTCTCGATCATGCGCCGCATCCACTGTGGCTCGCCACTCAGGTCGCAGTAGTCGGTGCCGGCCTCGGCGGCGGCGGCAACCAGCTCGGAACCGAACAGCGCGTACGGCCCGACAGTGGATACGACCACACGCGTAGATGCCACCAGTGACCGCATGGCGTCGACGTCGGAGGCGTCGGCCACGATGCGTTCGACGTCGGCACCGGTGTCGGACGCGACCTGATCGAGCTTGGTCCGATTGCGGCCCGCTATCGCCCACCGCAGCGATGCGTCGGTGCCGTGCCGTTCGACGAGATGGCGACACAGGATCTGGCCGACGAAGCTGGTGGCGCCGAACACCACGACATCGAACCGTCGGTCTGGAGTGCTGTTCATCGTCGAAGCCTACGGCTCGTCCAGCCGACGTGCGGCCCGCTTCGAACGCCGCGAGTACCATGCGGCAACCATGACCGACGCTGCGCCCGCCTCCTCGCTCGACGACAAGCTGGCCGACCTGCGCCGACGCAAGGGCGAGGCGATGGTGGCCGGCTCGGCGCGATCGATCGAACGTCAGCACGCCAAGGGCAAGATGCTCGCGAGAGAACGGCTCGACTACCTGCTCGATCCGGGATCGTTCCACGAGCTCGACATGCTGGCCCGTCATCGGGCCCACGAGGCGGGCCTCCCCGATCGGCCCTACACCGACGGTGTCGTCACCGGGTGGGGCACCGTCGACGGGCGCAAGGTGTTCGTTTTCTCTCAGGATTTCACCGTGATGGGCGGCGCCCTCGGCGAGGTGTTCGCCGCCAAGATCCAGAAGGTGATGGATCTCGCGCTGTCCACGGGCGCCCCGCTCATCGGGCTCAACGACGGCGCCGGCGCGCGCATCCAGGAGGGTGTGGCCAGCCTCGACAGCTACGGCGGGATCTTCCGTCGCAATGTCGCAGCATCGGGCATCATCCCGCAGATCAGCGTGATCCTCGGCCCCTGCGCCGGTGGAGCGGTGTACAGCCCGGCCATGACCGACTTCATCTTCATGGTTCGCGAGAAGTCGCACATGTTCATCACCGGCCCCGATGTGGTCAAGACCGTCACCGGCGAAGAGGTCACCCTCGAGGAGCTCGGCGGAGCCATCAGCCATGCCAGCAAGTCCGGGGTCGCCACCTTCACCGGTGTCAGCGAGGAGGAAGTGCTCGACGAGGTCAAGACGCTGCTGGCCTATCTCCCCGCCAACAACCTCGAGGGCCCTCCTGCGTTCCCCCCCACCGACGATCCGGCGCGCCTCTGCCCCGAGCTGGCCACGATCCTCCCGCCCAGCTCGAATCAGCCCTACGACATGCGACAGGTGATCGACGCCATCGTCGACGACGGCGAGTTCCTCGAGTACCACGCCCGATGGGCGCCCAACATCGTGTGCGGGTTCGCGCGTATCGACGGGCACGCCATCGGGGTGGTGGGCAACCAGCCCATGGTGCTCGCCGGGGTGCTCGACATCGAGTCGTCCGAGAAGGCGGCTCGGTTCGTACGCACCTGCGACGCCTTCAACGTCCCCTTGCTCACCCTCGTCGACGTGCCCGGGTTCCTTCCCGGCGTCGACCAGGAATACGGTGGCATCATCCGCCACGGCGCCAAGCTGCTCTACGCCTACTGCGAAGCCACCGTGCCGCGCGTCCAGGTCACCACCCGGAAGGCCTACGGCGGTGCCTACGTTGTCATGGACTCGAAGTCGGTCGGGTGCGACGTGGCCCTGGCGTGGCCGTCGGCCGAGCTGGCGGTGATGGGGCCACAGGGCGCCGTCGAGATCATCAACCGGCGCGAGCTCCAGTCGTCAGCCGATCCGGTTGCTCGCAAAGCCGAGTTGGTGGCCGACTACACCGCTCGGTTCGCCAATCCCTACATCGCGGCCGAACAGGGCTTCGTCGACGACGTGATCGATCCCGTCGACACCCGCGCCAAGGTCGTGGCGGCGTTCGCGGTCTTGCGTTCGAAGCACATCGAACTGCCGCAACGCAAGCACGGCAACGTGCCGCTCTGATGGCGGATCCCGAGTCCACGGAGCTCTTGGTGGTGTCGAGCGCCTCCATCGAGGTACCGCCCGGCCTCGACATCCGTCCTTGGGCGACGCCCGCCGAGATCGCCGCCATTCTGGCCGCCTACACCGAGCTGTGGCCGCCGCCCGCAGCGGCGGTCACCCCTTCGGCCGCGAACGACTGGCGATTCGCCGGTCGGTGGTGGCGCGGTATCGGGCCTCGGGCTCAGCTTCCGGTTCGCCGCTGAATCAGGGCGTCGGCGCCACTTCGATGCGATCGCGGCCCCAGTCGCGTGCGGCGTGCAACGCCTGCTCGGCCAGCCGGACCACTGTGTCGGCATCGAAGGCGTGGGCGGGGTAGCCGGCAACGCCGGCCCACACCGTGATGTCGTCGATCTCGGTCACGATCTGGCGACGGAAGCGCTCGACGGTCCAGATCGCACCGTTCTCGGGCGTGTCCTCGAGGACGAGGGCGAAGCGGCCGTCGATGAGCCGGCAGGCCGTGTCGGCCTCTCGGAGCGTCTCGGAGAGGGTCCGCGACAGGCGCACCGGATCGGCCGGGCTCGGGGTCCCGTGGGCTAGTCCGATGACCGCCTCGATGAGCACGACGGTGACCGGTTGGAGGTGCCGGCGAGCCGACGCCACTCGGGAATCGACGCTGGCACTGAAGTACTCCTCACCGAACAGTCCGGTGAGCGGATCGGTGAGCTCTTTCATCGCGCCCGTGGTGCGGGCCCGAATGGTTCGGAGACGGTCGGCGAGAAGGTCGCTGCCGAGCTCGGCCTTCTGGGCACGATGTTGGGCCGAGCGGGCATCGGCCTCGGCGCTCAGCCGGGCCTGGATCTGCTCGGCGGTCGCATGCTCGAGCTGCTCGAGCCGGGTACGAGTGGCCACGAGATCGCGTCGTTGCGCCAGCGACGCGCGAAGCATCATCACGGCGCCGATGGCGGCCAGTAGACCGCAGATGCCGGCCGGTAGGCCCAGACGGTCGTCGGAGAGGGAGAGCACACCGAGCACGGCGCTGGCAGCGCCGGCGAACGCGGAGGAGACACCCAACAACTTCATCGGGTTGCCCATCGGCCGGCACGGGCCGAACTTGACGGGTCGGTGTGAGCTTTGTGCCCTGCGGTCATGTCGTCATTGTCGCCGCTGGAACGCGACAGGGAAAGGGACGGCCAAACCGTCGCGTAGCCGGGCGAGGTACTCGCGGCGGTCGATGGCGTGCGCGCCGAGCGATTCCAGGTGCGGCGTGAGCCACTGCACATCGACCATCCGCTGGTGGCCGTCATCGAGCAGGTCGCGAAGCGCCCACAGGGCGACCTTGCTGGCGTCGGTCTCGGTGTGGAACATCGACTCGGCGGCGAACACACCGCCGAGACACACGCCGTAGAGCCCGCCGACCAGCTCGTCGTCGAGCCGCACCTCGACGCTGTGGGCCCAGCCGAGGCGATGCAGCTCGACGTAGGCATCCCGAATGGCCGGGGTGATCCACCCACCGGGCCGAGGGAGCTCGGCGCAGAGCCCTACCACCTGATCGAAGCTGCGATTCACGGTGGTGGTGAAGCGACGGGCCGATCGGCGAAGAGACCGACTGACCCGGATCGCGTCGACCTCCAACACGCCGCGAGGGTCGGGCGACCACCAGCCCATCACGCCCGATCGCGAGATCGGCATCGGGAACAACCCGTTGCGGTAGGCCAGCAGCAGCGTTCCGGGCTCGAGATCGGCGCCCACGCCGGCCACGTCGTTCTCGTCGGCCTCGGTGGCGGGCGGGAACACCCACGTGCTCGGTGGCGGTTCGACCGGACGCCGGGGATGCTTCACGAACCAGACCCTAGGCCCGAGCCGCGGGCGCAACGGTAGCGTTGGCGGCGATGGCCAACCCTCTGACCGACCGGCTCGGTGTCGACGCCACCCGGGTCACGCGGGCCGTGATCCGGGAGCCGGTCGGTCGTCTCCTCGATCGGGCCGTCGGGGCCACGATCGATCTGTCACCGGTTCAGTGCCTCACCGGCGATGGCGTCACCTGGGCGCCGCGTCGGTCCGACGAGCCGACCGACCGCAGCTTCGACACGGTTGTGTCGGTGCTCCGTACCACCGTCGAACGCAGCGTCGACGGTTACGCGGCGCGTCTGGCCGCGCTCGTCGAACCCGACGACGGCCGGTTGTTGTTCGCCGAACCGACTCGCACCAGCGGTGTCGTCGGTGGGCTCCAGCGACTGTGGCGGCCGGCGACGGAGGTGTCGGCCAATCTGCGGATCCACGGTGGGTTCCGGCTGGCCCTGTGGCGCGCCGGGCTCAGTGTCATCGAGGTGGATCGACTCGAGCTGCCGCGCTGGGCGTGGCCCATCACCTCGGTGGCCTTCGGAGCGGCCCGACACACTCCTGCTGGCGCGCGTCGCGAGTCGCCGTAGTGGCCAGGACGTCGCTCAGGTCGCAGACGGGATCGGCGCGATCGTGACCGAGTTCACGGTGACGGTCGTGCTCGGTCGTCCGCCGGTGACGTTCCCGGCATCGGGGATGTGCAGGTCGAGGATCGACTCGAGGACATCGAGACCGGCGGTGACCTGACCGAACACGACGAAGGTGCCCTGGGCGTCGAGCACCTCGGCCTCGGTGCCGACCGTGAAGAAGTAGGCGCTGCCCGCGCTGTCGGCCTCGTCGCTGCGGGACATGGCCAGCATCCCTGGGCCATAGACGAAGCCGGCGGCTTCGTCGGCAATGGTGTAACCCGGACCAGGGTCGGCCTCGTCATTGGTGGCCGCGCCCGAGGCCACGGTGCTGGCAAGTGGGTCGGTGCGGAACACCTCGAGGCCGTCGTAGTAGCCGCTGCGGGCGAGGTTCACGAAGTTGTTGGCCGTGCCGAAGGTCTCGATGGTGTTGAGCTCGGCCACGACCGTGCCGAGGCTCGTTTCGAAGGTGGCCTGCAACGCCTCGCCCTGTTCGATGCACTGCTGGGGTGCGTCTTCGAACGAGGTCGGAACCGGGCCGGTCCCGTCGGCGCACTCACCGGTACCGAAGTCAGACGTCAGGAACGTGAGGTAGTTCGCGTCGTCCTGGGCGACGACGTCATCGCCGGTGTCGTCACCTTGCAGCAGGAAGCCGATGACGATGAAGGTGACGACGATCGCGGCCATGATGATGGCGAAGCGGCGGAAGGCGAGGTTGCGCTGCTTCTTCAGGCGCACATTGCGCACGGCCTGGCGTCGGGCGTCGGCGGCGGCTGCGTCCTTCGGTGCCTTGGCGCTGCGATCAGGCGTGGCGGCCACCACCTCGACCTGCGGTTTGGCCGCCGGTTCGGGCTCCGCGTCGGGGACGTCGGGGAACGAACCGTCGTCGACCGTGTCACCGATGGGGGGAGTTTTCTGGGCCTTGGCCTGCCTGGCGGCTCTTTGGCGCCTGCGCTTTTCCTTCGCCATGGCCGGCCACGGTACCAACGAAAGGCTCCGTGCCGTTGAGTGGGCTGCGGGTTACCGTGGCGACCCATGGCTCTGCTCGTGCAGAAATTCGGCGGCACCTCGGTCGGTGACGCCGATCGGATCCGAGCCGTGGCCGACCACGTCCGCCGATGCCGACGGCGGGGCGACTCGGTCGTTCTGGTCGTGTCGGCCATGGGCAAGGAGACCGACGAGCTCCTCCGTCTCGCGGGAGCGGTGTCGTCGACCCATCCCGGACGAGAGATGGACATGCTCATCACCGCCGGTGAGCGCAAGGCGATCGCGCTGGTGTGCATGGCGTTGCACGACCTCGACATTCCCGCCGACAGCTTCACCGGGTCACAGGCCGGGTTCCTCACCGACACCACTCACCGCAACGCCAAGATCCTCGACGTCATCCCCGAGCGGGTACGAGAGACCATCGACGCCGGCCGCGTCGCCGTCGTCGCCGGCGCCCAGGGCGTCTCGACGGACCGCAACGTCACCTTTCTCGGCCGAGGCGGCAGCGACACCACTGCCGTCGCCCTCGCCAAGGCGCTCGGAGCCGACTCGTGTGAGCTCTACACGGACGTGTCGGGAGTGTTCACCACCGACCCGCGAATGGTCGACAGTGCCCGGAAGGTGCAACGGATCTCCTTCGACGAGATGCTCGAGATGACGGCGGTCGGGTGCCCGAAACCGGCCATGCGTTCCGTCGAGGTCGCCCAGCGGTTCGGGGTGCCCCTGCACGTTCGCTCGGCCTTCACCTGGGAACCCGGCACCCTCGTGACCAAGGAGGACCAGATCATGGAACAGGCAATCGTTTCGGCCATCACCCCCGACACCTCCGAGGCGAAGGTGACCGTGTCGGGAGTGCCCGATCGGCCGGGTGTCGCCGCCCAGGTGTTCCGCGCCCTCGCCGACGAGGCGGCCAACGTCGACATGATCGTGCAGAACACCTCCGCCGACGGTGTCACCGACATCTCGTTCACCGTCCCGCGCGAGGATCTTGCGAACGCGTTGGTGGTCTGCAAGGCGATGGGCTCGGAGGTGGGCGCGGTCGCGGTGACCGCCGACGAGTCGATCGCCCGTGTCTCGGTCATCGGCGCCGGGATGAAGTCGAACCCCGGGGTCGCGGCCACGATGTTCGAGACGTTGGCCGCCGCCGAGATCAACATCCAGATGATCTCCACATCACCGATCCGGATTTCGTGTGTCATCGCCGAGCGCGACATCGAGCGGGCCGTGCAGGTCCTGCACGATGCCTACGAGCTCAGCACGTCCACGCACTGAGCGTCGCCGAGAAGATCGGGCTGAGGCATACGGATCATCGCGCGAGGGGCGGCGGTGGACCTGGGTCTATTTTCGGGACACGACGAGATTCGGCGACGAGGTGATCCAGTTGCGAACGACCGGGCGGTCCACCCACATCATCGTCAGCTGTCCCGATGACAGCTGTGGCGGGAACCTGTTCTTCTGGCCCGAGGCGCGTACCGACGAGGGCAACGTCGTGGCCGACTGCTGCGGCTGCGCGCGGCGGTTCAGTCTGAGCCATGGGCGGTTGTCGGAACTGGCACGGTCACCGGGCTGGTACGAGGAGCTCGCCTGAGACGAAACGACCTCCTTCGCCCCGGTGACACCGGTACCCTCTCCGGTGTGAGAATCGGAATCGTCGGAGCAACCGGTCAGGTCGGCTGCGTCATGCGCGGCCTCCTCGCCGAACGGAACTTCCCGGTCACCTCGATGCGGTACTTCGCGTCGGCCCGATCGGCGGGCCGAACCCTGCCGTGGGGCACCGGCGAGATCGTCGTCGAAGATGCCGAAACCGCCGACTACACCGGCATCGACATCGCGCTCTTCTCCGCGGGAGGATCGACCTCGAAGGTCCTGGCCCCACTCGTGGCGGCCCAGGGCGCGATCGTCATCGACAACTCCTCGGCCTGGCGCATGGACGCCGACGTACCCCTCGTCGTGCCCGAGGTGAATGCGTCGGCGCTGGCGCTCGTGCCCAAGGGGATCATCGCCAATCCCAACTGCACCACCATGGTCGCCATGCCGGTCCTGGCGCCGCTGCACGACGAGGCCGGCCTGCGCCGCATGGTCGTGAGCACCTATCAGGCCGTTTCGGGTGCCGGCCTGGCCGGCGTCCACGAGCTCGACGAGCAGGTGCGCAAGGTCATCGAGGGCGCAGCCCAGCTCACCCACGATGGTCGCGCCGTACAGTTCCCCGAACCCGACAAGTTCGTCGACACCATCGCCTACAACGTGTTGCCCCTCGCCGGGTCGATCGTCGACGACGGCAGCGACGAGACCGACGAGGAGCAGAAGCTCCGCAACGAGAGCCGTAAGATCCTCGGCATCCCCGATCTGGCTGTCAGCGGCACCTGCGTACGGGTGCCCGTGTTCACCGGGCACTCGCTGGCGATCAACGCCGAGTTCGCCGCCGACCTTCCGCCCGAACGGGCCATCGAGGTGCTGAACGCAGCCGACGGTGTGCAGCTCGTCGACGTGCCGACGCCGCTCGCCGCGGCCGGAATCGACATCACCCTGGTCGGCCGCATTCGCCGTGACGACACCGTCGCCCATGGCCTCGCGCTGTTCGTCTCGGGCGACAACCTCCGCAAGGGGGCGGCACTGAATGCGGTGCAGATCGCCGAATCGCTTCTTGCCCAGGGCATCGTGTCCTGATGCCTTCTCCTCGATCGACCCGTGTCCTTGCCGCGCTCGTCGTGGCGATCGCGCTCCTCGCTGGTGCCTGCGGCAGCGACGGCAGCGAGGAGCCCGACGCAGCCGTCACCGAGGAGTCGACGCCCGAGCCGGCGGCTCCCACCGGTCCACCGCCGACCACCGCCGACCACTGGCACGCGCCATACGGCCTCTTCATCTGTGACGAGACCGGTGAAGGATTCGTCCAGCCCTTCACCACCACCGACAACCCCAGTGGTGTGTTCTCGCTGGCCGACGGCATCATTCACGTCCAGCCGTTCTCCCCGGAGTTCTCGGGACCCAACGCCACGCTCGGTCTCTTCTTCGAGGCGGTCGGCCTCGAGATCTCCGACGACATGATCTCCGTTGCCGGTGGCGACGCCGTGGCCGAGGGTTTCGACTGCAACGGCGAACCGACCGTCTTGCAGGTGGCGCGGTGGCAGCTCGACGACATCGACGCGGGTGCCGAGATCTTCACCGAGGGTCTGGCCGACGTATCCTTCGCCAACGACCTCGAGGTGTACACGATCGCCTACCTGCCCGAAGGTGCCGAAATCCCGCTCCCGCCGACCATCGGCAATCTGGCCTCGCTCTCCGACGTCGATCCCGCCGATCGGCCGGTCCTGCCCGACGGCTTCACCGTCGCCGTGGTCGACCCGCCCGCACCCGGCGCGACCATCACGGGTGAGACCCCGTGCCCCGGACCCGACGCCGAGCGCACCACGGTGTTCGAGCAGGCTCCGCCCATGTGTCTCGAACCCGGTGTGGCCTACGACGCCGTGTTCACGACATCGGAAGGCGTGATCCGGGTCGAGCTGGACACCGAGAACACCCCCGAGACGGTCAACAACTTCGTGGTGCTGTCCCGCTACGGCTACTACGACGGTACGGCGCTGTTCCGGACCGATCCGTCGATCGACATCATCCAGGGCGGCTCGCCGACCACGAATGCGCCCGGTGACCCCGGGCCGGGTTACACCATCACCGACGAGGGCGACTTCGTGCTCGACGAGGAGACGGGGCAGCTCGCCGGCCCGTACACGTACCTGCCCGGCGATCTGGTCATGGCCCGGTCCCAGGGCCCCGATTCATCGGGCGCGCAGTTCTTCTTCGCCGCCGGTCCGAACACGTCGTTCCTCGACTCGCAGGGCACCTACCTGAACTTCGGCAGGACCGTCGAGGGTCTCGACGTCCTCGAGACGATCCTCGGGCTGCATGCCGACGACCCCGCCAGCGGGCTCGGTGGCGGTCCGAGTCGTGGCGTGACCATCACCTCGGTCGAGATCGTCGAGCGCTGAGCAGACCCCGAAACCCGGCTCACGGTGGGTCGGTGACGTACCGGCGGGCGGCGTCGTCGAGCGAGAGATCGAGCTGGTTGGCCAACGAGGCCAGCCAGGCGAGCACATCACCCAGCTCGTGGTGTTGCTGCTCGACGCTGCCCTTGCGTACGGCCTGGGCGAGCTCACCGAGCTCCTCGCACAGCCAGGCAACCGTGGCCGGAATACCGCGCTCCCGGTCGGCGGCACCGTAGAGGGTCTCCATGAGCTGTTGGAACTCGGCGATCTCCATGGCGGGCGACGTTAGCCCGTCGCCGCCCCCCGCTCGACGGCTGCCTTCCGTGCCGGCGACGTGCCGAGGGCCCAGCCGAGCGTCCGGACGATGGCGGTGGCGGCCGGGCGTATGAGCAGCGGTTCGCTCAGCGGCAGCAGTGGGAGTCCGAGCATGCGCCTCGTCGACGAGGGCAACAGACCGGCAGCCGCGGCCAGGAGCACCGCATAGGCGGGACGAGCCGCGAGCGGGAGGGGAGGATTCAGGAGGAAACGGACCGCGGCCCGGCTCTGACGGGTCGAGGCGAGCTCGGGCCCGTATCCGTCGATCGCGGCCTGCAGTCCGGCGACGGTCCGGGGCGCCTCGATCATGCCGAGGCCCAGGCCGATCTGGGCCATCTCGGCGACGTACCGGTCGGCGTCGTCGGATTCGATCGGCTCGCTTCCGTAGCGCTGATGGGCCACCAGGAAGCTCTGCACCTCGGTGGCATGGACCCAGCCCAGCAGATGCGGGTCGGAGGCCCGATACGGCCGCCCGTCGGGCGCGACCCCCTCGACGTGATCGTGGATGGCCCGCACCCGGGCGAGGGCCGCGTGGGCGACGGGTGTCGAGCCGAAGACCGTGCGCCCGAGGAAGCCGGCGGTTCGGTGGAGCCGACCGAGAGGGTCGGTGCGGTAGTCGCTGTGGTCGGCCACGCCCGCCATGGCGAGGGGATGCAGCGTCTGGAGCAACAACGCCCGGACACCGCCGATCAGGATGGAGATGTCCGAATGCACCTGCCAGGCGGCGCTCTCGGGCCCGAACAGACCTGGATCGCCGGGCACGAACAGGTCGGGTGGCGGGCCGCCGTCGCCGGCGATGATGCGGCGGGTGCGGCCGGCAATGGCCGCACGCACGGCGTCGAGCGGGGTGGTAGGCACGTGCTCAGTGTGGCTCAGCGGGTACCATCCGGGCACGTCACAACGGCGTGTTCCGAAGTCCGGTGAGATCCCGGCACTGTCCCGCAACGGTTGTCCGTCCCCAGAAGTGGGAGTCGGCGAGTCCGGTCGAGCGCATGCCGTCGACGAACCGTCGTGCCCTCGAGGAAGGGCTGGGTTCGACAGGATCCACCTGCCGACCGAGCGTGCACTCGACTCCAGGAGGAACCCCGTGATCAGAACGCTCTCGGTCGTCGTCGCCGTGACCATCGTCGTCGCAGCCTGTGGCAGCGACAGCCCGTTCCCCGAGTCGGCTCCCGTCGCGCCGGTCGACGACGCGACCTTCCCCGTCGAGGTGGCCGGAGCGCGCATCGAGGCCCAGCCTGTCCGCATCGTGTCGTTGTCGACGGTGAGCACCGAGGTGCTGTTCGCCCTGGGCGCCGGCGAGCAGGTGATCGCCGTCGATTCGCAGAGCACGTATCCCCCCGAGGCTCCCGTGACCGACCTCAGCAGCTTCGAGCCCAACGTCGAGGCCATCGTTGCGTTCGAGCCCGATCTGGTCTTCACCAGCTTCGATCCGGGTGACCTGGTCGCCGGCCTCGACACTCTGGGTATCCCGACCATCCTGCACGCCGGCGCCGCGAACCTCGATGAGGCCTACCGCCAGATCGAGCAGGTCGGCGTGGCCACCGGGCACGGGGGAGAAGCGGCGGCGTTGGTGGCCGGCATGCGGTCCGACCTGGCGGCGTTGGCGGCCGATCTTCCCGATCCGGTCGTCGCGCCCACCTACTTCCACGAGATCGACAACACCTTCTACACGGCCACCTCCACGTCGTTCATCGGTGAGATCTACGGCCTGGCCGGAATGCAGAGCATCGCCGACCCCGCCGATCGCGACGGCTTCGGGTATCCCCAGCTCTCGGAGGAGTTCGTGCTCGAGGCCGATCCCGATTTCATCTTCCTGGCCGACACGGCCTACGGGGAGAGCGTCGACACGGTCGCGGCCCGTCCGGGTTGGGACCAGCTCACAGCGGTGCAGAACGGCAACGTCGTGGCGCTCGACTCCGACACGGCGTCGCGTTGGGGGCCGCGGATCGTCGACTTCTTCGCCGACATCGTCGGGGCTCTGCGTGGGGTTCCGGTCGAATGATCACGACCGCTGCGCCCGTGCGACTGCGAGCCGGCTGGCTTGCCGCCGGCGTCGCGGCGGTGATCACCGCAACCGTCCTCGGCGTCGGTCTCGGGCCGGTGTCGTTGCCCCTCGACCAGGTGCTGCTCGAGCTGCTCGACCACGTCCCTGGTATCAGTGTCGACTCGGGCCTCACACCGATCCAAGCCGACATCGTGTGGGAGATCCGTTTCCCGCGTGTGGTGCTCGGTCTCGTCGTCGGGTCGATGCTCGCCATCTCGGGAGCGAGCTATCAGGCCGCGTTCCGGAACCCGCTGGCCGATCCGTACCTGCTCGGGATCGCCGCCGGGGCCGGTATGGGTGCGACCATCGGCTTCGTCGCCGATGCCGGCGACGCGGTCGGGGTGTTCGACGCCGTCCCGCTGCTCGCCTTCGCCGGTGCGTTGTCGGCCATCGGTCTCACCTTCGCCATCGGTGGTGTCGGCCGACGGGGAAGCGCCCCGGTCACGCTGTTGCTCGCCGGTGTCGCGGTGGCCAGCTTCTTCACCGCCGCGCAGACGTATCTGGTGCAGCGTGATGCCGAGGTGCTGCGTCAGGTGTACTCGTGGATCCTCGGTCGACTGAGCACCGACGGATGGAGCGAGGTGCTGGCCGTGGTGCCCTACGCACTCGTGTCGTCGGCGGTGATGCTGTGGCACCGTCGGGCTCTCGACGTCTTGTCGGTCGGCGACGACGAAGCCCAGTCCCTCGGGCTCGATCCACGTCGCGTTCGCACTGTGGTGGTGCTGGCCGCGTCGTTGTCGGCTGCCGCCGCGGTAGCGGTCAGTGGCCTCATCGGCTTCGTCGGGCTGATCGTGCCCCACGGCATCCGCCTGGTCGTCGGGGCCAGCAACCGGGTGGTGCTGCCGCTGTCGCTGCTGTTCGGGGCCGCCTTCCTGGCCCTGGCCGATCTCGTCGCGCGCACGGTGGAGCAGCCGGCCGAGCTGCCCATCGGCGTGGTCACCGCCTTCGTCGGCGCTCCGTTCTTCCTGGTCGTCTTGCGCACGACCACTCGGGTGCAGCCATGAGCGTGGTCGCCCGCGACGTGACCGTCGAGCTCGGCGACCGACGCGTCGTCGAGGGCGTCGATCTCCGGGTCGATGCCGGCGGGTGGCTGTCGATCATCGGACCCAACGGCGCCGGTAAGTCGACGCTGTTGCGCGCCCTGCTGGGCCTCGTGCCCCACGGCGGCTCGATCGCCATCGACGGTCACGATGCGCACGACATGAGCCGCCGGCAGCGGGCCCAGCGGCTGGCGTATCTTCCGCAGTCACCGGCTATTCCCGAGGGCATGCGCGTGCTCGACTACGTGCTGCTCGGCGTGAACCCCCGGCTCGCACGGGGCGCCTGGCCGGGCGGGGCCGAGGCCGCCGAGGCCCGGGCTGCGTTGGCCCAGTTCGGCTTGGCCGATCTCGCCCGACGATGGGTGTCGTCGCTGTCGGGGGGTGAGCGTCAGCTCGCGTTGGTGGCGCGGGCGCTCGTGCAGCGAGCGAGCACCCTGATCCTCGACGAGCCGACGACCGCACTCGATCTCGGTCACCAGGTCGAGGTGCTCGAGGCGGTCGACGACCTGCGCCGCCGCAACGGGGTGACCGTGATCGCGACGATGCACGACCTCGGCCTGGCCGGCGAGCACGCGGACCACATGGTCTTGATGGCAGGCGGTCGGGTCGTGGCCGGTGGAAGCCCGGCCGAGGTGCTCGATCCGGGTCTGATCAGCCGCCACTACGGTGCCAGCGTCGATGTGATCGTGCACGACGGGCGTCACCTCGTCGTCCCCCTTCGCCGAACGGAGACCCCATGACCGATCTTCCCCCCACCGACGATCCTCGCCGCGACGGGCTGGCCACGACCGACTCGCTCGTGCTGGTGAACACCGGCGACGGCAAGGGGAAGTCGACTGCAGCCTTCGGCACCATGCTGCGGGCGCTGGCCCAGGGCTGGTCGGTGGCGGTGCTCCAGTTCATCAAGGCGGGCGACTGGAAGGTGGGCGAGGAGGCGTTGGGTCGCAAGCTCGGGGTGCACTGGCGGGCGCTGGGCACCGGTTTCACCTGGGACAGCGACGATCTCGACCACGATCGGCGCATTGCCGCCGAGGCATGGGCCGAGGCCCGGGCGGTGATCGGGAGCGGTGACCATCGGTTGGTGATCCTCGACGAGCTCACGTACCTGCTCACGTGGGGTTGGGTCGACGTGGCCGAGGTGATCGCCGTGCTGGCCGACCGGCCGAGCCACACGTCGGTGATCATCACCGGGCGCGACGCACCCGACGCGCTCATCGAGGTGGCCGACACGGTCACCGAGATGCGCAACGTCAAGCACGCCTACGACCGCGGCATCGCCGCCAAGAAGGGCCTCGACTACTGAGGGTATTCGCTCAGGCGACGCGGGTGAGCAGCGAGCGATGGCCCGACCCCGGCAGGAACAGATCACCCACCGACGACAACATCCCCAGGTACTTCTCGTCGGCGTTCATCGCCTCACGCGCCGCATCGGCACTCGCCGCATCCGGCGTCCCACCGATCCACTGGACAGCACCGAAGGTGCCGAACTCCTCGGCGCCGAAGATCGTCGGAATCCCGGTGAGCTCGCTGACGTGGGCGGACACCTCGAGGCCCCAGGCAATGGCCTCGCCGTAGCGCCCGCCGGCCATGACGGCGCTGGTGATCGTGACCATCGATCCGACCGGTGGGGGATCGCCGAGCTCACCGGTGAGTGACGTGACCAGGCGATCCTCGGCCGGCGAGTTCACCCACTCACGAGCTTCGGCGACCTTGGCGAAGTAGCCGGGGTCCTCGGTCATGGGCGCGAACGCCGCTTGCATGCCGGCCAGTCCGTCGACCCGCATGCTCCACCCGAGAGTGCCGACCGGCCAACCGAAGAGGGGTACCCAGAGCGCGACCTCGTTGCCCGACTTCTCGGAGGCGTAGGCCGTCATGTCTGTAGCCCAGGCCATGATCTCGTCCTGTGGTCCCATTGTCCCGAGCGTTCGGCTGAAGATCTGCATGACTGCCCCCAAAATAAGATTGAACGAGTGAGCGCCCATCGCGCTCCCCACGACCGGCCCTCATTCCCCGAGCGCCGGATCCTGAACGTTTCACAAACTCACTTGTGTGTCCAATTTCGGCGGGCGACGCTCAGCTCAGCGACTGCGCTTCCATGAACGCCCACCCGTCGACGGTGGCGTCGACGTCGAGGGTGAAGTAGCCGAGGGAGTCACCGAGCACATCGGCGATCGGCGAGCTGGGCCAGGTGTGGCCCCCGCCGGTGACCTCGAAGAAGCTCATCGGCGCGTCGTCGGCGCACCCGGTGTAGTCGTAGCGAATCACCTCGTCGGACACATCGGTCATGGTCGGGTCGGCGCGACAGTCGGCGTCCTCGGCGAACTCGGCGAACTCGGCGGGCATCACCTGGTCGAAGAACCCGAGCTGGGACGGATCGGCGTCGTCGGGGAGCAGAGCTGACTCGCCGCCGGCGAAGGGCACGATGATGTCGGCGGTGCCGTGGTAGGCGATGTAGGGAACCGGCCGCGTCGGTGTGCAGTCGGGCGGGTGATAGGTGCCGGCGACCGATACCGCCGCCGCCAGCCGATCGGCTCGTTCGCACACCAGGCGGGCGGTGAAGAAGCCACCGTTGGACATGCCGGTGGAGTAGATGCGGGCAGGGTCGGCGCACCAGTTGGCCACCAGCTCGTCGATGAGGAGGTCGGCGAACGCGAGGTCGTCGCGGCCGCTGTCGGGCTCGGCGAAGAGTTGCCACGACGCCAGTCCGATGTCGTCGAGGAGGCCGGTCGGGTGAACCACGATGAAGCCCTCGGCCTCGGCCAGTTCTTCGTAGCCGCTGAGCAAGCGCTGCTCGGTGCCGTTGGAGCCGAGCCCGTGCCAGTCGAGCACGACCGGCACCGGTGCCTGGCCGTCGAAGGTCGACGGCACGAACACCCGCACGTCGTAGGCGTTCCCGCTCGCAGTCAGCGTGGTGTCGGTCGCGCCGGTGGGGACCGACGCGCACGATCCTTCCTCTACGGGCGGGGGTTCGGGTTCGGCGGTGGCGGTGGGATCGGGCTCGTCGGCCGGTTCGGGAGCGGTCGTCGATGTTGGTGCGGTGGGCTCGTCGGCACCGACGGCGGCAGCACCGACGGCGGCAGCATCGACGGGGTCGTCGGCGCGCGCGCACGCGCCGATCACCAGGGAGGCGCCGAAGAGGACGGCGCCGAGTCGGCGGGCGATCATCGGTCGCGCAGGAAGCGCCGCAGGATCTTGCCGCTGGCCGACTTGGGGATCTCGTCGATGAACTCCACGAGCTGGATCTGCTTGTAGTGCGCCACGTGGCCCATCACGAACGACTTCACGTCGTCGTCGGTGAGCTCGGTGTCCGGCGCCTTGACGACGAATGCCTTCGGCAGCTCACCGGCCTCGTCGTCGGGCACGCCGATGACCGCACAGTCGACGATCTCGGCGTGGGTGATCAACAGGGCCTCCAGCTCGGCCGGTGGCACCTGGAACCCCTTGTACTTGATGAGCTCCTTGAGCCGGTCGACGATCCAGAAGTAGCCGTCGTCATCGACCACGGCCACGTCGCCGGTGTGCAGCCAGCCGTCACGGTCGATGGTCTCCGCCGTGGCCGCGGGGTTGTTGAGGTAGCCCTTCATCACCTGCGGTCCCCGCACCCAGAGCTCGCCCCGCCCGCCGGTGGCCACATCGGTCCCGGTGTCCTCGTCGACGATGCGGCACTCCGTGCTGGCGATGGTGAGACCGACCGATCCGGGCTTGTCGACCAGCACCTCGGGGAAGGCATGGCTCACCGGGCTCAGCTCGGTCATGCCGTAACCCTGCACAACGTCGGCGCCGATGCGCTTCTCGGCCTGGCTGGAGATCTCGGCACCCAACGGCGCCGCGCCCGAGAAGAGACGACGCAACGCGGACAGGTCGTAGTCGTCGACGATCGGATGCTGGGCCAGGGCCAACACGATCGGCGGGACCACGAACGCCCACGTGCACTCGTGGTCCTGGTTGAGCTGGAGGAACTGCGCCAGGTCGAACCGCGGCATGGTGATGACGGTCGCCCCGTTGGCCAGACCGAGGTTCATCAGCACCTGCATCCCGTAGATGTGGAAGAACGGCAGAACGGCGACGAAGGAATCGTCGCCGGTCAACTCGATGCAGCTCTCGGCGGTCTGGATGAGGTTGGCCACGCAGTTGCGGTGGGTGAGCACCACGCCCTTCGAGCGGCCCGTGGTGCCCGACGAGTACGGCAACACCACCAGGTCTTCGGCCGCGTCGACCGGGACCTGCTCGTCGAGGCGAGGCCCGGCCAGGAGCTCGAGGGCCGACGTGGCTCCCTCGGCGTCGTCGAACACGAAGATCTCCTTCACATTCGTGCCCTCGGCCGCCTCCTTGGCCGTGGCGAGGAACATCGACACGGTGATCAGGATTGTGGCGCCGGAGTCGAGGAGCTGGTGGTGGACCTCCTCGGCGGTGTAGGTGGGGTTGATGGTCGTGGCCGCGCCGCCGGCCCAGGCCGCACCGTGGAACGCCACGGCGTACTCGGGGATGTTCGGCGACATCACGCCCACCACGTCGCCCTTCTCGAAGCCCCGGGCTCGGAGGCCGCCCGCGGTGAGCTTGGTCGCCTCGAGCAGGCCGGCATAGGTGATGGTGCGACCGGTCGGTCCATCGACCAGGGCCGGCGCGTCACCGAGCTCGTCGGCCTTGCGCAGGACGTACGGGGTGAGGGCGGTGTCGGGGATCTCGATGTCGGGAAACGGGCTGGAGATCATGGATTCCTCGGTGGAGTCGAACGGTCGTCGGTGGGTCATTGTGCACGCTGGCGTCGGCGGCGGCCACCAGGGGCGGCGGCGGTCAGAACGCGACGACCTCGAAGGTGGTCGCGTGGCGCACGCCGATCTCGGGGCCCGCGGCTTCGGCGTGGTCGACGAGGAAGGCCGTCGGGTCGTCATCGTCGCCGCCGCCGAGGTGGTCGAGATAGAGGCGATGCCGGCGCAGCGAGTCGCGTCCGCGCTCGAGGTAGCCGGTGATGTCGACGGCATGGGTGGGATGAGGTGAACCGCTGAACGCAGCGAACGCCACGCCCGTCCACGGATCGTGGCCCTCGTCGACCAGCTCGGTGAACACCCAGCGGTTCGCCGCGTCGCGTATGGCATCGAGGAGCGCCACACCCACCGCCCTGTGGTCGGCGTGATTCCAGCTCGGCCCACCCCAGCTGTCGCGGTGGTTGATGGACAGCACCATCTCGGGGCGGTGGCGGCGTATGGCTCGGGCAAGATCGCGACGGAGGTCGAGGTCGGCGACCACCAGTCCGTCGGCGCGGTCGAGGAACTCGACGACCGATACGCCGACCACGGCCGCGCTGGCGATCTCCTCCTCCGAGCGCGCCGGCCCGACGACGTCGGGTGAGAGGTCGGCGATTCCCGCCTCGCCGCGAGTGACCATGAGGTACCGGATGTCCTTGCCGGCATCGGTCCAGCGGGCGATGGCACTGGCGGCGCCGTACTCGAGATCGTCGGGATGGGCGACCACCGCGAGGGCCCGATTCCAGTCGTCGGACAGTAGGTCGAGGCTCACGGCGTCGACGGTACACCCGACGTCCGGGCTGAGGCCGGCGAGCGGAACACGGCGAGCGCCACGACGTTCAACGCAATCGCGAGAACCAGCAGCGTCGTGTAGCCGTCGGTGAGGTCGACGGTGATACCGAGCAGGAACGGCCCGGCGGCGGTGGCCAGGCTCATCACCACCTGCTGCATGCCCATGAGGGTGCCGATGCGGCGAGGGCCGTAGAGCTCGGCTGCGTACAGGCCCTGGAGCGGCGCGACCGTGCCGAAGGCGAGGCCGGTGACGATGACGAAGGCCCAGACGAAGGACCCGCCGGGGATGAGGGCGGCGGTCCCGATGCCCATCATCACGTACGTGAGGCGCAGCGCGGGAACCGTGCCCCAGTAGGAGACGAGCGGCGCTCCGGCCGCTCGACCGGGCAGCGAGAGCAGGCCGCGGATGCCGGCGAGGGTGGTCGCAGCACCGAGCGTGAGCCCCGATGCCTCGAGGGCCGGAACGTGGTGAACCTGGATGGCCACCAGCGACATCATCGCGGCGGCCACTGCGACCAGCCATCGGCGTACTGTCGGCGAGCGCAGTGCGGCGGCGACATCAGCGAACCCGTGGTGCTCGTCGGCGCGTGTCGGATGGGTCGGCGCGTCGCGGGCCGAGCCGCCTCGCACGAACACGATCGCCGGCAGCGAGCACACCACGAGGAAACCCACCATGCCCCGAACGGCGTCGCGCCAACCCCAGGCCTCGACCATCCAACCGGCGAGAGGAAACGTGGCCGGCGCGGCGAGGCCTCCCAACACGGTGAGCCAGCTGAAGGCCTGCGGCCGCTCGGCGGGAGGCGTGAGGCGGGTGGTCGCCGCCATCGTGGTGTTGTAGAAGAGCCCGGCGCTCACGACGCCCCCGCCGACGCCCCATGCGAGCACGAACCACACCGGATCGGTGGCCGAGGCCGCGACCCACAGGAGGCTCGCACCGGCGATCAGAGAGCCGACCGCCACGGGTCGGATGCCGATGCGGTCGAGCAACCGTCCGGTGGCGATGGCTCCCAGTCCTCCCAGCAGGGCGCTGACCGAGAACGCTGACGACACGGTGGTGCTCGACCAGCCGGTGTCGTCACGGATCGGTCCGACGAAGGCCCCGAACGCGTAGAGCACGAGCCCGTAGGCCCCGATGGTCATGACGCCGAGCAGAGTGACCGGCAAACGCCAGTCTGACGAGGTGTCCGTGGAGTCGACGCTAACCGGATCCCCGGGTTCGCCACGGCGACCGAGGAGCATGGGCGCTCAGCCGAGCCGCCAGAACCCGTCGGTCAGGTCGGCCTGCACCAGGAGCTGCTGGTGGTGGTCGCGCGACCGAGGTTCCCAGGTGCGCGAGAGACGATCGCCGTACCAGGCGACGGTGAGCGGCCAGGCCGACGACAAGGGGATGACGCCACCAGCAGGCGCTGCGTCCTCCGACCGGAGGAACCGGATGGTCCTTCACGTTTCCACGATGTCGTCCCACCAACGCCGAGCAGGCACGGTGAAATGCAGGAAGCCGTCGCCACCGGTGAGGCGACCGTCGACCACCGCCAGCTCGACCGGTGCATCGACGTCGAGCCAGCAGGCGTCGATACGAGCATCGATGTCCAGCGCCGCCGGAATCGCCAGCGCGTCCCACGCACAGTTGGCCCACCACGACCGGTCAGCCGCCTCGACGCGATGATCGGTGGGGATGGCCGAGAACGGCAGCGCCATGCGGATCGACTCGGACCGACCGTTGTCTTCGAGCACGATCTGATGGGCATCGTGCAGCTCGCGGAGCGCCTGCCGGGCCACGCGGTGATCCGGTGTGGTGTCGTGCAGCCACCCGGCGACCGTGGGCAGGGAGGGGGCCCGACCGGTTCCGGCCAGCGTCGAGTAGATACGGTGTCGCAGGGTGAGATCGGCCACGTCGTCACGTTAGGGTCAGCACGTGGACGAGCGCTTCGTCGAGTTGGTCAACGACCCCGACACCACCGAACTGGCCGAGGGCGCGCTCCTGCTTGCCGCCCGTGCCGACCCCACCGTCGACATCGAGAACGAGCTGTCCCGGCTCGAACAACTGGCCGGTCAGTGCAGTGAACCGACCCTCGACGGTGTACGCCGCCTCTTGTTCCGCGATCTGGGTTTCGTCGGTGATGGCGCCAACTACTACGACCCGGCCAATTCGCTGTTGCCGTCGGTGCTCGATCGGCGTCGCGGCCTGCCGATCTCGTTGTCGGTGTTGATGATCGAGGTCGGTCGCCGGGTCGGGGCACCCCTCGACGGGGTCGGCATGCCCGGCCACTTCCTGGTACGCGACCGCGTGCTCCCGGATGTCTTCGTCGACCCCTTCCACGGCGGCGCGGTGCTCGATCTCGACGGTGTGCGCCGCTTGTTCGATCGCGTCACCGCCGGGCGGCTCGCGTTCGAGTCCCGGTTCGTCGAACCCACGCCGACGGCACTGATCATCGCGCGGATGGTGGCGAATCTCGTGAACGCCTATCGCCGGCTCGACCAACGGGCCGATCTGCTGTGGGCCGCCCGATGGCGCAGCCGCTGTCCCGATGTCGGCGTCGACGAGCTGGTCGGGCTGGCCGAGGCCATGGCGCACGCGGCTGCCTTCGACGAGGCGGCATCGTTGCTCGATCAGGTGGCCCAGGGGCTCGACGCAGACGCGGCCGACGGCCTGATCATCCGGGCCGCCGACCTTCGCGCCCGAATGAACTGACGCCGCCTCGACCCAGCCCGTAGCGTGGGCCAATGCACGCGTCGTTCGAGGGGTCCGTGTTCATCGCCGCCTCGCTCGACGGGTTCATCGCCCGGCGCGACGGATCGCTCGACTGGCTTCCCGGAGCCAACGGACAGCCGGCTGACCCCGCCGCACCATCCGACGGCGACTACGGCTACGCGTCGTTTCTGGCGTCGGTCGATTCCCTCCTCATGGGGCGCGCCACCTACGACACCGTGCTCGGCTTCGCTGAGTGGCCGTACGGCACCAAGCCCGTGGCGGTCCTGACCACCCGAGATCTGGTGCTTCCGGCCGATCCCTCGGCCGTTGTCTCCGCGGTCTCCGGCGACCCCGCCGCCGTTGCCGCCCGCTTGGTCGACCAGGGTCGTCCTCGCGTCTACCTCGACGGCGGGCGCACCATCCAGCAGTTCCTCGCCGCCGGGTTGGTCGGTCGTCTCGTGATCACACGGGTTCCGGTGCTGCTCGGCGACGGCATCCCGCTGTTCGGGCCGTTGCCCGCCGACGTCGTGCTGCGCCACGAGACGACGGAGTCCTTCGCCTCGGGCTTGGTGCAGAGCACCTATCGCATCGACTAGCCGATCGGCACGTCGAGATCGGCCCGCAGCATCTCGATGAACTCGTCGAGGGACGCCGCCTGGCCGAAGTACCAGCCCTGGATGGTCCGGAAGCCGATGGCTCGCGCCGCGGCCAGTTGCTCGGCGGTCTCCACTCCTTCGGCGATCACACCGAAGCCGAGCGCGCCCGCCAGGTTGACCATCGCCTGGGTGATGGCCAGCTCGTGGCCACCGCCGGTCAGGCGGATGATGAAGCTGCGGTCGACCTTCACGGTCGACAACGGGAGGTCTCGGAGATGGGAGAGAGACGAGTAGCCGGTGCCGAAGTCGTCGAGCGCGATGCGGAATCCCATGACCGAGAGCTGTCGCAGCGCGCGGATCGACACGTCGGCCGTGTCGAAGACGTCGGACTCGAGCACCTCGATGCAGATGCGCTCGGGCCGGACGCCGATGCGGTGGACGACCTCCATGACCCGATCGACGAGATCGGGCTGCATCAGGGTGGTACCGGAGAAGTTGCAGGAGATCCACAGGGCATGCGAGGGATAGACGGTTGTCAGGCAGCGGGCTGCGCCGCAGGAGAGCTCGAAGGCCCGATGATCGAACTCGATGATCAGCGACGTCCCGACGACCGAGTCGATCATGGGTCCCGGGCCGACGAGCAGCCCGTTGTCGGCTCGAATGCGCGCCAACGACTCGGCTCCGACGAAGCGACCCGTGTCGGAGTCGACGATGGGTTGCAGATGCATCTCGAGACGGTTCCCTTCGAGGCAATCGCGGATCATCTCGCGGTGGCGCTGCTCGGTCTCGGTGCGATTCGCCAGCGCCTGGTCGAACACCTCGACGCGGTCGCGGCCGTTGGCCTTGGCGACATAGAGCGCGATGTCGGCCTGTTGGAGCAGGAGCTCGTGGTCGAAACCGGCCAGCAGTGCCGAGGCGATCCCGATCGATGCGGTCATGTGATGAGGTACGTCGTCGATCACGTACGGATCGGCCAGCGTTGCGCGCATGGCCTCGGCGCGGCGCCGGAGGTCGGTGTCGCCGTCGTCGAACATCAGGGCGACGAACTCGTCGCCCCCCTGGCGGGCGAGGAAGTCGACGGAGCTCAACTGCGACGAGAGCCGCTCGCCCGCGAGACACAGGATCGCATCGCCGACGCGGTGACCGTGCACGTCGTTCACGTACTTGAACCCGTCGAGGTCGATGAAGCACGCCGTTATGCGACCTGGCCCGGGCGACGACCGCAGGGCCTCGAGGCGATCGCGAAGGTGGCGGCGATTGGCCAGCCCGGTGAGCTGGTCCTGCAACGCCAGCGAGATGAGTCGGGCGTCGGCCTCACGAGCGTCGGTCGTGTCGTGGATCACCAGCACCATGCCGAGATGGTCCTCGTCGGACTCGACGTGTTCGGCGCGGAGGTCGACGTGCCGCAGGCCGGTTGGGCTCTCGATGCACCCGTCGAACGAGACGGCACCGGTGATCGCGCCGGGAAGCAGCGGATGTGCATGCTCGGGCAACGGCCGGCCGTCGGCGTCGAGGAGGGGCAGGTCGGTGAGGGTCATTTCGGCCAGTGCCACGTGGGACTCGATCCCGAACAGGGCGCGCGCCGTGGTGTTCATCAGGCGGATGGCTCCGGCTTCGTCGGTGGCCACCACGCCGTCGCGAAGATCGCGCACGATCGCATCGGAACGCCGCCGATTGGTCTCCAGCTCGCGTTCGACCTCCGCCTTCCGGTCGTCGCCGCGTATCGACAGCACCAGCCCACCGATTCTCGGGTCGTCGCTCCAGTCCATACCGGTGATGGTCACGCGCTCGTAGTCGCCTCGGGCATGACGAAGCCGCAGCGCGATCTGGTGGAGCTCGTGGCCGGCCCGGAGTCGCACGATTGCGTCCAACGCCTCGGCCAGATCATCGGCATGCACGAGCCAGCTTGCGTCGGTGCCGACGACCTCGGCTTCGGACCAGCCGAGCTGCGCGCCGAGTGACTGGTTGCACCACGTGACCTCGAGCTGGTCGTCGACCACGACCACGAGATCGCGGATGCCGTGGAGGATGGCGAGCGGCCGGTCGGACTCGTCGACGAGTGCCGGGGACAGCGGGGAGCTCCATGCGGGTGCGAGCAGGCGGCTGAGGATCGACATGACCTCGATGGCCGACTCGTCGACGGCGGCCGCCACGGTGAGGGAACCGACCGTCTCGCCGTCATCGCATCGAATGGCGACCGCGGAATACTGATCGATCACCGACGCGGGCGCGCCGTCACGTACAGCTCGTTCTGCGTCGCTCAGCGGGCGGGGCTGGTGGATCGACGGCGTCAGCGCGCCCACGACGATCCCGCGATGACCGTCGAAGGCGATCACCTCGGCATCACACACGGTGACCAGTGACGCGACCCGAACCGCATCGATGAGGAGAGGGTGGCGACTCAGCTGATGCAGCCGCCCACCGGACAAGGAGTCAGCCATGGGAGTGCCAGGGGGTGTTCGCTTCGAACGAGACGGAAGTTCCGCCCTGTGCTTCCAACGAAAGCGTACTGGAGGCCACCGAGCCCCTTCTGCACCTTGGGTAGAATGGACTAGCGTTCATCGCCATGGCGAAGGTGACGATCTACCACAACCCTCATTGAAATTCGTCGAGCAATGCCGTGCGCATTGCCGAGGAGCTCGGCGTCGATGCCGACGTGGTGATCTACCGCAAGGAACCGCCCGACGAGGCCACCCTGCGTGACATCATCGCCAAGCTCGAAGATCCCGTCACCGACCTGGTTCGCCGCGACAGCCTGTTCAAGAAGCTCGGGCTCACCGACGACGATGTGGCCTCCACCGATCAGGTGGTGGCCACCATCCTCGCCAACAAGATGATCATGCAGCGCCCGGTGGTGGTGACCGGGGACAAGGCCATCATCGGCCGTCCCAAGGAGCGCATCGTCGAGCTGCTCAGCTGAGCGGCACCGCCGGATGGCGAACACCACCCAACGTGTCGGGCAGGCGGGATTTGAACCCACGACCTCCTCGTCCCGAACGAGGCGCGCTACCAAGCTGCGCCACTGCCCGTGTACGCGCCGCAATGCTACCGAGCGCGCTCAATCGGCGCACCCGAACGACGCGAATCAGACGGGCTCGGCGGCGAGCAGCCCGAGCACGGCACGGCGCAAATTCATGGAGTCGAGCGGCTTCACGAGGTGGGCATCGGCACCGGCCTGAGCCGACAGCCACACGTCGACCTCACGGTCGAGCAGCATCAGGATCTTGACGGCAGGGAGCCGTCCCGAGCCGGCTTCGA
>JAHEJN010000003.1:0-39887 GCA_024638845.1 Acidimicrobiales bacterium | reverse complement strand
GAGTCGAGCGGCTTCACGAGGTGGGCATCGGCACCGGCCTGAGCCGACAGCCACACGTCGACCTCACGGTCGAGCAGCATCAGGATCTTGACGGCAGGGAGCCGTCCCGAGCCGGCTTCGAGACGAAGATGCCGACAGGTCGCGGCCCCGCCCATGTTGCCGATCTGGAGGTCGAGGATGACCACGTCGGGCTCGACCTCGGCGACGGTCGGTGCGACCTCGACGCCGGCGTGAACCCGACTCACGGTGGTACCCGGACGGGCCAGGGCCGCCGCCACCTCGTCGTAGATCCAGTCGGCGTCGGTGGCGAGCAACACGTCGGTCATCGCTGCGCAGGCTAGTGCAGATCGCGGCCTGCCCAACTTCGATACAGTCCGGGGCACAACACTCCGGAGGCCTGATGCTCGAGATCACCATCGACGAAACCGACGACCACGTCGTGTGTCGCCCTGCGGGCGATCTCGACGCGTACACGGTCGCCGCCTTCCGAGAAAAGCTCACCGAGTTGGCGACCTACTCGCGGGTCATCATCGATCTGTCGGGTGTCCCGTTCATGGATTCGGCCGGCCTCGGCGCACTCATCGGCGGTATCCGCAAGGCGCGGGAGAACGACGCTCGGGTGGTGGTCGCGTGCGATCGTCCGGCGCTGACCCGCCTCTTGCACACCACCGGTTTCGATCGCATCGTGCCGGTGACCGAGTCGTACAAGGACGCAGTCGCCGCCCTCGACCACGACGAGTGAGGCCGTCGCTCAGCGGAGGTGTCGGGCGATCGTCTCGACACCCTCCATGTCGCGCACGTCGTGGGGGAGGAGGGGCACCTCGACCACCGGCGCCCCTGCAACCAGCGCGGAGAGCTCGGCCACGGCGGTGCGCTCGGCCTCGACCGTCGTCTGCGCGTCGACCAGGGCTGCGAACGCAGCACCGAGTGGTCCCTCGGAGTGCTGGGCCGACAGCTCCGAGAGCTCGGTGACGGGTCGGTCGCTGAACGACGGATGGGAGCGGTTGACCACGAGGCCACCGATGCGCATGCCGCGTGCGAGCACCTGTTCGGCGAACCAGCGGGTCTCGGCGATGCTCTCGCGACGAGGCGTGGTGACCAGCAGCACGGTGGTGCCCGAGTCGCTCAGCAGTCCGGTGACCTGTTTGGCGCGTTGGCGGAAGCCGTCCTCCATCCCCTGGAACGCTCGAAGGAACGCTTCGCCGTCCTCGACGATTCGCGCACCGACGACCGAAGAGACCTGGCGCAGCATCAGTCGGAGCCCGGCGTTCACCGCCCGGCGAATCGTGCGCGGAAAGAGCAGCCGCATGAGCTTGCCGTCGAGGAAACCGACCAGCTTCTCGGGGGCTTCGAGGAAGTCGAGGGCGTTGCGGGTCGGCGGCGTGTCGACCACGATCAGGTCGAACTCCCCGGATTGGTGCAGCTCGAACAGCTTCTCGTTGGCCATGAACTCCTGCGTGCCCGACAGGACCCCCGACAGGTTCTGGTACAGGCGGTTGTCGAGGATGTGTCGAGCCTGCTCGTCGCTGCCGGCCTCGCGGACGACCAGATCGTCGAACGTCGCCTTGGCGTCGAGCATCATCGCCGACAGCTCACCCGGCCACGGCCCGTCGATCGGTTGAGGCCGATTCGACAACGGAATGCCGACGGCATCGGCGAGCCGGCGGGCCGGGTCGACGGTTATCACCGCCACCCGGCGACCCTCGGCGGCGGCGCGGACTCCGAGCGCGGCCGCAATCGTGGTCTTGCCCACACCGCCGGTACCCGCACACAGCACCACCGTGGCCTCACGGGCTATCGCATCGAAGGTCACGGGACACCGTCGTCGGTGAGGACGTCGGCGGCCACCGCCAACAGGTCGGCGAGCTGGCCGATCTCGGCCCGTCCGAAGCTCTCGGCATCGAGATGCGGCAGATGGACGCGAGGGAGCGGGAGCAAACGGGTGAGACGATCGAGCTGTTCGTCGCGAGCCTCCCCCCGCGTGCGAGCGAAGTCGACGGCGTCGGTCAGCGAGGTCGCCATGTCGTCGTCGACCACGCCCAGGTGGTCTCCCGACGGCGACCCGGGCGCCTGGGCCAGGACTGCGTTCACGACGAGGGGAGCCAACGCGACGCCGATCTCGTCCTCGAGGGCGAAGGCCGTGTCGATGACCTCGCTCACCGGCGTCTCCTCGGCAAGGGTCACGAGCACGACCTGACAACGGTCGGGATCGGCCAGCATGGCCGCCACCTCGACCGCCTGCTCGCGTATGGGCCCGCTGTCGACCGAGTCGAGCACGCCTGCGGCCGCCCGGACGAGCGTGAGGGCATGCCCCGACGCGGGCGCATCGACGATCACCACGTCGTAGGCCCCGGCCTGCTCGATCTGGCGGATCTTGCCCAGCACCAGGAGGTCCTTGACCCCCGGCGTCGAGCTGGCGAGGGCATCGAGGACCCGATCGCCCTGCACCCGTTTGAGGGCCCGGTACAAGCCGCGCCCCTCGAGGTAGTCGGCCAGCGCGTCGTCGGGCGTGATCTTGCAGCCCCAGAGGGGCGCAGGGGTGTCACCGAGGTCGAGCCGAATCGGCTCGTAGGTGAGATCGGGGACGTCGAACAGCTTGGCCAACTGGCGCGTACCGTCGATCTCGACCAGTAGGGTTGACGCGCCGTTCCGAGCCGCCGCCGTGGCCAGGGCGGCCGCGACCGTGGTTTTGCCCACGCCGCCCTTCCCGGCGACGATGAGTACACCCGAAGCCGTGGCGAAGCGCCCCTGGTGCAGCGACATGGTGTCCATCGCGTGATTCGAAAGCCGTTTCTGTCGTCCGGAGTGTCGTGCGAAGACTACTCAGCCCCCTTCTCATCACCGCCGTTGCCATCGCGGCGATCGTCGGTGGTGCGGCGGGCGCCCAGGACGCCGAACCCGGTGCCGGAGCCGGCCAGGTGACGGTGGTGGAGATGTCGGGCCTCCTCGACGACATCGTCGCCGACTTCGTTTCCGACGCGATCGACGCCGCCCCGACCAACGGCGACCTCGCGCTGGTGCTCCGGGTGAACTCACCCGGAGCCGTGATCTCCGACGCCGACCTGATGGCCCTGGCCGATCAGATCGCGACGTCGCCGGTTCCGGTGGTCGTCTGGGTGGGACCCTCGGGTGCGCGCGCCACCGGGGAGGTGGCGCAGCTGGTGAGCGTGGCCGCGAAGGTGAACGTCGCGCCGGGCTCGCGTCTCGGCGACACCGGAGAGCGCTTCATCGAACCCACCGTCTGGTCGATCGAGAACGCAGATCGCATGCTCGACTCGACCCTCAACTGGGAGCAGGTCATCGAGGTCGGAGTCGTGCCGTGTGACCCGGTCGAAGTCGACGAGCTGGGCCGCACCCTCACCCCCGAGCAGCAGCAACTGCGCTGTGCGACCCCCACCTTGGGCGACTTCGTCGTCGATCTCGACGAGTTCGGTTTCCAGACCCGTGAGGTCGCCGAAGCCGACACGATCCGACTCGAGCCCCTCACCCAGGTGCGGTTCCAGGGCCTCGACCTGTTGTCGAAGCTCATGCACACCGTGGCCAGCCCGCCGGTCGCCTATCTCCTGCTCATCATCGGTCTGGCCCTGTTCGTGTTCGAGCACTTCTCGATCGGTGTCGGTATCGCCGGGGCCATCGGTGCGGTGTTCATCGTGCTCGCAGGCTACGGCTTCGCGGTGCTGCCGTTCCGATGGTGGGCGTTGGCCCTGATCCTCGTGGCCTTCGCCATCTGGCTCATCGACGGCCAGTCGGGTGTCCCCGGGCCGCTCACGTTGCTCGCCACTGCGGTCTTCGCCGTCGGCACGCTCTGGTTGTGGAACGGCGTGTCGATGAGCTGGGTGCCCATGACCGCCGGGATCGTCGGGCTGTTCGTGGTGATGTGGCTGGGCATGCCGCTCACCATCCGCGGCCGCTTCGGTACGCCGCGAATCGATCGCGAGGGATTCGTGGGTGAACAAGCCCGCATCGTCGCCGACGGACGGATCGAGCTCCGAGGCGCCGAGTGGCTGGCCAGCGACACACAGGGAGCCGGTCTTCGGATCGGTGACTCGGTGACCGTCACGGGCGTTGACGAGATGGTGTTCGCGATCGAGCCTGTCGCCGTGCACGATTCAACGATCTGACGAACGGCGAACGGCGTCAACCACGTGCCCTTTCGCGGTCTTGTGCCCGCCGAAGCTCCTTGACTAGTGTGCCCGAAACAGGCGAAACAAGCGAGGGGAATCCACGTTGGGCGCGCTGAGAACCGAGAATGCGTGGCAGCTCAAGGCGGCATGTAGAGGGCCACAGGCCATTGTTTTCTTCCCCCCGTCCCAGTTCGAACGCAAAGACGAGAAGATCGAGCGCGAGATGCGCGCCAAGCGCATCTGCGCGCAGTGTTCGGTGCGTCAAGCCTGTCTCGAGTACGCCATCGAGATCCGTGAACAACACGGCATCTGGGGCGGCCTCAACGAGAACGAACGCAAGTCGCTCCTCGCCGTCAACTGAACGTTCCGGCAACCATCGTCAGACGGCCGGCAGACGTGGGCCGCCGATGCGGAGATCGTCGCGGCGACGGGTGACGCCGGTGTTGTCGAGCTGGGCCACGAGCGGCAGCACGTACTTCCGCGTGGTGCCGAGCGCATCTCGGATCTCGGCGATGGTGACACCTTCGGGCTGGTCGGCGAGCAGGCGGGCCACGACTCGGGCCGCCTCGTCGATGGCGCTCGCGGCGAAGAACACGCCGTCGCGCACCACCACGTCGCCGCGGCGCGCGAGCGCGCTCACCTCGCTGCGGTCGTAGCCGTCGGCCGATGGAGGGGTGAACGGTTCGGCTTCGAGCGCGCTCACGAAGGGATGGTCGGCCAACGGATCGGCCGCGCCGGCGGTGCGAGCGGTGCCCTCGACCATCTCGATGCCGTCGAGAGTGGCCAACAGTGCTCGCTCGCGATCGTCGAGGGTCGAGGGGTCGAGGCCCAGGCTGCCGGCATCGGCCACGGCCTGACGAAGGCGCGCCTCGGTTTCGGCCAGGGCAGCAGGGCTGACGACCCAGGAGCCCAGGGTCGGCTCGCGGCGCTCGCCGGTGAGGCGTTCGAGGTGATCGACGTCGACCCAGCCCCGCTCGGCGATCACGCGGTCGACCGATCGGTCGGGCCGGGCTCGACTGGCGGGCAGCAGCGGGTCGATGTCGACGATCTCGCCGCCGCCGAGCGTCTCGACCCGGCCCGACTCCCGGAGGACGAATCGATCGCCGGGCAGGAGGGGCAGCGGCACCGGCAGATGGAGGCGCACGGCGCCTGAGGTTCCGGGGGCGAGCTTCTCGCTTCCCAGCACCCGGAGGCGGACGACGTGCTCCCCCGAGCCGAGGTAGATCACGTGCGCGCCGCGACGGGAGACGTCGTGATCGACCGAGTCGAGCACGTCCAGCACGGCATCGACCCGGTCGGTGCGGTGCCATTGTCCGGCTCGGACGATCACGTCTCCCCGAGCGAGCTCGTCGCGGCCGATGCCGCTGAGGTTGAGGGCGGCTCGGTTGCCCGGCCCGACCGATGCCTGCTGCTCGTAGAGCGTCTGGATGCCCCGAACTCGCACGGCGGTGCCATGCGGCAGCACCGTGAGCTCGTCGTCGACGCTGATGGAGCCCCCGGCGAGCGTCCCGGTGACCACGGTGCCCGAGCCCTTCGCCGCGAACACGCGATCGATCCACAGGCGCGGACGACCGGCGTCGACTGCGGTGGGGGTGGTCTCGAGAAGCGTGTCGAGCGCGGTGCGCAGCTCGTCGAGCCCTGACCCGTCGACGGCGTCGACTCCCACGATGGGAGCACCCTCGAGGAAGGTCCCCTCCACGTGCTCGACCACCTCGAGCTCGGCCAGCTCCCGCAGCTCGTCGTCGACCAGCCCGATCTTGGTGAGCACCACCAGACCGTGCCCGACGCCGAGAACGTCGAGGATGCGGAGATGCTCCTCGGACTGGGGCTTCCATCCCTCGGTGGCGGCGACCACGAATACGCAGGCGTCGACCGCACCGACACCGGCGAGCATGTTCTTCAGGAAGCGGACGTGGCCGGGGACGTCGATGAAGGCGAACCGCCGCCCCGAGGGCAGGGCGGCGCCGGCGAATCCCAGGTCGATGGTGAGGCCCCGTGCCTTCTCCTCGGCGAGGCGGTCGGGGTCGGTGCCGGTGAGGGCGCGGACGAGCGTGGACTTGCCGTGATCGACGTGACCGGCAGTGGCGACGACGTGCATCGACGAGATCAGCCGAACGATTGAAGCGCGTCGGCCACGGTCGGGTCGTCGGCAGGGTCGACCGTTCGCAGGTCGAGCTCGGTGATGCCCTCCCGGACCCGGGCGATGATGGGGCGCGGATCGACCGCTCGCAGCGCGGCCGCGTGGTCGCCATCGAGGGCGACTCCGGCCGACGGGATCTCGACACCGGGCAGCGTCCCGCCACCGGGGACCGACATGAGGGCGACCGGTCGGCCCACGCCGAGCGCTTCGGCCCGCACGCGAAGATCTTCGACCGGGATGGTGGCCAACGACCAGAACGGCAGCGAGTCGATGTCGCGGTGCAGGTAGTTGAGCGTCAGCTCCTGCAGCGCCCCCAGCACCAGCCCGCCGGGTCGCAGCGCCCGCGCCAGTGGGTGAGCAGCGCAGCGGTCGACCAGCTCGGCCGATCCCGCGATGATGCCGGCCTGCGGGCCACCGAGCAGCTTGTCGCCCGAGAAGAGGACGAGATCGGCCCCGGCTTCGATGGTCTGGCGGGCCGCCGGCTCACCGTCGAGCCAACCAGGAGGACCTCCCGGCAGCCACGGACAGGCGGCGTCGACCAGGCCCGATCCGATGTCGGCCACCACGGGTACGCCGAGATCGACCAGATCGGCGACTTCGACCGCCTCGGTGAAGCCGACGATGCGATAGTTCGACTGATGGATCTTCATGATCATCGCCACCCGATCGGCCACCGCGGCGAAGTCGGCGCGGCGGGTCCGATTGGTGGTTCCGACCTCGACCAGGTTGGCTCCCGATCGTTCCATGACGTCGGGAATCCGGAATCCGCCCCCGATCTCCACGAGCTCTCCCCGGCTCACGGCCACGTTCTCGCCGTCGGCCAGCGCCGCCAGCACGAGCAGGACCGCCGCCGCGCAGTTGTTCACGACCATTGCCTTCTCGGCGCCGCAGAGGCGTGCGAGCAGGAGTCCGGCGTGGGCCTGTCGCGAGCCCCGTTCACCGGTGGCGAGGTCGAACTCGAGGTTGGCGTAGGAGCCCGGGTCGGCGAAGGGGTACGGCGCCCGTCCGAGATTGGTGTGCAACAGCACGCCGGTGCCGTTGATCACGGGCCGGAGGAGTCGACGACTCAGCTGACGCGCGCCGAGCTCGGCCGATTCGGGGTCACCGGCCGCGATGGCCGCCCGAGCCACGTCGACCAGCAACGGATGAGGAAGCCCGGTGGAGGCCAGCGAACGGGCCAGGGAATCGACCGAGGGTGGGCGCACCTGCGACAGCGTAGGGCACCCGCAGGGCGGGGCCCGAGCCGCATCCCCGTAGACTGGGCGCCGTTGTGTTCGGGTTCCTGCTTCTCGCCTTTCTCGTGATTCCCATCGTCGAGCTGTACGTCATCGTGCAGGTCGCCAGTGGCATCGGCGTGCTCGACACCCTCGCGCTGCTCATCCTCGTGAGCATCGTCGGCGCGTGGCTCGTGCGCCACCAGGGCCTCTCGATCATCGGCCGCATCCAACAGCAGCTCGCCGTGGGCCGCGTGCCTGCCGACGAGCTGATCGACGGTGGCCTCGTCCTCTTCGCCGGCGCCCTGATGCTCACGCCCGGCTTCGTCACCGACGCCACCGGGCTCCTCCTCTTGCTGCCGCCCACCCGCCGGCCGGTCCGCGTCCTGCTCAAGCGCCGGTTCACCGGCCGAGTGGCCACTTTCACCGCCGGTACGTGGCCCGGCCCGCACGGAACCGGCCCCGGCGGATCGGTCGTCGACGTCGACGGCCGCGAACAACAGAATCCCGACGACCCAGAAGGATTGCGAGAATGGAGACCATGATCGACGACGTCGAGGAGGAGGTACGCGAGGAGATCATCCCCGGCGTGGCCCGCGCCCTGAGCCCCCTCGTTCGGCGCATTCTCGCGACCAATCCCTCGGCCCGCACCGGTATCGGCACCAACACCTATCTCGTCGGGATCGACGAGATCGTCGTGATCGATCCCGGCCCCGACGACAAGTCGCACCGCCGGTCGATCACCGGGTGCGGCGGCGACCGCATCCGCTGGATCATGCTCACCACCAGCCGTCCCGAGCATGCCGCAGGGGCCGAAGCGCTCCGGGCCGAGACCGGGGCCAACATCCTCGCCACACCGAAGCTCTCGGGTATCGACGTCGACGAGACCGTCAAGGACGGCTACACCCTCGTAGGTACCGAGTTCCGCCTCAAGGTGCACTACACGCCGGGCACCGGGCCCGAGGCGATGTGTCTCGAGCTGCCCGAGGAGAAGCTGTTGTTCACCGGTGACCTGCTGGTCGAGGGGTCGTCGATGGCGGTCGTGCCGCCAGAGGGCAACATGGCCGACTACCTGGCGTCGCTCGCAGCGATGCAGAAGCTCAGGCTCCAGCGGATCGCCCCTGGCCACGGCTACATCATCGAGGAGCCCAAGGCCGCGATTCAGGCGCTCATCGACCACCGCCTGGCCCGTGAGGTCGCGGTGCTCGACGCGGTCGGTTCACTCGAACCGGCCACCGTCGATGCCATCACCGACCTGGTGTACGACTCGCCGACCGGCGAGTTGCACACGCTCGGCGCCGGCACGATCGAAGCGCATCTGGCCAAGCTCAAGACCGACGGCAAGATCAAGGCGAAGGCGGGTATCTACCGCCTGGCCTAGCCGGGCCGACCTGCAACCCGCTCAGCCGAAGTCGACGGTGACCTCGGCGGCAGGGAGATCGGACGGTCCGGCCATCGCCGCCTGAACGGCCTCGACGATGCGAGCGCTGCAGCCTGCCATCTCGGTGGGTGGTACCGCCTCGGCCACGATGAGATCGACGATCTGATTGAGCGCATCGGCGGCCGGACCCGAACCCAGCACCGTCGGCTGGCCGTTGTCGCCGCCGTCGGCAACGGCGCTGTCGATGGGGACCCGCCCGAGGAGGGGCACACCGACGTCGGCTGCCAGCTCTTCGCCGCCACCCGATCCGAAGATGGCGTACTCCTCGCCGTCGGGGGTGACGAAGTTGGTCATGTTCTCGATCACGCCCACGATGCGCAAGTAGTTCTTCCGGCCCATGCTCGCGGCTCGGGCCGCGACCTTCTGGGCGCTGCGCGCGGGCGTGGTGACGATGATCATCTCGCTGCGGGGCAACAGCTTGGCCAAGCCCATCTGCACATCGCCGGTACCTGGCGGCATGTCGATGAGCAGATAGTCGAGCTCGCCCCAGCGCACGTCTTCGAGGAAGTGCTGCACGGCCCGATTGAGGATGAGACCGCGCCACATCAGCGCACTCTCCTCCTGATCGACGAGGAAGCCCATCGACACGATCTTCAACCGGCCCTCGCCCACGACACGCTCGTTCGGCAGGATCTTCTTCTCGCCGGGAACGCCCTCGAGTCGGCCTTCGACGCCGAGCATGCGGGGCACCGAGAATCCCCAGATGTCGGCGTCGAGCACACCGACGGTGAACCCCCTGTTGGCGAGCCCGGCCGCAAGGTTCACCGTGACCGACGACTTGCCGACACCACCCTTGCCGGAGGCGACCATGATGACCTTGGTGGTGGCGGAGATCTCGGTGTCGGGCGCGTCCTGGCTGACGTTGAAGCGAGCCCGGGACATGGCGGCGGCCTTCTCCTCCTGGTTGAGCTCGGACCACTGGATCTCGACCTTCGTGACGCCGGGCAGATTCGCGAGCCGGGCCTTGACGTCCTTCTGGATCTGACCGCGCAGGGGGCAACCCGACGTGGTCAGGGCGATGATCACGGTGACGAGGCCGTCGTCGTCGATGGTGGCGCCCTTGGCCATTCCCAGCTCGACGATGTCGGAACCGAGCTCGGGGTCGATGACTCCCCGCAACAGGTTCATGATCTCCTCGACAGATGTCATGGTTCGAGGATATCGGCGTGGACGGCGGCGGAATCGACCGCGCTACACTGCAGGAATAGTCCTGCGGCCACAGAGGTTGGCTGGCGCACAGAACCGATCGAGGAGACTTCCGTGATTGCTCTCACCGACTCAGCCGCCACCAAGGTCGGCCAGCTCATCAAGGCCGAAGGCGACGAGACCCTCGCCCTGCGGGTCGCGGTTCGTCCCGGTGGTTGCTCGGGATTCAGCTACGAGATGTACTTCGACACCGACAAGGCCGCCGACGATGTCACCGTCGAGTACCACGGTGTGAACGTCGTGGTCGACCCGTCGAGCGCCATGTTGCTCGAGGGTGCCACCCTCGACTACAAGGACGGCCTCAACGACGCGGGCTTCGCCATCGACAACCCCAACGCCCAGCGCACCTGCGGCTGCGGTCAGTCGTTCAGCTAGACCCCGGCAGCTAGATCCCAGCCGAGGCCAATGCCTCGTCGAACTCGTCGAGATCCCACGCGAAGTCGAGACGGTCGCGCACGATTCCCCCCGGCTCGGCCACCCAGAGCGCGGGCTCGTGGCCGAGCTGATAGGTCTGCACCACGTCGGTCGTACCGTCGGGAGTGAGCACCACCTGCTCGTTCTTCCAGACCTCGGCGTGGACCGTGGCCACGTCGGGCCGGGTCGCCAGTCGTTCGATCATCATCTCCACGACCGGTCCGCAGATCGTTGTCTGACAGAAGGCGGGTGTCGCGATGAGCAACACGACCGGACGACCCGACGCGATGGCGGCGTCGAGCGACGTGTCGTGGAACGGACACGGATCGGGCAGGTAGGTACACAGTGGCTCGACACCGAGCGGGTCGTCGGTGGTCGCCGTCGGCGTGGTGATGAGGCGATCGCCGATCCCGAGGTAGGGCACCGTCCTCGCGTCGGCCACGAGGAACTCGAACCCGACGAATTGCCCGTCGATCTCCGCATTGGCCTCGTAGGCACCCGGCTCGTCGACCGCGATGAGGGGCGAGTAGTGGGGCACGAAGATGCCGCGGCTACGGGCGGGAAGTACCTGGCTGTCGACCACTTCGCCATCGCGAAGGATGCGCACGGCCAGATCGGTCGGCGTCTCGTCCGGCGGGAGTGGTCGCCCACTGTCGTCGGCCAGGAAGATCGGCACTCGCTGCTCTCGCCCGGCCACGAGGAACGCTGGTGCGCGAAGGCCGTCGGCAAATCCCGGTTGGAGGAACAGCGCCGCGGGTCCCGAGCCGGAAGACCCGCACGCGGTGGCCAGGGCCGCGGCCAGGCCACCGGTGAGAAACGCACGACGACTGACGGGGGGCAGGGCCGAGATCATCGACTCGACCGTACCCTTGCCCCGGTGACCACTCCTCGGCAGGTACCGCTCGTCGTCGACGGCACCGCGGTGAGCGTCGATGCCGACGGTACGCTGCTGGCCGCCTTGCGAGAACAGCTCGACGTGCGAGCGGCGAAGGCGGGATGCAGCCCGCAGGGTCAATGTGGGTGCTGCACGGTGATGATCGACGGCCAGCCCCGCGTGGGCTGCGTCACACCCGTTCGCCGGCTCGCCGGTCGCGAGATCACCACCATCGCCGGTCTCGACGACGAGGTACGCCGGGCGTGGGGTGAGGCGTTCTTCGCCACCGGTGGCAGCCAGTGCGGCTACTGCACGCCGGGGATCATCATGCGTTTCGAGCGGCTTCGTCGTGACGGCATCGCTCCTGATGATCCCTTGGTGGCGAGAGCCCTCCATGCGCACCTCTGCCGTTGCACGGGCTGGCAGACGGTGCTCGACGCCTACGCGGCGTACGGGAAGGCGGCCGACGGGCGCGACATCGCCGCGGCCGAGCAACGGGCGTTGATCGAGGGGCGCTCACCGCAGGCCGTCGGTCCGAACGTGGCGCTCGGCGCGGGCAACTTCGCCGACGAGTCCGCACCCAGCGGCGCGCTGGTGGCGGTGCCCGATGGCCAGGGCGGATGGGTCGTCGCCGAGACGCTGCCCGAGGCCCGCCAGGCCGCGGGCAAGGTGCAGGGTCGCCGGTCGACGGTGAAGGCGACACCGCCGCTGGAGCTTCCGGCAGGGGAATGGACCGCGTCGTTGCGCACCAGCTGGGTCGAACCCGCCTACCTCGAGACCGATGCCTCGTGGTGTGAACCCGGTGGCGAGCCCCGATCGGTGCTCGGCACCGGTGGAGCATTCGGGGGCAAGGTCGAATCCCGGCTGGGCGAGGTGGCCAGGCGGCTGGCCGACGAACACGATCGGGCGGTCAGGGTCGTGCTGTCGCGTGAGGACGTCGTGCGCGTCGGGCCCAAGCGTCCGCCCGTTGCGGGTGGCGCCCATCCCGGTGGCACCGGCTGCATCACTGTGGCTCGCACGGCGGGCATCGCCGAGGCGATTCACGCCGTTGCGCCCCATCTGACCGTCGAGGAGGTCGACGTGGTCGGTCCTCCGACCTCGGCTGCCCTGCGGGCGGCTGGATGGGCCGAAGCGGTCGCCCTGCTCGCCGGGGCCCGCGGTGAAGTCGGCACCGTGCAGGGCCCTGGTACCGGCCGGGCCGAGGCGGAGGTGGACGATGGCGCAATACGGGTGCGCGTGGCATGTGGTGATGTGCTCGACGAGGTGGTCTTGCGGTCGTATTGCATCGGCGCGGCCCACATGGGCTACAGCTGGGTGACCAGCGAGGGCATCGCGGTCGGTGACGATGGCGAGATCCACGACCTCACGATTCGGTCCTTCGGCGTGGTTCGAGCCACGGAGACGCCGCGTATCGAGATCGAGATCGACCCGACACCGGGCGAACCGGTGAACGGGTCCGACGCCGTCTTCGCCGCGGTGGCCGCGGCCACCTGGCTGCACCGGGGCGTGCCCCCGTCGTGGCCGACCGATCGTTGACCCCAGTGCCCGTCGGCGAGGTAGCGTCGGCGCCATGACCAAACCCGTAGGCCCGTACACCCCCATCGTGCGTACCGATGGCTGGCTCGTGTGTTCGGGCCAGATAGCACTACGCGACGGTTCCCTCGTCGACGGGTCGGTCGGCGAGCAGGTCGACCAGGCGCTCACCAACCTGCGCGACCTCCTGGCCACCGAGGGCGCCGCCCTCGACCAGGTGATCAAGACCACCGTCTTCCTCGTGAGCATGGACGACTACGCCGAGATGAACGAGCACTACATCGCGGCCTTCGGCGACCATCGGCCGGCGCGCAGCGCCATCGCCGTTGCTGCCCTACCGCTGGGCGCTCGCGTCGAGATCGAGGCCTGGGCCCGAGTTGGGGCAAACTAGGGTCATGGACGGAACCGTTGTCATCATCGTTGTCCTCCTGGTGTTCCCCGTGATCTTCCTCATCGGCTCGTTGCTGGTCACCGCAGTGTTCGGCTGGTCACTGAACGCCGAGGTCGACGCCAGGCACGAAGGCAGCGAGCTGCTCGGCCTCGCCTACCCCGACGACAGCTAGCCCTCCACCGGTACGCCCAGGCCGTCGGCGATGCGATTGGCGTACGCGTAGTAGGCGACGACCTCGCAGATGTCGAGGATGTCGCGATCGTCGAAGCCCACGTCGCGCAGCGCTTCGACGTCGGCGTCGACCATCGCCCCCGGCGTTCGGGTGAGCTTGTCGGCGTAGGTGAGCATCACCCGCCGCTTCGGTGCCAGATCGGCTTTGCGCCAGTCGGACTCGACGTCGTCGGCCAGGCTGTCGTCGTTGAGCAGGCGCCGCAGACCGCGGCGATGATGGGTGACTCAATAGTGGCAGTCGTTCACCTGCGACACGACGAGGGCGATCATCTCCCGCTCGACCTTGCGCAGTGTGGCGGTGCCGGCCATTGCCGACGAGTACAACCCGTCGTGGGCGGCGAGGCCGGCCGGGTTCAACGAGTGGATCGCCATGATGTTGTCGACCCGACCGGTGTGTCGATCACGAACCCGGTCGAAGAGAGCCACCAGTTCGTCGTCGGCGTCATCGTCGGAGATCGTCGAAATCCAAGCCATTCCCGCCGACCCTAGATCGAAATCGGTTTCTCAGGGTCCACATGTGGGCCGCTGTAAACCAATTTCGTCCATGTCAGAGGCCCCAGCGGCTCTGGCCGAAGCTGTAGCCCACCGAGCGAACGGTCTGGATGAGGTTGGCCCGTTCCTCTCCGAGCTTGGCGCGGAGGCGGCGGATGTGGACGTCGACGGTGCGAGCCCCGCCGTAGTAGTCGTATCCCCACACCCGGCTCAGCAGCGTCTCGCGCGTGAAGACCTTACCCGGATGCGACGCGAGGAACTTGAGCAGCTCGTACTCCATGTAGGTCAGGTCGAGCGGCCGCCCGTCGATCGCGGCCTGGTACGTCTCGAAGTTCAGGGCCAGGCCCGAGTACTCGAGCAGCTCGGGCCGGGCGCCGACCCCCGCTCGCCAGAACAGATGCCGGAGGCGGGCTTCGAGCTCACGCGGATGGAACGGCGAGAGGCAGAAGTCGTCGAAGAGGTCTTCTCGGAGCTCGAGCTCGGAGAGCTGCCCTCCGTTGACCAGCACCAGGAGCGGTTCGAGGGGCACGTCGCCCTTGCGGACGGCCCGACAAACGGCCCAGGCCGACTCGGGGTCGGAATCGGCGACCACGATGGCACCACCCCAGCCGTCCTCGGGGATGTCGCGGCTGGCCGCGAGGTCGTCGGCGACCGCCTTCCATGCGTACCCAGCTAGGTCGAGGGCCTGCGCGAGCTCGGGGGGAGCCGGATCGGGGAAGACGAGGAGGGGTTCCATGGGAAGGCGATTCAGATGTTCGGAAGATATCGCTCGAGCTCGAAGGGTGTCACCTGGCGTTCGTAGTCGTCCCACTCGGCTCGCTTGTTCCGCAGGAACCACTCGAACACGTGCTCGCCGAGCGCGTCGCGTACCAGCTCGGAATCCTCCATCAACCCCACCGCCTCGTGCAGCGACCGTGGGAGTGACCGCAGCCCGGCCCGCTTGGCCTCGCTGCGATCGAACTGGTGGAGGTCGGCCTGGGCCTCGGATGGCAGCTCGTAGCCGTCGGTGATACCCCGCATGCCGGCGGCGAGGATGACCGAGAACGAGAGATAGGGATTCGAGGCGGCGTCGAGCGCCCGGTACTCGATGCGAGTCGACGAATGCTTGTCGGCCTTCACCACCGGCACTCGGACGAGGGCAGACCGGTTGTTGCGCGCCCAGCTCACGTACACCGGCGCCTCGTCGCCGATGATGAGCCGCTTGTACGAGTTCACGAGCTGGTTGGTGACCGCGGTGATCTCGGGGGCGTGGTGCAACAGCCCGGCGATGAACTGCCGGGCCACCGTCGACAGCAGGTACTCGTCGTCGGGGTCATAGAAGGCGTTGGTGTCGCCGTCGAACAGCGACATGTGCGTGTGCATGCCCGAGCCGGGCTGATGGCTGAACGGCTTCGGCATGAACGAGGCGAACAGGCCGCTGTCCATGGCGGTCTTGCGCACCACCAGACGCAGCGCCATGAGGTTGTCGGCCATCTCCAGCGCGTCGGTGTAGCGGAGGTCGATCTCGTGCTGGCTCGGGCTGAACTCGTGGAACGAGTACTCCACCGGAATCCCCATCGCCTCGAGGGTGTGGATGGTGCGCTTCCGGAGGTTGCTCGAGACGTCGGCGGTGGTGAGGTCGAAATACGAGGCCCGGTCGACGGGCGTCGGGCCGACCGCCGGATCGCCCGACTCGAAGTAGAAGAACTCGACCTCGGGGGCGCAGAAGAACGAGTAGCCCTGCGCCTTGGCCGTCTGGAGGTTGCGGCGCAGGATCTGTCGCGGGTCGCCGTCGAAGGGCAGGCTGTCGAGAGTGTGGATGTCGCAGAACATCCGCCCCGACGGTTCCCGGGGGTCGGCCCACGGCAGGAGCTCGAAGGTGCTGGCGTCGGGCATGGCCAGCACGTCGGATTCCTGGATCCGGCTGAAGCCGTCGATGGACGAGCCGTCGAACTGGACCCCCTCCTCGAAGGCGGCGTCGAGCTCGGCCGGCGTGATGGCAACCGACTTGTGCTGTCCCAACACGTCGGTGAACCAGAGCCGGATCAGTCGGACGCCGCGCTCCTCGACGGTGCGCAGCACGTACTCCTTCTGTGGTTCCATCGGCCGAGTATGGCGGACCGGCCGCGGCCGGTCACCGGCCACCGATCGTGGTTCACACGCCGTTCACAATTGTGCAACGACCAGGAAATGAGAGAGCCGGTACGTTTCCTTGCGTCGTCGGAAGTGTCCCGTACACTCCGCGGCCAAGAAAGAGTCGTGCGGCGCCTCCGCACTTCCCGACCGAGGAGACATCCGTGGCATACAGGGCTGAATATCTCTGGATCGACGGCACCGAGCCGACCAACGAGATCCGATCGAAGACCAAGATCCTGGCCGATGGCGACGAGCCCGGCGTCTGGGGCTACGACGGGTCGAGCACCAACCAGGCTTCGGGCGACAACTCCGACGTCGTGTTGAAGCCGGTGTTCCAGTGTCCCGACCCGATTCGTGGCGGAGACAACATCCTGGTGATGTGCGAGACGTTCCTCACCGACACCGTGACTCCGCACCCGACCAACACTCGGGCCAAGGCTCGCGAGGCCGACGAGAAGTACGGGGACCAGGAGCCGTGGTTCGGGCTCGAGCAGGAGTACACGCTGATCAACCCGGGCACCGGCTGGCCGGCGGGCTTTCCGCCCAACGGGTTCCCTGCGCCCCAGGGCCCGTACTACTGCGGCGTCGGCGCCCTCAAGATCCACGGACGCGATCTCATCGAAGAGCACACCATGGCCTGCATCCAGGCCGGCCTCAAGATCTCCGGTACCAACGCCGAGGTGATGCCCGGCCAGTGGGAGTTCCAGATCGGCCCGGCCACCACCGTCGAGATCGGCGACCACATGTGGGTCGGTCGGTACCTGTTGTATCGCCTGGCCGAGGAGTACGGCGTCGAGGTGAGTATCGATCCCAAGCCGATGAAGGGCGACTGGAACGGTGCTGGCATGCACACCAACTTCTCCACCAAGGCCATGCGCGGGGGTTACGACGCGATCATCTCAGCGTGCGAGGCGCTCGGTGCGCTGGGCAAGCCCGAGGAGCACCTCACCGGATACGGCGTCGGCATCGAAGACCGCCTCACCGGCGCCCACGAGACGCAGCGCTACGACCAGTACAGCTACGGCGTGTCCGACCGCGGCGCCTCGGTACGCATCCCCTGGCAGGTCCACGCGGATCAGAAGGGCTACATCGAGGACCGTCGCCCCAACGCCAACGCCGATCCGTACGTGATCGCTGCGCTCATGACCAACACGATCTGTGAGGCGCTCGTCCTCTAGGCCGAGCGCCGCCGGATTCAGGAAGAGGAGCGCCCGCGGGCGCTTCTCTTCCCGTACGTGAGAAGATCCTCAGGTGATCGGCGCTGCTCGCCGATAACCCCCCCATATGCGACGCGTACTCCTTTCTCTCATCATTCTCGCCGGGCTCGTCCTGGCCGGGTGCTCGGCCGACTCGGGGGTGACCCTCGAGGCATCAGACGGCACGAGCGATGCTGGCGCCGTGGTCGACACACCGTCGTTGGCCACGTTCCGGTCGCTCGCCGCTCAGGTCGAGGCCACCTCGTCTCGCTTCGAGATGGTGATGAACATGGAATCGGGCTTCGGCTCGGTGAACATGCCCATCTCGGGCGCCGTCGACGGCGATCGCATGGCCATCGCCATCGACATGTCGCAGATCAGCATGCCCGGCATGAGCGCCGAGGACCAGGCCATGCTCGACGCGGCGATGCTCGAGATGATCGTCGTACCACCGTTCATGTACATGAACCTCGGCGGGCTCGACGCAGGCATGTTCGGCGGCGACTGGATCGCCATCGACCTGACGCAGTCGGCCGGAGCCGAGGAGCTGCTCGAAGGGCTCGGCGGAATGGGAACGGATCCGTTCGGGTCAATGCGCCTGCTCGAACAGGCCGACAGCTTCGAGGAGATCGGCACCGACACCGTACGCGGGGTGGACACGACGCACTATCGGCTCATCGTGAATCCCGCCGCGGCGTGGCAACGGCTCGACGACGAAGGTCGCTCCGCCCTCTCCGGGTCGCTCGGCGACTTCGGCACGGCGCCTCCCGATGTCGACCTGCCTTACGACGTCTGGCTCGACGAGCAGGGACGGGCGCGGCGGCTGGCCTTCAGCATGAACAGCGACCTGTTCGAGGAGATGGCCGGCGCACGAGCCGATGCCGCCGAGCTCCAGGCTCTCGGTGACCTGGCCATGACCATGACGATGGAGATCTACGACTATGGCGAACCGTCGATCGTCATCGAGGCCCCGGCCGGAGCCGTCGACATGACCGAGCTGTTCGGCTCGCTGCCCAACTGATCCCGACGAGTTGGTTCACTCGGCGCGCTCGACCGGGGGCGGCTCCAGTCGTTGCACCCGCGCGCCATTCACTACCCTGAGCAGCCGTGCCGATCCGCGTCGCGCTGTGTCAACTGAACCTCACCGTTGGCGACCTCTCCGGCAACGCCGATCGGGTCATCGCGGGACTGGCCGACGCCGAGGCGGCCGGGTCTGACCTGGCGGTGTTCCCCGAGCTGGCCGTCAGCGGTTACCCGCCCGAAGACCTGGTGTTCAAGCCGCGCTTCCTCGCCGACTGCCGCCGCGCGCTCGATCGGGTGGCAGCGGCCACCACTTCGTGTACTGCCATCGTCGGCTTCGTCGACGGCGACAGCGACGGTCACGTGTACAACGCCGCGGCGGTGTGTGCCCGTGGTGCGGTGGTGGGCGTGGTCCACAAGCGCGAGCTGCCGAACTACACGGTGTTCGACGAGATGCGGCACTTCCGTCCCGGCGCGGAGCCCATGAGCCTGTTCACGATCGCGGGTGTCGAGGTCGGCGTCACGATCTGCGAGGATCTGTGGATTCCCGGTGGGCCGGTGCACCAGCTCGCCGCCGGAGGGGCGCGTTTGATGGTGAACATCAACGCATCGCCGTACCGGGCTGCGAAGCGACATCGCCGCAACGACATCGTGGTCTCCCGTGCCGTCGAGACGGCCGTTCCCATCGTGTACGTCAACCTGGTGGGCGGACAGGACGAGCTGGTTTTCGACGGCGACTCGGTGATCATCGACGGCGAGGGTGAGACCGAGGCTCGGGCGAGCCAGTTCCGCGAGGAGATCCTCGTTGCCGACGTCGAGCCGGCACCGCCGGCGGTGGTTGCCCAGCCGTTTCCCGTCATCGAGGTGACCGCCCCACGCGACCTCGGCGACACTGCTCGACCGGTCGATCCCATCGTGCACGCGCCCCTCGGTCCGCTCGACGAGATCCACACCGCCCTGGTGCTCGGCACCCGCGACTACGTGCACAAGAACGGTTTCACCGACATCTGTCTGGGCCTTTCCGGCGGCATCGACTCCGCTCTCGTCGCCGTGATCGCCGTCGACGCCCTGGGCGCCGATCACGTGCACACCGTGGCCATGCCCAGCCGGTTCTCGAGCCGCCACTCGCTCGACGATGCGGCGAAGCTGGCCCACAACCTCGGCGTCGATCATCGGGTCGTCCCCATCGAGGCGAGCCACCAGGCCCTGCTCGACATGTTGGCGCCATCGTTCGGCGGTCGGGCCGCCGACGTGACCGAGGAGAACCTCCAGTCGCGAATCCGCGGCGTGGTGTTGATGGCGCTCGCCAACAAGTTCGGCTGGTTGGTGCTCACCACCGGCAACAAGAGCGAGACCGCCGTCGGCTACTCGACGCTGTACGGCGACACGGCCGGAGCCTTTGCGGTGATCAAGGACGTCTGGAAGCTGATGGTGTACGACCTGTGTCGTCGCCGCAACGCAGTGGCCGGAACCGAGCTGATCCCCGACAGCATCCTCAGCAAGGTGCCGTCGGCGGAGCTGCGTCCCGATCAGCGCGACGACCAGAGCCTTCCGCCCTACGAGGTGCTCGATCCGCTCCTGATCGAGCTGGTAGAGCGCGATCGCACCGCGGCCGACCTGATCGACGACGGCCACGACGCCGCAATGGTGGAGCGGCTGGCCCGGCTCGTCGACCAGGCCGAGTACAAGCGCCGCCAGAATCCCATCGGCCCACGAGTGAGCCCGAAGGCGTTCGGAAAGGATCGGCGCATGCCGATCACCAACCGGTACCACAGCCAATGACCGAGCACCTCCTGCTCGAGGAGCTCACCACCTGGATGGCCGAGTCGGTGGCCATCGACGAGGCACTGTTCGCCACGCTCGGCGAGTGGTCGATCGACGAGCCGGTTGCCACGCGCCGAGTGGTGTTCGCGATGGTCTCACGTTGGCTCGGTGAGCATGCCGTGACCATGCGCGGACTGCTGCCCGATTCTCCGGCGCTGGCCGCCGCAGACCGAGTGGCGCTTCCGGCCGACTGGGTCGAACGGATCAGGCGCGGCTCGTCCCCGACGGACCGCGACGCGACGTTCCGGTCGCTGGCCCGCGCGCGACTGGACCGCGACGATCTCGTGCACGATCGGATCGATCCCGCAGCCGACGGAGCGTTGTTGCGCCATCTGGCCCACAGCCGCTTCGATCTCGAGACGTGGCAGGGCGTACTCGACCAGCGCTAGCACCGATCAGATGCCCAGGGTTGGAGGGGTTGACCTTCTCGGTATCGTGCTTCAGAGTCACCATCCAGACGAGACGGCACCGGGCGGCAACATTTCGACCAGTGCAAGCGTTGTCCGCAACCGGGGAGTGAGGCGTCTGTGGCCAAAGAGCGTGTCGAACGAGACGAAGAAGACCTCGTCCGTCTCTACCTCACCGACATCGGTCAGTATCCACTGCTCACCAAGGACGACGAAGTTCGTCTCGCTCAAGCGATAGAAGCCGGCAACGAGGCTCGCACCGAGCTCGACGCCAGCACCAAGCTCACCGTTGCTCGCAAGCGCGAGCTGCGCCGCACCGGCCGTCAGGGCGAGGACGCCGAACGCACCTTCGTGCAGTCCAATCTGCGTCTCGTGGTGAGCATCGCCAAGAAGTACCAGGCATCGGGCCTGCCGCTGCTCGACCTGATCCAAGAGGGCAACCTCGGCCTGATGCACGCCGTCGAGAAGTTCGACTGGCGCAAGGGTTTCAAGTTCTCCACCTACGCGACGTGGTGGATCCGCCAGGCCATCACACGCGGCATCGCCAACACCGGCCGCACCATCCGTCTGCCGGTGCACGCCGGCGACACCCTCGCCCGGCTCCAGAAGGCACGCGCCCGCCTCGAGCTCAAGCTGGGCCGACCGGCCACGCTCACGGAGCTCTCGACCGAGGTCGAGATGCCCGAGGACAAGGTCACCGAGGCCCTGCGTTTCGCCGCCGAGCCCCTGTCACTCTCGGAGCCGCTGCGCGAAGACGGCGACGCCGAGCTCGGAGACGTGGTCGAGGATCGCTCGGCCGACTCACCCTTCGAGGTGGCAGCCACGGCCCTGTTGCCCGAAGAGATCGCCCGGCTCCTCGCTCCCCTCGACGAGCGCGAGCGCGAGATCCTCAAGCTCCGGTTCGGTCTCGACCGCGGCGAGCCCCGCACCCTCGAAGAGGTGGGCGAGCACTTCAGCCTCACCCGTGAGCGCATCCGCCAGATCGAAGCGCGAGCGATGAGCAAGCTGCGTCATCCCTCGAGCGACACCGGCGCCCGGGACCTCCTCGCCGTCTAGGGTCGGGTTGCCGATAGGTTCTCGGTACCCCCGGGAGGTGTCCGAGTACCTGGTGGGCTCCCCCGCCTTCAAAGCGGGTGGGACGGGCGATCCCCGTCCGGCGGGTTCGATTCCCGTCCACCTCCGCCATGCGTGACGTCATCCAGGCTGTTTCGCGATCGCCGTGGACCTACGCCGCCCAATGGGTGGCCTTCGTCGGATTGGGCCTGATGGCGGCGCACAAGGCGCGCGAGGTCACCCGCAAAGCACCCCTTGCCCCGCCGCGCTGACCGACAATAGGGTGCAGTCGGGTTCGCCCCCGGCACTTCCTCGCCTGGTCTGGTTGTCGAGGTCGTGTCGTGTTCACGGTTTGTTGGTCATGCAAGGGTGGCGTCGGAACCACCGTCGTCGCGGCGCTCGCCGCACTGAAGAGCGCCGTCTCGGCACCGACGCTGGCGGTCGGCCTCAACGGTGATCTGGCCGCCGCTCTGGGTATGACGCTCGGGCCCGACGAAGCCGGGTTCGGCGAGTGGGTGGCGGCGGGTCCCGACGTTGCCGGCGATGCTCTCGCCCGTCTCGGCCACCACGTCGCTCGCGATCTGATGATCGTGGCACCGGGCTCGCCGTGCGACCCCACGACCCTTGCCGGCGCCGTCACCGCCCTCGGTCGGGTCGGCGCCCATGTCGTGTTCGACGCCGGGCGGGCCGATCTCGATCCGAGTGCCAGGGTGCTGGCCGAGGGGGCCGACACGTCGCTCCTGGTCACCCGTCGGTGCTACCTCGCGCTGCGGCGTTGCTCCCGTCTCCCCGTGTCACCGACCGGGGTGGTGGTGGTCAGCGAGCGGGGCCGCGCCCTCGGTGTGGCCGACGTCGAGCGGGTCGTCGGGGTGCCGGTGGTGGCCGACATCGCGGTCGACGCGGGCCTGGCTCGCACGGTCGACGCCGGGTTGTTGGCCTCTCGGTTGCCCCGTGGCCTGTTGCGGAGCCTCGATCGTGTCGCCTGAAGCCGCAACGCTCGACGACGAGATCCACCGCCGTTTCCTGCTTCTTCCGGCCGGCACCGCCGCCGACCGGTCGACCGTACTGCGGCGGATGGTCCGGGAGATGGCACCGTTGCTCACGCCCGAAGACGTCGTCCGAACCGTCGAGCGAATCGAGGCTCGGGTCGGCGGTCTCGGGCCGGTTGCCCCGCTGCTCGACGATCCGTCGATCTCCGACATCCTGGTGAACGGGACCGGGTCGGTCTGGGTCGAGCGCAACGGTGAGCTCGAGTGCACGGCAATCACGGTCGATGTCGCCACGGTCGAGCATCTCATCGAGCGGATCATCGCGCCTCTCGGACGAAGAGCCGATCGGAGCTCGCCTCTCGTCGATGCCCGTCTCCCCGACGGATCCCGCGTGCACGCGGTCGTCCCTCCGGTGGCCGTCGACGGGCCCTGCCTCACCATTCGCCGGTTCGGGGTTCGACCGATCGGTCTCGACGAGTTCGCCGCGCCCGCCGAGGCGAGGTATCTGACCGATGCGGTGGCCGATCGAGCCAACATCGTGGTGAGCGGCGGCACCGGCGCCGGCAAGACGACACTGCTCAACGCCCTGGCCGGCTTGCTGCCTGCCGATGAGCGCATCGTCACCATCGAGGACGCCGCCGAGCTGCGCCTGCCCGGCGTTCACGTGGTGCGCCTCGAGAGCCAGCCGGCCCTGGGTGTCGACATCGGCACCCTCGTGCGCAATGCGCTTCGAATGCGACCCGACCGCATCGTGGTCGGTGAGTGCCGGGGGACAGAGGCCTTCGACATGTTGCAGGCCATGAACACCGGCCACGACGGCTCGCTGTCGACGCTGCACGCCAACACGCCGGCCGACGCCCTGCGCCGACTCGAGGCCATGGTGTTGATCGACGGGTCGGCGTTGCCGCTGCGAGCGGTGCGCGAGCTCATCGACCATGCCATCGACCTCGTGGTGCAGGTGCGTCGCACCGAGGGCCGCCGGCGCGTGGTGCACGAGATCGCTCGTGTCGTAGGAGGAACCCCCCGTATCGAAACCGTCACCCCGGAGAGCGGGTCATGGACGCGTTGACACTCGTGGCCATCATCGGATGGCCGACCGTCGTTGCCTTGCTCGCCGTTGCCCAGCGGAGCGTCGTCAGGAGACGGGTGGCCGGCAAGGTCGGTGTCGGCGACCCTGTCCTACCGGCGTCGGCCCTCGATGGCCTCCGGGCGCGGTACCGACGACGACGACGGGTGCTCGACGATCTGCCGGAGATTCTCGACGAACTGGCCCGAGCACTCCGGGCGAATCTGTCGCTGCGGCAGGCGTTGGTCGCGCTTCCCGACCGAGGGGCACTGGCCGGGGCCACCGCCAGGCTTCGCCACGAGCTCGACCTCGGCCAACCGATTCCCGAGGCGGTGACCACGTGGATCGAGCGACTGGACGACCCGCTCGCCGATCTCGCCGGGGCCGCGTTGTCGGTGGCCATCGAAACTGGTGGCGCGGGCGCGGCGGCGATCGATCGCGTGGCCGCCACCGTACGAGACCGCCGCGCCATCCAACTCGAGGCTGCGGCGCAGGCGAGCCAGGCTCGTGCTTCGGCGCTGGTCATCGGGCTGCTACCCGTCGGTTTCCTGGCGTTGGCCACTTCCGCCGATCCGGCCTCCACCGGGTTCCTGCTCGGCACCCGTCTGGGCCTGATGTGCCTCGGCGGCGGGCTCGCCCTCGATGCGCTCGGCATCTGGTGGATGCACCGCATCACGACAGGTGTCCGATGGTGACATCGCTGACCGCGGCGTGGTTCGTCTTCGTGGGTGCGGCCGCGGCCCGATGGCGTCCCGTTGGTCGCGACATCGCGGCCCCTGTTCCGACCCGACTTGCGCCCGAGGTGCGTCGCCCGGTCGGCGAGCGCCTCGGCCGTTTGCTCGTCCCCGGGCGGTGGTCGTTGTCGGCCACACGGCACGCGCAGATCGGCCTCAGCGTTCCTGCCGCGCTGATCGGCGTGGTCGTCTGGGCACCGTTGGGTGTCGTGGCCGGCCTCGTTGCCTGGGCGGTGCCGCTTCGTCGATTGCGGCGGGCCACGCGTGCCCATCAGCGCGAAGTCACGCGTGATCTGCCCGATGTCGTCGACCTGTTCATCCTCGCCTTCGGTGCCGAGCTCAACGTGCGCCTCGCCGTCGAAACGGTTGTCCGGTCGGGCCACGGCCCCATCATCGAGCGCCTCGCCGCCGCTCTCGATCAGGCCGATCGAGGCCAACGGCTCCATGCGGCGTTCGCTGGAGTACCCGAAGAGCTCGGCGACGCGGTGCGGCCCCTGGTCCGCGTGCTCGCCGACATCGCCGCGTCGCCGTCGGAGCGACGCGATCAGCTGGCGATCGTCGCCGTCGATGCCCGCCTCGACCGCCGGCGAGGCGCCGAGATCGATGCCCGGCAGGTGCCGGTGCGCTTGCTGTTTCCCCTCGTCGTCGCCGTGCTGCCGGCCTTCGGTCTGCTCACGGTCGTTCCCATCGTTGCCGGTTCGCTGCGGTCGATCAGCGGCTGAGCCGCCTTCGCCTTCCCCCACCTCGGCCGCTGCTGCGGCCATCACGACAGGAGTTCACGATGATCAATCCGATTCGCCCCCGAGGTTCGCTCGACGAGCGGGGCCAGGCCACCGCCGAGTACGCCCTCGTGCTGCTCGGAGCCGGTGCCATCGCCATGCTGGTAATGGCCTGGGCCACCAAGTCGAACCGCATCGGCGCCCTGCTCGACGCGGTGTTCAAGTCGCTCATCGGCAACGTGACATGAGCGTCGGCGCGAACCCGCCTGCGCCGCCCGCCGGCAACCGGGGGCAGGGAACCGTCGAGCTCGCGCTGCTGCTGCCTGTGGTCCTTGTGTTGGCGCTCGCCGTGGTCCAGGTGGGTCTGGTCGTGCATGCCCAGCTCCAGACCACCCACGCCGCCCGCGAGGCGGCGCGAGTGGTGGCGGTCACCGGCGACCTCGGTGCGGCCCGCGAGGCGGCCGCTCGGGCCGCCTCCCTCGACCCCGCTCGCCTCGATGTCGAGGTCGACGGCGCCATCGTGCGGGGTGGGATCGTCACCGTCACGGTGCGGTACCGAGCCCCCACCGATGTCGTGTTGGTCGGGGCGGCGACCGGCGATGTCGGACTCGTTGCCCGAGCCACCATGATCGTCGAGTGAACGAAGGCCGGCGACGGGCTGGTCGACCGACAGCGGCTCAGGCGAGCAGTGCCTGCAGGAGGGCGATGGCGCCGGCCTTGTCGAGGGGTTCGTTGCCGTTGCCGCACTTGGGCGACTGCACGCACGACGGGCAGCCATCGGTGCACGCACAGCCAACCAACACGTCGAGGGTGGCGGCGAGATGTCGCGGGGCCGCCTCGTAGCCGAGCTCGGCGATGCCGGCACCACCGGGGTACGCGTCGTAGATGAAGATCGACGGCAGTCCGGTGTCGGCCTGCATGGCTGTCGACACGCCGCCCACGTCCCAACGGTCACAGATGGTGAACAAGGGCAGGATGCCGATGGCGGCGTGTTCGATGGCATGCAGTGTGCCGGGCACGTCGACGGCCTCGACCCCGGCCGACTCGATGATCGCAGGCGTGACGGTGTACCAGAAGCCGCGGGTGGCCAGGGTCTGAGGCGGCAGGTCGAGCTGGTGATGGCCGAGGATCCGCCGCGATCGGATCTCGCGACGCTGGTAACCCACCACGGTGGTGGTGACCTCGAGGCCGCCGAGATGGAGGCAGCTGTTGCCGACCGGGCGCTGGGCATCGGTCGAGGTGACGCGGATGTCGATGCTCGAACGAGCCTGCGTGTAGTCACCGCCATCGTGCATCTCGACGGTGGCGACGAACGCATCGAGGTCGAGGTCGACCACGCGGAAGGTGTCGCCACGGTGGAGGTAGATGGCTCCGGGGTGGACCACGTCGAAGGCCCGGGCCACGTCGACGGTTCCGACCAACGTGCCGTCGATCAGGCGGATCTTGATCTCTCGTGACGAGCCACTGCGCAAGCCCACGCCGCGGCTCGGCCAACCCGTGGTTGCCCACACCGCCAACGGTCCCTCGGCGGTGGAGCGGACGCGCAGCCGTCCGTCGAGAACCAGGCGGTGCACGGCGCCGTCGAGCACCGACCCCCACCAGCGGATGTCGTCGTGGCTGAGCGGGAGCTCGAAGGCGGCACAGGCGATGTGGGCATCAGCCACCTGGGGATTGTCGGGGTTGATCACCGCCGGTTCGGGCGGGCGGGTGAACACCTCGGTGGGGTGACGCATGAGCCACTGATCGAGCTGATCGTCGCCGGCGACCAGCAGGGTGAGGCTGTCCTGTGAGGTGCGGCCGGCCCGGCCCGCTTGTTGCCACATCGATGCGATGGTGCCAGGGAAGCCGTTGAGGACGCAGGCGTCGAGTCCGCCGATGTCGACGCCGAGCTCGAGGGCCGACGTGGCAACGACGGCGCGGATCCTGCCGTTGGCCAGCTCGTCCTCGATGTCGCGACGTTCGCCGGCGAGATAGCCGCCCCGGTACGAGCGAACCGTGTCGGCCAGTTCGCCACGGAGCTTCGATCGCACATCGCCGGCCACCAGCTCGGTGCCCTTGCGGCTGGCACAGAAGGCAATGGTGCGATGTCCGGAGGCGACGAGCTCGGCCACCGCTCCGGCCGTCTCGGCGTTGGTCGACGTGCGCACGCCCGAGCCCTCGCCGAGCAGCGGCGGGTTCAAGAGAGCGAACCGCCGGGCGTTGCGGGGCGAGCCGTCGTCGGTGACGGCCACGACCGGGCGGCCACAGAGCTCCGAGGCCAGTCGCGCCGGGTCACCGATGGTGGCCGACGTGAAGACGAACGTCGGGTCGGCTCCGTAGTGATGGCACACGCGGATCAGGCGTCGGAGCACGTGGGCCATGTGCGTCCCGAAGACGCCCCGATACATGTGCAGCTCGTCGACGACCACGTACCGCAGCCGCCGGAGGAAGAGCGCCCAGCGCCGATGGTTGGGCAGCAACCCGCCGTGCACCATCTCGGGATTGGTGAGGATCACGTTGGCATGGGTGCGGACCCATGCTCGATGGCTGCGCTCGGTGTCGCCGTCGTAAGTGGCCGGGACCACCAGAGGGAAGCGCAGGTCGCCGAAACTGCGGAGCTGGTCGTGCGCGAGCGCCTTGGTGGGGAAGAACGCGAGGGCGGTGGCCACCTGATCGGAATCGCCGACCGCCTCGGCTATGGGCACCTGGTAGCACAGCGACTTGCCCGACGCCGTGGTCGTGGCGACGACCACCGACGTTCCCGACCGGAGCAGATCGATGGCTTCGGCCTGGTGGCTCCACAGTTGTCGTTCGCCGAGTCGACTGGCGACGCCGAGCGGGAGAGGGGCGGCAAGGGCACCGAAGCGCTGGGTTCGGGCGGCGAGATGTTCGACGTGCACGATGCGACCGTCGTCGCTCAGCCGTTCGAGCAGTGCACCGATCGCGTCGACACCGGATCCGTCGGTGAGGTCGATGACCGAGCCGGCGCGTGGCGCGTCGGCACTGGACGGGCCGAGGTCGATGACCCCGTCGATGGCGACAGTGGCGGCGATCCATCCATCGTAGAAGTTCCACGCGTGGAACTACAGCCGTGCAACACTCGCCAGTCCGATGCGGACAGCTAGCGTTGCCGACAAGGAGGCGACGTGCAGGTCGGATTCAAAGCGACGCAGCGCAACGGGTGGACAGTTCTCCACGTTGTGGGCGAGATCGACATGGCAACCGCGCCTCGGGTTCGCCAACACGCGATCGCGCTCGTCGCCGATGGCAATCTCCAACTGGTGATCGACATGTCCGGAGTCGACTTCTGTGACTCGACCGGTCTCGGCGTGCTCGTGGCCGTCGTGAAGCGAGTGCGAACCGCCGGCGGCGATCTTCGCCTCGTCACCAACGACGAACGGTTGACCGCACTGCTCGAGCTCACCCGCCTCGACCAGGTGTTCGACGTCTATCCACGCGTCGTCGACGCCACTTCGGCGCCGCTGAGGGATCCGGCATGAGGAGTGAAGGCGTCGAGCTCGAGATCCCGGCCCGGCCGGAGTACCTCGCGCTCGTCCGCGCCATCATCTCGGCGGCCGCAGCCCTCGACCCCCAGTTGCGCGACGATCGCATCGAGGATCTGCGGCTGGCGGTCTCCGAGGCAACCACGAATGCGATCGAGGCCCACTCGCGGCTCGACAGCGACGAACGCATCGTCATCCGATGCAACCTGAGCGACGAACGAGTCGAGGTGGAGGTGCACGATCAGGGAACCGGTTTCGACAGGGAGGAGCTCACCAGTCATCCGCCCGTGACCGACCCCGAGCGCCTCGACTACGAGCGTGGGTTGGGCCTCCCGCTCATGCGCATCCTCGCCGATGAGCACGAGATCGTGTCGAACGACGAGGGAACCTCGGTGCGCCTCGTGGTGTACGCCACCGGACGTTCACGCTCGCCCCGGATCGAGGGGATCTGACGTGCACGAGAACGATGACGACGAGGTGGACGCGCTCGCCAAGCCCGACGAGCTCCTGGCGCTGCACACCACGTCGGCCGAGTTGTTCTCGCTGCTGCGGAAGTGGTTCGCCGTCGGACCGACCGTTCAGCTCGATCTGGCTCACATCGACTCGGCCACCACCGAGCTCGGTGACCCGCAGATGATCGCTGCGGTGGCCATGCGCAAGCTCCAGGCGCTTCATCTCATCGCCACGCCCGGTGTCCTCACGGCCACCGACGTCGTGGTCGCCATCATCAACGACCTCAACCGTGCGCTCATGCAGGGTCCCAGCATGTACCTCGAGCTGAAGGCACAGTCCACCGACTGGGACGACGAGTTCGCCAATCTCGAAGCCCTTTCCGACGACGCACCGACGAGCGTCGAGGCCACCGACCCCGAGATCGAGCGGTTCATGGAGCTTCATGGCTCCCTGCACGATGCTCTCATCGCGGTGGTCGAGGCCTCCCACGGCGAGATCCGTTACTTCGCGTGAGGAGGCCGAAGCGAACGTCGGAGGTGATCCTCCAGGTGGGGGGCCGCGACATAGTGGTGAGTCGAACCGATCCCACCGATAGCGTCGACCCCGGCATGGCAGGAAACCCGACGTCCTACAGCGACATCACCTGGCTCGGCAGCGACCACAAGCTGGCCCGCAATCTCGGCCGACCGCTGAACCGGTTCTTCCACGTCGAGGCGGCGGGCGGCATCGTGTTGCTCATCGCCACCGCCGTGGCGCTCATCTGGGCCAACTCGCCGTGGTCGGACAGCTACCACCGGCTGTGGGAGACCGAGCTCGAGCTCACGATCGGGTCGATCGAGGTCTTCAGCAAGGCCGGGCTCGAGGGGTTCAACCTCGAGGAGTTCGTGAACGATGCCCTGATGGCGGTGTTCTTCTTCGTCGTCGGGCTCGAGATCAAACGCGAGCTGGTCACCGGCATGTTGCGCAACAGACGTGACGCCGCGCTTCCCGCGGTCGCGGCGCTCGGCGGCATGGTGGTCCCTGCGCTCATCTACTACGCCCTCAATGCCGGCACCGCTGCATCGCACGGTTGGGGAATCCCGATGGCGACCGACATCGCCTTCGCCGTGGGGGTGGTGTCGCTGCTCGGTCCCAGGGTGCCACGGGGCCTGCGGGTGTTCCTGTTGTCGCTGGCCATCGTCGACGACATCGGCGCGATCCTGGTGATTGCCCTCTTCTACACCGAACAGCTCTCGTTCGGATGGTTGGTGATCGCGGCCGCCCTTGCCGGGCTGATCTACGCGCTGCGTCGAGCGCGTGTCTGGTACATCCCCGTCTACGTAGTCATCGGCGTTTTCTTCTGGTGGGCCACGTTCAAGTCGGGAGTGCATGCCACCATCGCGGGTGTGGGCCTCGGGTTGTTGACCCCGGCCCGGCCTCTCCAGAGCGAAGCCCAGAGTCGGGAGTTTGCCGCATGGCTGCGCGACAAACCGGAGGTCTTCCCGGCCGACATCCGGTTCGCGAGCTTCCACATGCGCGAGTCGATCTCGCTGGCCGAGCGGCTCGAGTCGGCCATCCATCCGATCACGAGCTTCATCATCATCCCGATCTTCGCTCTGGCCAACGCAGGCGTCGAGCTGTCCGGCGAGAGCCTTCGTGACGCGGCCACCTCGCGAATCACCCTGGGCGTGGTGCTCGGCCTCGTGGTCGGCAAGACCGTCGGTGTCACCCTTTTCTCGCTGGCGGCGACGCGAACGGGTCTGGCCACGATGCCGCGAGGCATGGGGATGCGACAGCTCCTCGGGCTCTCGATGATCGCCGGCATCGGGTTCACCGTGTCGCTGTTCGTCACGGGCCTGGCCGGGTTCGAGACCCAGCTGGAGATCGACGATGCCAAGATCGGCATCCTGTTCGCCTCGGCCGTGGCCGCCACGGCAGGTCTGCTCATCCTCTCCCGGGGGACTGCGCCGCCCGTCGGCGACGACGAGTCGTCGTAGCCCGCTACGGTGCCGGTCACGTCAACCGGCCTCGGCCGGGTTGACACGACCCCTCCACGTCCCGTTAGTTACTCACCGTGCCCAACGCTCTTGTCATCGTCGAATCGCCGGCCAAGGCGAAAACGATCGCCGGGTATCTCGGCGACGACTTCGTCGTCGAGTCGTCGATCGGCCACATCCGAGACCTGCCGCGCGGAGCCGCCGACGTCCCGGCGGCGTACAAGGGAGAGAAGTGGGCCCGTCTGGGCATCGACATCGACAACGACTTCAAACCCCTCTACGTGGTGTCGTCGGACAAAAAGGACCAGATCAAGAAGCTGAAGTCGCTCCTGAAGGACGCCGATGAGCTCTATCTCGCGACCGACGAGGACCGCGAGGGAGAGGCCATCGCGTGGCACCTGCTCGAGGTTCTGTCGCCGAAGGACAACGTGGTCGTCAAGCGCATGGTGTTCCACGAGATCACCGCCGATGCCATCCGGGCCGCAATCGACGCGCCGAGGGAGCTCGACCGCCGACTCGTCGACGCTCAGGAGGCCCGCCGAATCCTCGATCGCCTCTACGGCTACGAGGTGTCCCCGGTGTTGTGGAAGAAGGTGATGCCGAAGTTGTCGGCGGGCCGCGTGCAGAGCGTTGCGACCCGCATCGTGGTCGAACGCGAGCGAGAGCGTATGGCGTTTCGTGTCGCCCGATACTGGGATCTCCGTGCCACCTTCTCCGTCCGTGGCGAGGTTCCGGCCGGCGAGCCACGTGAGTTCGCCGCCACCCTTCAGTCCGTCGACGGCCAGCGGTTGGCCGCCGGACGTGATTTCGCCAACGACGGCACCCTGGCCTCGAGCGACGTGGTGGTCCTCGACGAGGACGCGGCCGGCCAGTTGGCCGTGGCCCTCGACCGTGCCGACTTCGCCGTGAGCTCGGTCGAACCCAAGCCCTACCGTCGCCGCCCCGCGGCCCCCTTCATCACCTCGACCTTCCAGCAGGAGGCCGGCCGCAAGCTTCGCCTGTCGTCGGCCATGGCCATGCGAGCAGCCCAGTCGCTGTACGAGAAGGGGTACATCACCTATATGCGTACCGACAGCACGACGCTGTCGGAAACCGCGCTGACGGCCGCCCGCAACGAGATCCGGAGCCGCTTCGGGGCCAGCTTCCTGCCCGATGCGCCACGCCACTACGCCAGGAAGGTGAAGAACGCCCAGGAGGCCCACGAGGCCATCCGGCCCGCCGGCGACGTGTTCAAGGCACCCGATGCCGTGCGCCGAGAGGTGCCGCGTTCGGAGGCCGACGTGTACGAGCTCATCTGGCAGCGCACGTTGGGCTCGCAGATGACCGATGCGGTCGGGGAGACCGTGCAGGTGAAGGTCGGCGCCGTGGCTCGCGACGGGCGCAGCACGGAGTTCGCCGCCAGCGGCACCGTCATCACCCATCAGGGCTTCCGCCGGCTGTACGTCGAGGAGACCGACGACGACGCCGCCCCCGAGGGCAACGAGCGGCGCCTGCCTCCCGTCGCCGTCGGCGACGGCCTCGACGTCGACGATCTCGGATCGAACGGTCACGAGACCCAGCCACCATCGCGCTACACCGAAGCCTCGCTGGTCAAGCGGCTGGAGGAGCTCGGCGTCGGTCGTCCCTCCACGTACGCGTCGATCATGGGCACGATCCAAGATCGCGGCTACGTGTGGAAGCGGGGTTCGGCGTTGGTCCCGACCTTCACCGCCTTCTCGGTGGTCGGGCTGATGGAGAACCACTTCCCGAATCTGGTCGACTACGCCTTCACCGCTCGGATGGAGGACGACCTCGACGACATCGCGTCGGGGGCCGGGGAGGCGATCCCGTGGCTGTCGGAGTTCTACTTCGGGTCCGACGAGCCGGGGCTCAAACAGAAGGTCGACGAGCGCTTGGGCGAGATCGACGCCCGCGCCGTGAACTCCATCCCCCTCGGCGTCGACGGCAACGGCGAGATCGTCATGGCACGAGTGGGTCGGTACGGCCCGTACGTGCAGCGGGGCGAGGACACGGCGTCGATTCCCGACGAGCTGGCGCCCGACGAGCTGACCATCGAAGCGGCCATCGAGTTCCTCGAGGCGCCGAAGGGCGACCGTGAGGTCGGGATCCATCCCGAAACGGGTCTTCCCATTTTCGCCAAGGCCGGCCGTTTCGGTCCCTATCTCCAGATGGGTGACCACGATGACGAGACCGGCGAGAAACCGGCCACCGCTTCGTTGTTCAAGCACATGACCCCCGAGTCGGTGACCCTCGAAGAGGCGGTTCAGCTGTTGAGCCTGCCTCGCGTCGTGGGAGTCGATCCCGAGGACAACGTCGAGATCACGGTGCAGAACGGGCGCTATGGCCCGTACCTGAAGAAGGGCACCGACAGTCGCAGTCTGGAGACCGAGGAACAACTGCTCACCATCGGCCTCGAGGAGTGTCTGGCCATCCTCGCCCAGCCGAAGCTTCGTCGTGGCCAGACGGCCAAGCCGCCGTTGCGCGAGCTGGGCGTCGATGGCGTGAGCGGAAAGCCCATGGTGGTCAAGGACGGTCGCTTCGGACCGTACGTGACCGACGGCGAGACCAACGCGTCGCTGCGCAAAGGCGACACCGTCGAGGAGATCACCGACGAGCGGGCCGAGGAGCTGCTGCAGATGCGGCGCGACGCGGCGCCGCGCAAGAAGAAGGCCGCCAAGAAGAAGACGACCAAGAAGAAGGCCGCCAAGAAGAAGGCCACCAAGAAGAAGCCGACCAAGACGACGGCCGCCAAGCAGGCGGCCCCGAAGAAGCCGGCCGAGAAGCGCACCGCACCGGAGCTGTCGGTCGAGCAGGCGGCTGCCGAAGCGGTCGACGAAAAGGGCCCGTAGAGCCGTGATCGATCCGGGGGGTGCACCGCCGGTAGAGGCTGCGCCACCATCGGGCCTGTTGAAACCGTTCGGTTCGACCGCCTTCTTCCGGTTGTTCCTCGCCCAGGTGGCATCCTCGACCGGCGACTGGTTGTGGTTCCTCGCCGTCGCCATCACCGGCGAGCGAATCGGTGGCTCCGGCTTCACGATCAGCGCCGCCCTGCTCGCCCGCATCGCCCCTGCGTTCTTCCTCGCGCCGCTCGTCGGTGCCCTGGTCGATCGATGGGACCGCAAGCGGGTGATGATCGTCTGCGACATCGGCCGCGCCTCGATGCTGCTGATGATGCCGCTGGTGCAGGAGCCGTGGCAGCTCGTCGCCATATCGCTCGGGTTGGAGATCTTCACCTTGTTCTGGGCACCGGCCAAGGAGGCGTCGGTGCCGAATCTGGTACCACGTCGCTATCTCGCCAACGCCAACTCCTTCTCGGTCGGGGCGGCCTACGGCTCGATCATCCCGGCCGCGGCGATCTTCCTGGCGTTGGGATTCGTCGCCGAAGGCATCGGCGATCGCAGCTTCCTCGGGGTCGACATAACCAAGGAGTCGTTGGCGTACCTCGTCGATGCCGGCACGTTCGTGTTCGCGGTCTTCATGGTCTCGACCTTGCCCCTGCCGAGGCGCGAGATCGACCACGCCCTGCCGACGGCCAACATCTCGGCGGGGGCGGTGTTCCGTGATGTGGCCGACGGGTGGCGATTCACGTTCACCGAGCCGGTGGTGCGTTCGGTCAACCTCGGGCTGGCCACGGCGCTGCTGGGCGGCGCGGTCCTGGTTCCCCTCGGTCTCGAGTTCTCCACGGTCGTGCTCGGCACCGAGAACGGACACGGGATCCTCCAGACCTTCTTCGGCCTCGGCGCTGCGGTCGGTGTGATGGCGCTGGCCTGGGGCGTGCGCCACGTCGACAGCGACGGCAAGGCGCAGCTGTTCCCGATCGTGGTCGCCGTCGGCGGGGTCCTGTTGTTCATCACCGCGTCGACCACGACGCTGCCCGCCGCGACGTTCTCCGTGGTGTTCGTGGGTGTCGCCGCCGGCGCCATGTACGTGCTCGGCTTCACCCTCCTGCACGAGCGGGTGAGTGATGAGCTGCGAGGTCGGGCCTTCGGTTCGTTGTACACGCTCGTGCGTCTCGGCGTGATGACTGCATTCGTGCTGGGCCCGGCGCTGTCGGAGGGCATCGATGCCGTCACCGCGAGTCGATGGGACCAGAGAGTGGGAATGTTCGGCTGGGAGCTCTACGTTCCCGGTGTGCGGGTCACGCTGTGGCTGGCGTCGTTCGTGATCGTGGCCGCGGCTGGGGCGGCGGCGGTGTCGTTGCGTTCGTTGCCGCAGTCCTCCGGCGTCGGAGTACCCGCCGACGAGGTCGACGCATGACCGGGCGTTTCATCGTGTTCGAGGGTCCCGACGCGTCGGGCAAGACCACGCAGGCGATCCGTGTCGCCGACCGGCTGGGCGCAGTGTTCACGCGCGAACCGGGTGGCTCGCGCATAGGCGACCACATTCGCGGCCTGTTGCTCGATCCGCAATACGCCGAGATGTCGATGCGGACCGAAGCGCTGCTGTACGCCGCCGGTCGGGCCCAGCACGTCGACGAAGTCATCCGCCCGGCACTGATCGATGATCTCGACGTGGTGTGCGACCGGTTCATCGCGTCGTCGCTGGCCTACCAGGGTGTGGCCCGCGGGCTCGGCGTCGACGAGGTGTACGCCCTGTCGCACTTCGCGACCGGAGGCCTGCTGCCGGACCTCGTCGTGCTCGTCCAGGTTCCGCCCGAGGTCAGCCTCGCCCGACTCTCGGGTCGACACGACCGCATCGAACAAGCGGGGCTCGACCTGTTCGCCGAGGTCAGCAAAGCCTACGAAGCCTTCGCGGCGGCCGATCCGGCGCGCTGGGTCGTGGTCGACGGAACCGGTCCGATCGACGAGGTCGCTCTCCAGGTCGACGCGGCGCTCGCCGAGCGGCTCCCGTGAAGCTCTCGAACGATCCCTTTGCGGCTGTGGTCGGTCAACCACAGGCGGTCGAGCGACTGCGGGCAGCCGCCCGCCAGCCTGTGCACGCGTATCTCTTCCTCGGCCCGCACGGAAGCGGGAAGCGAGATGCAGCAGCTGCCTTCGCCGCCGGAGTTCTCGCCCACGCCGCCGGTGACGACCTGGCCGCCGCCGAGCGTCACATCGCCCTCGCCGCGGCTTGGAAGCATCCCGACGTTGTGTTCTTCGCACCCGAAGGTCGGACGCTTCGCGGCGACGACGCCGCAAACCTGGTGATCGAGGCGTCGCGTTCACCGGTGGAGGGCGGCCGCAAGATCATCGTCTGTGATCGCTTCCACACCGCAGAGCCCGGTGCCGCCGCCAGTCTGTTGAAGACCATCGAGGAGCCGGCCGGCCCGTCGATGTTCGTGTTGCTCGCCGAAGAAGTGCCTCCCGAACACGTCACGATCGCCTCCCGCTGCACCATCGTCGACTTCGGCGAGGTGTCCGAGGACCTCGTCGTCGAGTGGCTGGTCGACCAGGGGATCGACCATGACCTCGCCGTCATCGCCGCCCAGGCCGCACGCGGCGATCTGCACCGGGCCCGACTGCTGGCCTCCGATCCGGGCGTGGCCGCTCGTCGGGCCCTCTGGCTCGACGCACCCGCCCGTCTCGACGGAACCGGTGCGGCGGCCACCGCCGTGGTCGACGAGCTCCGGGCGGCCATCGACCGGGCCCAGGGACCCCTCGACGCCCTCCACACCGAGGAAGCAGCCGAGCTCGAACGCCAGTCCGAGCAGCTCGGCGTGACCGCCACCACCCGCAAGGACATGACCGCCCGCCACAAGCGCGAAGCCCGCCGGCTGCGTGACGACGAGCTGCGGTTCGGCTTCGCCGTCCTTGCCGCGCGGTACCGCGCCGAGATCGACGCGGGAGACGCTCAACCGGCGCTCGCGGCGATCGATGCCCTTCGCGACGCAGCCGACGCACTCCTCCGGAACCCGAACGAGGCCCTCCAGCTCCACCGCCTGTTCCTGCGGTTGCCGCCCCTGTCGGCCTGACGCCCGCATCGGCACGGGTTCGCCTTGTTAACCTTGTCGGACCCGCCCGAGTAGCTCAGTCGGCAGAGCAATTCACTCGTAATGAATAGGTCAGGGGTTCAATTCCCCTCTCGGGCTCTCCACCACCTCGCAGTTGAGCGGTGAGCCCTCGTGAGTAGGGTGATGCGATGGCCGATCAAGCGGAGTTCGCCGAGCAGGCAATGCAGTACATGGACCAGCTGTACTCCACCGCGCTGCGCATGACCCGCAACCAGGCCGATGCCGAGGACCTCGTCCAGGAGACCTACCTGAAGGGCTACCGCGGCTTCGGCGGCTTCACCCAGGGCACGAACCTGCGGGCGTGGCTGTTCCGCATCCTCACCAACACCTACATCAACTCGTACCGCAAGAAGCAACGCCGTCCGCTCGAGACCGATCTCGCCGACGTCCAGGACATGTACCTCTACAAGCGACTGGGCGGCGAGAACGCCGACTTGGCGAAGAGCGCCGAAGAGGCGCTCATGGAGCACCTCACCGAAGGCGAGATCCGCGACGCGATCGAGGCCCTTCCCGAGCAGTACCGGTTGGCCGTTCTCCTCGCCGACGTCGAGGGATTCGCGTACAAGGAAATCGCCGAGATCCTCGACATTCCGATCGGAACCGTGATGAGTCGTCTGCATCGTGGAAGAAAACGGCTCCAGGAACAGTTGACGGAGTTCGGACAACGCCGCGGGTACGTCGACGATCCGGTCGACGACGACACTCGTGGCGAGTCCGTCCTTTCCGAAGCCGCGACCAGCCTGGTCCCAGAACCCGTGGAGGCGCCGTGAGCGACAAGTGCCCCGGTATCCCCGAAGACTGCGATCACGCCCGACGGGTGCTCGAAGACGCCATGAACGGCCTCGTCATCGCTCCGAAGCTGATGGCGCTGCGCAACGAGATCGGTCATTGTGCCCCTTGTGTGCACACCTTCGACCTGGAGATCCGCTTTCGTGTGGCCATGTCGGAACGGTGTCCCGAGCAGGCACCGGCCGAGCTCCGTATCCGCGTCACCGAGGCGCTCAGCCGCGTCGACCTCAGCAACGTGAACATCAGCGATCTCTGATCCGACGTCGCCGGGAATGCCAGTTGGCCGGCGCCGGTTCCCGGGTGCATGAGTCGATCACACCGCGCGGAACGGGTCACCAGCGCGTCGGCCTCACCCGCCAAGGGGACCAAGGCCCGGATCTGTGACGAGCCCGGCTGCGGGACGCACCTCTCGATCTACAACGAGTTCGACTTCTGCGCCCAGCACCAGCCGATGGTGTTCCCTCGGCTGCGGGGTGTGATCCTCGATCCGTGACCGCCTAGGATGCCGGCATGACTCTCGCGGCTGTCGTCTGGCACTGGTGGATCGCGCTGCCCCTCGTCATCGGTGGGATCGTGCTCATTCTGGCCACCGTCGTCGGCTACGTCGTCAAGGTCGTCAAGCCGCAGTACGACCCCAACCAGAAGTAGCGGTATGACCGACGCCGTCGATTGGGCTGCCGCCCGTCGAGTCGCCCTGCGGTTCTCCGGCCGGCACACGCCGTCGGCAGTTGGTGCATACCGCTCGTTGTCGACCGACATGGCCGAGCTGACCGCGCAGGCCCAAGAGCTCGTCGAAGCCGAGACCGGCATGGTCTCCACCGCCGGCGCCGCTCGCGGCCGGTTGGTCAACCGGGCCATGTGGATCGACGCCAACATCGCGTCGTTCCAGCGCCTGCTCGGACCACTCGTCGACAAGATCGGTGTGCCCCAGACGGGGGGTCCCTTCAGCGCACTCAGCCGTCGGGTCAGCGGTTCACAGGTCGGAGTGGTCCTGGGGTGGATGAGCACGCGGGTTCTCGGCCAGTACGACCTGCTGATCACCGAGGACGAGAACCCGCACGACCAGGACATCGTGTACTACGTCGGCCCCAACCTGCTGGGCCTCGAACACAAACACGACTTCGACCCCCGCCAGTTCCGCCTCTGGCTGGCACTGCACGAGTGCACCCACCGAGCGCAGTTCACCGGGATTCCCTGGATGCGCGAACACTTCCTCTCGCTCGTCAACCAGACCCTCGATGCTGTCGACCCCGACCCCAAGCGGCTGCTGCAAGCGGCGACGAGCGCGCTCGAGGCCCGCCGACGGGGCGAGGACGTGCTCGCCGACGGTGGAATCGCCGGAATGCTGGCGACACCCGAGCAACGCGAGGTCCTCGAGCAGATCACCGGGCTGATGAGCCTGCTCGAAGGTCACGGCGACGTCACCATGGATCGCGCCGGCGCTCATCTGTTGCCCGATGCACCCCGCTTCGCCAAGGTGCTCCGCGATCGTCGCAGCTCGGCCAGGGGCGTCAACCGCATGTTCCAGCGGCTCATCGGGCTCGAAGCCAAGCTCAATCAGTACGCGGCCGGTGAACGATTCATCGAAGAGGTCGAGAAGGTCGGCGGTCCTGCGCTCGTGGCCCGGGCCTGGGAGGGCCCCGAGAACCTGCCGTCGATGAGCGAGATCCGCGAGCCGCAGTCGTGGATCGACCGGCTCGCGACCCCTTCGGCTCTCGCCGGCTGATCGTGGCGCCCGTCGCTGCTGCCTCGTCGTGGGCTGCGGCGCTGCTCCCGCGGTGCACGTTTCCCGCCCCGGGCACCGCGGTCGTGTGTGCGGTTTCGGGCGGAGCCGACTCGCTCGCGTTGCTCGTGCTCGCGGTCGCAGCAGGCTGCGAGGTGACGGCCGTCCATGTCGATCATGGGCTGCGCCGAGGCTCCGCCGGCGAGGCTCAGGTCGTCGCCGAGGCAGCCGCCCGGTTCGGTGTCCGGTTCCGGGCCGAGCGGATCGAGCTGGTCGATGGTCCCAACCTCGAAGCTCGCGCCCGTGCGGCGCGGTACGCAGTGCTGCCGCC
>JAHEJN010000203.1 GCA_024638845.1 Acidimicrobiales bacterium | reverse complement strand
CGCTTGCTCTCGGCCGTACCGCTGAGGTCGGTCACCGCCGCGATGTGGTCCCAGTCGACGCCGTGGCGCAGCCCGAGAGTGAACGCAGTGAGCAGGAGGGCGACGGTCATGGCGAGAGCAGTCTTCGCGTGACCACCGAGACCGAGCACATGGTTCCGATACTAGGCGGTCATTCTCGCCGCCACAGCCTGATCGAGCGACGAGAACTACGAACGCATCTGCGTTCAGGACGGACCGGGTCGACCGGGTAGTCGCATGAGCGAAACCAGTCGGGCGATGACGGTGATGAGCAGGATCTGACCCAGTACGACCTCGACCACCGCCAGGCTTCGACCCTCGTCGGTCGCGGGAACGAAGTCGCCGTAGCCGAGTGTGGTCAACGAGACGAAGCTGAAATAGGTGAAGGTGCTTCGAGTTCCCTCGATCCCAGAGGCGAAGTACGGGTCGCCGGTCCAGCTCTGCAGCCCGTGGTAGAGGAAGGCGAACGCCAGCCCGATCAGGAGATAGACGTCGATCGCCCCGAAGACGGTCGCCGAGGTGATGACCTGCCGTTGGACGAACCGGCCGATGAGGGCTAGGCCCGCAGCCAGCATCGTGAGCGCAATCGCGATGTCGACGACGCCGGTTCTCCACCCGGTCGGCCAGATCGCAACCAATACACAGGCCGCCAGCACGACGCCGACCGCACCGAGAGCCAGGAGCTTCGTGCGGACCTGAGCCCGGTCGGGCAGTACGGAAGTCACGAAGGCCACGCCGGCGAGAGCGAACAGCACCGGCTGGGCCGATGTCCGCTCCACGAAGGATCCCGTGACGTACAGGGCGAGCACGATCACCAGGACCAGGGCATAGCGGGGTTCGTCGGATGCCAGCCGCCCGGCAGAGAAGCGGTCTTCTGGCTCAGGCGAGTCTTCCGGCGCAGTCATGGGCGGAGCGTACTCTTACCGTCGCCCCGGCTCCGACGCTCAGCTGACCCACGTGGGGTGTGACGAGCGGGAGCGCATCGTGCATACTGTTCGCCTGTCAACAAGGGAGTGTACGTCGTCATGCTTGCAGAATTCGGAACTGGTCAAGTGCTGTGGTCGATGTTCTGGTTCTTCATCTTCTTCGTCTGGATCATGCTGCTGTTCCATGTGTTCGCAGACATCTTCCGAAGCCCCGACCTGTCCGGTGCGGTGAAGGCGATCTGGGTCATTGCGGTGGTCCTGCTTCCGTACCTCGGTGTCTTCATATATGTGATCGCCCGCGGCGACAAGATGCAAGAGCACTCGACCGCTCAGGCCCAGGCCCAGAAGGACGCCATGGACGACTACATCCGGTCGGTTGCCCAGAGTTCACCGCCCAACTCCTGAACCGACCCGGAGACAAACCCGGCGGTGAGGCGCCCGCCGGAGGACTGCCGTCCCGATCGCCGACAATGACGAAACCGTCCGACTGCGACGCCGACGAGTCGGCACGGATCGGGTTCTCCCATCGCGCTCGTGGGCGTGTCGACCGGATTGCCGACAAAGCCTCGGCACGGTTCGAGCGGACCCGCGCTCGCGTTCGCATCGTCGACATCGCGATGCGGGTGTACAAGCGGGACAGGGTCGCAGCAGGAACGCTCCTCGGGAGCGCGCTCGCGCTGCGGCTCTTCCTGTTCTTCGTCCCCCTCGTGCTGTTCGCGATCGGACTGGCCGGGATCCTCGGTCGGCATGCCGGCGTCGACGGAATTGCCTCCGATGTGGGGATGACCGGCTCGCTGGCCGCCGACATCGACGATGCATTCGAGCAAGGAACTACGACTCCGTGGCTGGCCATGGGTATCGGGCTGTTCGGCATCGCAACCACCGGCCGCTCGCTCACGCGGGCCCTCGTGCTGTCGAGCGCGCTTTCGTGGCAGCTCGGCGGCCACCAGAAGACCCGCCTACGGGTGATTGGCGTCGTCACCGGACTCATCGTCGGTATCGCCCTGATCGCCGCCGTCCTCAATCGCATCCGGGATGCAAGGGGGCTGGCGGGTTCGTCGCTCGCCTTCGTTGTGGTCGCGGCGATCTATGTCATCCTCTGGTCGACGCTGTACCTGGCGCTGCCGCGGGGCACACCCGATCCAGGGGCAGCCCTTCCGGGGGCCTCGGTCGTGGCGCTCGTCCTGACCTTCCTCCAGGCCGTCACGCAGCTCTTCCTGCCGAACCAGATCTCCGGCGCGTCCGCCCTGTACGGCACGGTCGGGGTAGCCGTCGCGTTCCTCGGCTGGTTCTTCATCGTCGGACGGACCATGGCGTTTTCCTTCGCCGTCAACGCCGTCGTCTACGAGGAGATCGGCAGCATCTCCCGTTTCGTGTTCGGCCTCCCCGCGTTGCGGGTGCTTCCTCGGAGAGTGCCTGCACTTGCACGGTTCTTCGACCTCGATGGTCCTTTTCGGCGCGACCGAGCCGAGAACGAAGTCGAGGGGCCGACACGATGACTGCTGCGGAGAAGGCCGAGCGGTGCGTCAGCGCAGACCATGTGGCAGATGTTTCTCTGTTCCATGATTCTGAGCCGCAGTGGGGCTACGGTCACCTGGATGCGCCGGCCGACCTGGATCAACCGCGCAACCATCCGCAAGGATGCCGTGGCCGGAGTGGTCCTCGGCGGCCAGAGTGTGCCCGATGGTCTGGCCGCAGGCCTGCTGGCCGGCGTCAACCCGGTGTTCGGGCTGTACGGCTATCTCTTCGGGATGATCGGTGCGGCGGCCGTGACCG
>JAHEJN010000100.1 GCA_024638845.1 Acidimicrobiales bacterium | reverse complement strand
GAGCGTTCGGCCGCCCAGCCAAGAGATCTGATGACCTGGACGGTCACCGCTGTGTACCAGAGACCAGAGAGGGGCCCGAGATCGATCGAACCGGAAGACGCCGGTGGCGTCGGGAACTCGGCGATGTTGAGCACCAAGAGCGCGCACGCAATCGTGAATCCCAACACTCCCAATACTCGCCCAAGGCGTGGATGGCCATAAGCGAGGACTGCGAACAAGGCCATCCCGATCGTGAAGTACACGTCCCAGGCCAGGTCGAGCCCGAAATGGACCCTGTCGGCCAGCTCAGTCGCAACGTCGACCCCTGTCTGGTCCACGTCGGCCGGCAGCTCGGACCCGATCGCCAGCTGGGTCGAAGCCATCAGCACGAACACAACCGATGCGATGAGCGAGGACACAAAGGCGGCCTGGGCGATTAGGGGTGATCCTTGCCCGAGCGTCACGAACTGATACAGGCCGAACGTGGCCACGGCCAACGAGACCCCGAAGGTCGAGGCCAGCACGAACCCGAAACGTTCGTCACCGGATCCGACGATGAACAGCGAATACGACGCGACAGCAACCAGCCCAGCGATGGCGCCGGCCCGGATCGACTTCAGTCGAGAAGGATCATCGATGGCTGCTCGTCCCCCAGTTTGCCCCAGCGGGTGCGTTGGCCGAACACTACGGTCTTGCCCGCCAGGTCGACAACAGAATGGTCTGCGGGCCGGCTTCGCCAACCACTCGACTGATTCAGATGTCGATCACGGTCGATTCGGTGGCGACGTCGATCGCGATGTCGGGGTAGCGGCTGCGTACCTCTTCGAGGAGGTCGCCGACCTCGGTGTCGGTGCGAGCCGGGTCGTGATGGAAGAGCATCACCTGCCGCACGCCCACCTGTCTTCCGAGCGCGGCGGCGTAATCGGCGGCCGAATGGCCATGCGACGCCCGCGCTGGTAGTTCGTCGAGTCGGTAGTGCGCATCGTGGATGAGGATGTCGGCGCCGGTCGTCAACTCGACGGCGGCGTCGTGATACGCCCCGATACCACCCGGACCCCAACCGTGTCGTTGCGGCGCGTGATCGGACAGATAGGCGATCGTGGCGCCGGCGTCATCGGCGATGCGGAACCCGAACGTCCGCCCGCCCTTGTGCGGGATCTCCCGCACCAACACGTCGAACTCCTCGATCCGGTGCCGGCCTTCGTCGATCGTGGCGAAGGTCCAGTCGCCACACAGTCCATCGGGCGCAATCGGGAAATGGGGCGGCGACATGGCCTGGGCCAGAAGCGTTCCTGCATCAGCACCTTGTTCGGGGAGCAGGAGCCGGACCCGAGCGTCCGGTCGGTCACCGGCGGCGAAGAACGGCAAGCCCATGGTGTGATCCCAGTGCAGGTGCCCGAGCAGGATCGTGCCGTCGAAGGGCTCTGCGCCGAGGATCGAACCGAGCCGCCGAATCCCGGTGCCGGCGTCGAGCACGAGCGACGGCCGCGCTCCGTCGTGGGACAGCGCAACACACGACGTGTTGCCGCCCACTTCCGCGAACTCGCTCCCGGTGGCCGGTACGGAGCCCCGTACGCCGCAGAAGTGGAGCCGCATCAGTTCGTCGGACTCCTCGGGCGGGTCTCTTCGCGGCGGTGGCCGTCGGACAGGTCGACCAGCTGGTTCGGGTCGACGTGATCCGACGGCACGGCGGCCACCTTGCACTCGGTGACGGCCCGTAGCGTCGAGGTTCGAGTGCCGCCCTCCAGGGCTGACCGCTCCCCCACCACCGCGCCGGGCCCCACCTCGGCGAGTGGCTCTCCGTCGACCTCGACGACGAGCACACCGTTCAACACGAGAAACAGCTCGTCATCGACCGAGCCCTGTTCGATGAGAACCCTGCCCGGCCTGACCTTCCGGATCTCCGGTTTGGTGCCACCTCGCATGATCGAGTCCTGGAGTTGACGTTCCAGCATCGTCTCGACCTCGGTGACCAGCGCCGGCGAGTCCTCGTCACCCCACGGGGTCCGACGACCGAACGAGGTCTTCATCCACCGCTTGTACTCCGCCACGCTGCTCTTGGCGAGGAGCGCTCCGGCATGGTCGAACACCCAGTGCCGTGGGAATCCCGAGGCGCCGGTCATCGCACCGCTGTGGGTGCCGTCGGCCGCGATGGTCAACTCCAGGGTGGTCCACACGATCGGAGCCGAGTACTGCACGAACGGCGCGTGCTTCACCGCCCGTGGCATCGGCGCACCGGTTCGGCCGCCCACCGTTTGGGTGAATCGCACCGACGTGGCCGACACCTCGGGGTCAAACCGGAGGTCGGGCAGCTGGGTGGCGGCAATGGTGATCGACCCGACGCCGAGCGCCACGGTGGTCGCACCGATGGCGCCACCGCCGCAGTAGCCCCACTCCGTTATCTGCCCGTCGTCGTCGACGTCGATGTAGGCCCGAAGCTGGTTCGCGAACCGGAAGCGATCAGTGACCCTGAGGTCCTCGACGGCGGCCGCCACATCGGTGCCGAGCGGGTCGGGCGGAGGCGGGTCGTGGTGGGCCAGCTTCATCCGAGTGGCCATCTTCCCCATCCCCTCCAGCAGGTCCGAAGGGATCCAGGACACCGTGGTGATGCTGCGTTCGATTCTCATGGTGTGCTCCCTGCAACGGACTCTGTCTCGAACTGTGCGCCTTCGAACGGGCCGGGAAAACCGTGGTATCGCGCAACTCACTACGTGCTGACCCCACCGCGGTTGCCGCAGCCGCACGCTGGTTGCCGAACCTCGGGCTCGCGACACTGGTTGTACGTAAGCTCTTCTGACAGGGGAGGCCCGATGGCAATCTCGGTTTTCCTCGCCGATGACAATCTCATCGTGCGGGAGGGGGTCAAGGCGCTGCTCGAGCTCGAGGACGACATCGACGTCGTCGGCCAGGGCGCGGATTACGACGAGCTCGTCGCCGGGGCCGAGACCACCCAGCCGCAGGTCGTCGTCACCGACATCCGTATGCCGCCGAACTTCTCCCGCGAGGGCATCGATGCCGCCAAGGAGGTGCGCAAACGCCACCCGGGCACCGGTGTGGTGATCCTCTCGCAGTTCGACGATCCCGACTACGCCGTGTCGCTCCTGTCCGAGGGTGCCGCGGGGTACGCCTACCTGCTGAAGGACCGGGTCGGCGAAGGCAACCAGTTGGCCAGGGCGGTCCGCGAAGTTGCGGCCGGTGGGTCGATGCTCGACCCGAAGATCGTCGAGGCGTTGACCTCCCCGGCTCGAGCCGACTCGGCGCTGACCCCGAACGAGGAAGACCTGCTTCAGCAGATCGCCCAGGGCCGTTCGGTGAAGGCGATCGCCGTCCAGCGCAAGACCACTGCCGCCGACATCAACGCTGCGGTCGACGCGCTGTTCGCCAAGCTGGCCGAGGGCCTGACCTCGGGGCGGGCCGACAGCCTCGAGCGCCTCAAGTTGCTCCAGAAGGCCATCGTCGATCGCAAGGAGCAGGGCGAGGCCCTCAATCGGCTGCTTCCGGGTGGGGTCGCGGCGCAGATCCTCGAGCAGGGCCGCCGGCCGGGCGAGACCGAGGAGATGACCGTCACCGTGCTCATGGGCGACATCCGCGGCTACACCACCATCGCCGAGCACGCCGACCCGAGCCTGCTGGCTGCCCAGCTTCATGAGCATCGCGCCGCGATGAACAGCGCCATCCTCGAGCAGGAGGGCACGGTCATGCAGTTCGTCGGTGACGCCGTTATGGCGGTCTTCGGAGCTCCCGTGTCCTCGGAGGATCATGCCGACCGCGCGGTTGCCGCCGCTGGCGCGATGCATGCGGCCCAGCACGAGCTCAACCGACGATGGGAGCCTGGCGCACAATCGCTCTTCGGTCTCGGCATCGGGCTCTCGACGGGACTGGTCGCCGCCGCCCTGCTCGGCTCGGAGGAACGACTCGAGTACTCGCTGGTCGGCGACACCGTCAACCTCACCCAGAGGCTCCAGCAGTGGGCCGAACCGGGAGAGACCGTGCTGAGCGAGCCGACGTGGGAGGCGCTGGCAACGAAACCCGACGCCGACAAGCTCGAGCCCGCGATGGTCAAAGGTCGCGACACTGCGGTCGGGGCCTACCGCTTCCCACGGAGGCCGGCATGAGGCTGTCTCTGCTCGGGGTATCCGAGACGACGCGTCGTCACATCGGCACGGTGTTCGGTGCTACGTCGGTTGTGCTGTCGGCGTTCGGCATCGCCACGCTCGCCGCCCTCGAAGGTTGGCACACGCTCGTCGACACGAACGTCCTGTACTTCGGGGTGTTGGGCGTTGGTTTCGGCGTTCTCATCTTCTTCCTCGTGCCCGCGCAGCCCGACAACGGCGCGGTGTGGGCGCTGGCCTGGTCGGGCCTGTTCTCCGCTCTGTACACGGCCGGCCTCGCAACCGGCCTGCTCCTGGGCCGACGATCATTTCCCGGGCTGACCTACGACGAGCTACGGGAGCTGAGTCCCTCCGTGCTCCCGCTCTCGGCCGCGCTCCCGCTGCACTTCTGGTTCTGGGCGGTGGTACCCGCTCTCTGGCTGCCGCTCACGCTCGGTCTGTTGCTCTTCCCCGACGGCCGACCCCCGAGCCCTCGGTGGAGGTGGGTCGGATGGTGCAGCTTCGCGGCCATCGGCGTGGCCACGGCCGCCACTGCCTTCGCGCAGAATCCCTGGAGCTCGCTGCCGGTGAAGGCCAGCGAGGACACCATCGACGGCCTCGCCGGCACACTCAACGATTTCGGATTCCTCCTTGCGTCGATCGGCGCGGTGCTGTCGGTCGCCTCGCTCGTGGCGCGGTATCGGCACAGCGACAGGACGACCAGGGGCCAGATCCGATGGATCGGTTCGGGTGGCGCCGTCTTCATCGTGGCGATCACGGCCGGCGACCAGTTGGATGCTGCGTTCGGCGGCGGGCTGGTGAGCGATCTCGCCGGCGTTGTGGTCCTCTCCGCGCTCATCGGCTGCTGGGGCGTCGCGATAACCCGATACCGGCTCTACGACATCGATGTGGTGATCTCGAAGTCGGTCACCTACCTCGGGCTGGGGGCGGTGATCACTCTTCTGTTCGCCGCGGTGGTCGCAGGCCCGGCGTTGATCCTGGGGCAGACAGAGGGCGGCGAGGATGCCAACCTGTGGTTGGCGGTCATCGCGACCGGCCTGGTGGCGGTGGTATTCGAGCCGATTCGATCGAGAATGCAGCGATGGGCGAACCGGCTCGTGTACGGCCAACGGTCGTCACCCCATGAGGTCCTGTCGCAGGTGACCGCCCGACTCTCCGAAACCGGCCGCGGCGGGGGCAGCGACGACTTGGCGCGCCTGCTCGCCGACGGCACAGGAGCCGCGCAGGCCGTGGTGTGGCTGCGAACCGACGGAACGCTGGAGCCACTGGGCTCGTGGTCGTCCGACGGCTCGATGCCGATCGAGCCGCCGGCCGCAGACGCCGGCGTCGACGATCTCCGCGTCGTCGTTCCGATCAGGCACGGGGACGAGGTGTTGGGCGCCGTCAGTATCACGAAGAGCCGCAGCGATCCCCTCACGCCCGCAGACCGTGAGCTCGTGGCCGACGTCGCCGCCGGAGTGGGTCTGATGTTGCGCAACATCGCGCTCAATCGTCAGCTCGAAGAGCGGGCGATCGAGGTGCGCGAGTCCCGCCAGCGCCTGATTGCCACGCAGGACGCCGAACGGCACCGGCTCGAACGTGACCTCCACGACGGCGCCCAGCAACAGGTGGTTGCGCTCAAGGTGAAGCTGGGCATCGCCCGGACGGTCGCCGAGCGCGAAGACGCCGACGAGATTGCATCGCTGGTGGCCGGCCTGGCCGACGAGACCCAGTCTGCGGTGGACGCCTTGCGGGCGGTTGCGCACGGGATCTACCCGCCGTTGCTCGAGGCCGAAGGCCTCGGCACGGCGTTGCCGGCAGCGGCGCGAACGTCGGCGACGCCGCTGACCGTCGAGATCGGCGGCGTGGGCCGATTCGAGCGGCCGGTCGAGGAGACGGTGTACTTCTGCGTGCTCGATGCGATCGAACGCGCCCGCATGGCGGGCGCCACGGCCGTGCGAGTCGTTGTCGCCGGGAGCGCCGGCGAACTGGTGGTCGAAATCCACAACGACAGCCGGTTGACCGACGGCGCGCTCACCGCAGTCTCCGACCGGGTCGACGCGTTCGGCGGAACCATCACGGTCACGCCCACCGCCAACGAGTCGACGAGCATCACCATCCGGTTGCCCATCGACCAGCCGGCGTTGGAGCCGGCATGACCACCGCACCGCGAAGAATCAGGACGCGGGTGTCCGACGTGGCCGCACGACGTGTCGGCTTCGGGATCATCGCCGCGCTCGCCCTCCTCCTCGTCGCCGACGTGGCCGTCGCCCTCTCGGAGGGTTCAGCGGCCATCGTCGCCGAGGACGCCCTCCTCGGCATCACCTTCTGTCTCGTGCTCACCATCTCGATCCGTGCCCAGCCTCGCAACGTCGCGGTCTGGACGATGCTGACAGCCGCAACCTTCGGTCTGCTGTCCCAGGTCGGCGCCAACATCGGATTCGCCATCACCGGGTTCTCGCAGGATGCGATCAACAACGGGGAGATCGTGCTCGCACCTTCGGACATCGAGCCGCTTGCCGCCTTGGCGTTTGCCATCGGTCTGACCGCGTGGCTGCCGGGCACCTTCCTGCTGGCCATCCACCTGCTCATCACGTTTCCCGCCGGTCGGGTCGAGTCGGTGCGGTGGCGTCGCACGTTGTGGGCCACGGCCATCATGATGGGGTTGGCGGTCGTCGCCGGGGTCGTCCGTGTGGGGCCATGGGTCGACAGGCCCTACGACGAGCTCTTGGCCGACGACATGGCGTTCGGGCCGCCGGGCGTCGTCATCGTCCCCCTGATGCTCGCGGCGCTCCTCGCCGTCGTGCACCTGATCCGTCGGTACCGCGCGAGCGCCGGAGAGGAACGCCTCCAGTATCGCTGGGTCACCTGGGCCCTCGCGATCTACGTGGTGAACATCTTCACCTACGTGCTGCCCTGGCCCGATCCGGTCGGTCGCATCCTCAGCACCTTGGCCCTGGCCAACATCGCAGTGGCCTTCGGCGTGGCCATCCTGAAGTACCGGTTGTACGAGATCGACCGGATCATCTCGCGGTCGGTGACCTTCGGGGCGCTCGCTCTGTTCATCGGCGGGGTCTACGTCGGCATCGTCGTCGGCGTGCGCGAGCTGATCCCCGGCGCCGGGTTCTGGCTGCAGATCGTCGCCTCGGTGGCCGTCGCGATGGCGTTCCAGCCGGCACGACGTCGCGTGCAGCGGTGGGCGAACCGGCTGGTGTACGGCGAGCGAGCGACGCCCTACGAGGTGCTGGTGCGCTTCTCGCGACGCTCGGCCGAGCTGTCCGACGAGGAGCTCCTGCGGCGGATCCCCCAGTTGATGGTCGCCGGCACCGGCGCCACCAGCGCGGCGTTGTGGACCCGCACCGACGGCGGCTTTCGCACAGCGGCGATGTGGCCCGATGACGCCGTCCCCCGACGACTCGACGACGTATCGACCTTTCTCGATCCCGAATCCGACTATTCCTCGCCGGTGTTCCACGACGGCGACCTGTTGGGCGGGCTGTCACTGGCGAAGGAAGCCGGCGAGGCCGTGACGTCGGTCGAGCAGGCGCTGCTCAGCGACCTCGGGTCGGGGCTCGGGTTGGCCCTACGCAACACCCGGCTCACCGCCGAGCTGCGCCGGCAGGTCGCCGAGCTCGAAGCGTCCCGCGAGCGGATCCTCGCCGCATCGGACGCCGCGAAGCGGGCGCTGGAGAACGACCTCGACTCCGGTCCCCAGCAGACCCTGGTGGCGGTCAAGGTCAAGCTGGGGCCGACACGAAAGCGCGCCGAGCAGCTCGGCGCTGACAAGACAGCGCGTCTACTCACCCAGCTGGAGATCGACGCCGGTGAGGCGATCCGAGCGGTGCGTGATTTCGCCAGTGGCATCTACCCACCCTTGCTCGAGGCCGAAGGTCTCGCCGTGGCCATCGCCCAACAAGCCCGCACGTCGCCGATCCCGGTGTCGGTGCACGGCGGCGGCGTCAAGCGGTACGTGCGAGAGGTCGAGGCCGCCGTCTACTTCTCGGTTCTCGAAGCTCTCCAGAACACCGCCAAGTACGCCGAGGCCACCGCCGCCACCGTCGCGCTGGTCACCGACAACGGCACGCTCACCTTCGAAGTCAGCGACGACGGCCACGGGTTCGAGCCCACCACCGTCCACCACGGAGCTGGACTCACCGGCATCGCCGACCGACTCGACACCATCGGCGGTCGACTCCGGGTCGACTCCTCCCCTGGACACGGCACCCGCATCACCGGAACGATCCCGATCCAGCAACCCGTGGGCGCCTGAGCGCCGGTCAGCCCTGACCGATCGCTTCCCAGACGTCTTCGAGCACGTCCATGCTGAACGACGACTTCGGAACGAACGCAATCGCACCTGCATCGAGAGCCGGCTCGTCGTAGTTGCCGGACTCGTGGGTCGACATGACCAGCACGTGCGGCGGGTCGTCGGAGGCCATGATGCGGCGGGTGGCCTCCAAGCCGTCGATGCCGGGCATCTGCACGTCCATGAGCACGAGATCGGGACGCAGCGTGGCCGCCATCTCGACCGCCTGCTCCCCGTTCTCGGCCTCACCGACCACGTCGAAGCCGTCGGTCATCTCCACGACCATGCGCGACGCCTCGCGAAAGGGCATCTGGTCGTCGACGATCAGCACGCGCACGCTGCTCACCGAACCATCATCGCAGTCGTCGGGCGGCGGGCCCACCGGGAGGCCTCGACCCGGTTGGTGGTGCTGTCACGGTTATTGCTGCCCGGCCCCGAGGTAGAGCAGCACTGCTCGTACGCGACGATGCGAATCCTCGGTCTCGGACAGATCGAGCTTGGTGAAGATGGAACCAATGTGCTTCTCGACCGATCTCGGGGAGATGAACAGCGCTTCGCCGATGGCGGCATTGCTTCCACCGGCGGCCATCTCCGCCAGCACCTGGCGCTCCCGGTCGGTGAGCCGATCGAGAACGGTCGGCTCACCGTTGGCCCGGCCCTCCATCAGCGCATCGACGACCTTGGGGTCGACGACCGTGCCGCCTCCTGCCACTCGCCGTATCGCGGCGGCCAGTTCGGCGATGTCGCCGACTCGTTCCTTCAGCAGGTAGGCACGGCCCTCGGAGCCGTGCTCGAACAACCGCAGCGCATATTCGGGCTCGACGTACTGGCTGAGCACGACGATGCCGATCTCGGGATGCTCGGACCGGATGAGGTTGGCCGCCCGGATGCCCTCGTCGGTCTGGGTGGGCGGCATGCGGATGTCGGTGATCACCACGTCGGGATGGAGTTCCTCCACTGCGGCCAGGAGCTCGTCGTAGGACCCGCAGCCCGCCACCAGCTCGAGCTCGTCGTCGAGCGCAAGCGCGGTCGTGATCCCCTCGCGCATGAGAAAGCTGTCCTCGGCCAGGACGAGACGAACAACCATGGCTTCACACTACTTGGGCCCCATTCCGGCCATTCTGCCTTCGCCGCCCGGTCGGGCGCGGGACCCTAGAGGCGGGTGAGCGCGAAGGCTGACTCGGTCATTGCACGGAGACCGCGGGCCCGAAACCTCTCGTTGAGCGCGTCGCGCGTCTCGAGATGCTCGATCGCGAACCCGTCTCGGAACAGCCGCTCGACCTCGTCGTCGGATACGGCGAACGGCGGACCGTTCATCTCCGACTGTTCGTAGTCGAAGGTGATCAGCAGCGTCATGGCACCCGCGGGCACCAGCGAGCGCAGATGGTCGACGTAGTCCACTCGGGCTTCGGGGTCGAGGGCAACCAACGACGCGCGATCGAAGATCGCATCGATCTCGCCGACGTGTTCGTTCGTCACGGTGAAGAAGTCCGTCGCGAACACGATGTACTCGAGCGCGCGGTACAGGACCGGTGGGCCGCGGTCTACATCGGGCGACAATCCTCGTTCGGCAAAGAACTCCTCGACCGCCTGCTCGACGTACTCGACGCCCACAACTGCTGCGGCCCGTTGCGCCAAGAACACCATGTCGAGACTCTTGCCGCACAGCGGGACGAGAACGCGCCCCGAGGCCGCCGCGCCGAAGACACGATCCGCGTACTCGTCGAGAAAGTCGCTGACGTCGGGCTGATGAAAGCCGATCTGGCCGTTCCGCCACCGCGCGTCCCACTCGGTGAGCTCCATGACGCGA
>JAHEJN010000002.1 GCA_024638845.1 Acidimicrobiales bacterium | reverse complement strand
CCGCCCACCGGTCGATCGCCACCGGTGCACCCGTGGCCATGGCCGACATCCTGGGTTGAGCGCGCTCGCCTTCGGCCGGTCAGCGCGCGGAGACCACCACCTGGTCGATCGACCAGGAAGGTGGTCTCCTCTGATCTTCGCCGGGAGGGGAGGCGGCGTCGATCAACCCTTGACGGAGCCGGCGAGCATGCCTCGAACGAAGAACCTCTGGAGGGCGAAGAAGACGACCAGGGGTATGAACGCCTGGACGAACGCGGCCGCGGGCAGAATGTGCTCGTTGCGACCGAAGTCGCCCGCCAGATTCGCGATGAGGATCGTCGTCGGGTGTGAGCTCGGATTGGAGCCCACCATGGTGTTGGCGATCAGGTAGTCGTTCCAGGTCCAGAGGAACTGGAAGATCCCGAATGCGGCGAGCACCGGTACCGACAAGGGCAGGACGAGCCGCCAGAAGATGGTGAAGTGGTTTGCCCCGTCGATGCGCGCCGCCTCGAACAGATCCTTGGGCAACGAGCTGATGTAGTTGTGCAACAGGAAGATCGCGAACGGCATGGCGAAACCGGTGTGGGTCAGCCACACGGCGGTCGTGTTCCCGGCCAGATCGAGGTCGGGGATCAGGGTGATCGTCTTGTCGAGCAGCGGCAGCGTGTACTTGGCCCCGCCGACGTACAGCTGCAGCAGCGGGATCAGCGCCACCTGTAGGGGTATCGCCAGCAGCGAGACGGTCGCGATGAACAGACCCTTGCGGCCCTTGAAGTCGATCCACGCGAATCCGTACGCCGCGAAGGCGGCGAAGGCGATAGGGATGACCGTGGCCGGGAGGGCGATCGCGAACGAGTTCGCCAGCGAGTCCCAGATGCTGTTGCGAGCGCTGAAGATCTGGTCGTAGTTGTCGACCGTCAGCTCGTCGGGTCTGGTCTTCCACCAGCCCGTCGAGATCTGGGCGTCGCGGGTGCGCCACGAGTTGATGAACAGCCCGAGGCTCGGGATGCTCCAGAGGACCACGAGGAACCAGACGACGCCGGTCGGGAGGCTGCGGATGAGGCCGTACCACCGGCCGGTGAGGCCCTGGGCGTCCTGCGGGGCGTCGGATGCGATTCCCGAGCTCGCGGCTTCGGTTGTCTCGCTCATCTCAGACCTCCCTCTGCATCTTGCGAATGTTGAAGACCATGACCGGCAGCACCGAGATGAAGATCAGCATCGCCAGCGCCGCACCGCGACCGATGTTGAGGATGTTGAACGCCTGCTGGAACATGTCGTTGGCCAGCACCTGGGTGTCGAACTGCCCATTGGTCACCACTTTCACGATGTCGAAGACCTTCATGACCAGCACGATGACCGTAGTGACCACGACTCCGATCGTGGTGCCGATCTGGGGCAACGTCACCCGCCAGAACACCTGGCTGTCGGTGGCGCCGTCGATCTTGGCCGCCTCGATCAGTTCGGTGGGCACGGCCTTGATGGCTGCGGACAGGATCACCATCGAGAACCCGACCTGGATCCAGATCAGGATCACCATGAGCCAGAAGTTGTTGTAGGGGCTCTCCTGGGTGAAGACGATGGTCTGGGCCACGACATCGCCGTCGGCGGTGGTGGTGAAGCCGCCGATGCCGCCGCCGACGATCTGGGTGTAGCGGAGGAACAACCATCCGGCGAAGATCAACAGGATCCCCGGCACCACGGCCCGGCCGTAGGCCTGACGCACGAGGGATCGGGCCAGGAACGTGCAGATGACGGCTATGAGGACGCCGAGCAAGATGGCGACGATCAGCGTCGGTAGGCCCGAACCCGTGCTGAGCTTGCCCAGACCGATCCACAGGGCGTTGGCCACGCCCGTCTGCTCCTTGGAGATGTCTCGCGTCTGGTACACGAAGCGCCAGATGATCGAAGCACCGACCAGCGACAGGGCCATCGGCATGAAGATGATGGACTTGGCGATCTTCTCGCCGCCGCGTCCGTCGGCCAGCACGGCGATGGCGAGCCCGAGAGCAGTGGAGAAGAACGTTACGGTGACGACCCACCAGAGGTTGTTGATGATCGTGCCGCGCATCGCGGTGAAGGCGCCGAAGCACACGAACAGGAAGCCGGCGACCAGCGGCAGGACCGTCGGGTTGCCGAGCTCGACGGCCCGACCGGTGAGCTGCTTCTGCTTCACTCCGATGACCGCGGCAATGACGAGGATCGTCACACCGATGATGAACGGGTAGCTGGTGAACATGTTCGTCCACTCCGAGAGATCCCAGCTCGCCTTGTCGGTGAAGGTGTCCTGGTAGTTCTCGAGCCCGACGAAATCCACCGAGTCGCGGTCGAGCAGCGACAGATAGGCGGTGCGGATCGTCGGAATGACGAGCATCACGCCGATGAACAGCAGGCCGGGCCCGAGGAAGATCCAGGCTCGCGACGAGCGGTCGAGGTCGAGGCGTTCGTTGTAGTCGGGGTTGTGCGACCTGCCGACGTTCAGGCCGACGAGGACGGCGGGGACGACGGCACCCAGGATTGCGGTCCCGACGTTGCCGCCGCCGACGTCGGCGCCGCCCCAGTAGCCCAGTAGCCATCCGAGCGCCGCGCCGAGCAGCGCCCCTTGCTGCCACGGCCGCTTGAAGAGCATCGCGATCCCGGTGCCGATGGCCGCGACGGCCATCGTGTAGACGACGGTCGCCAACCAGTCGACGCCCGGTTGGTACTGCTCGCGGAGCAACAACCCGATTACGACACCGATTGCGGTGAAGCTGCCAATGGACAAGATCAGTCGTCTTCGAGGGTCGTCCTCGACGGCGAGCAGAAACCCGAGCCCTCCGAACGCCAGGCCGCCGACGAGCGGTCCGAGCACCCAGGAGAAGAGGCCGCCCTCGGATCCGAGCGTCAAACCGTTGCCGTGGAGGATGACTCCGAGCGCGAGACCGAGAAGGGCGAACCAGATGGTCTGGAACCGCTGCCACCGGTCCTGGACCTGGTCGAAGAGGATGTTGGCACCGATCCAGATCCCCGCGCACACGGCCACAGCAACGAAGACGGTGATGATCGTGCCGCGGACCTTGTCGTCGATGATCGCCAGGAAGAGCAGGCCGACGAGCCCGACGGCCATGGCGCCACGATTGGCCAACGACTGCTTGGCGAACCACGACCGGTCGTGTCTCACGGTGGTGGTCGCCGCCGTGGTGTGCTCACCCTCCATCGGGTCGGGAGAGTCGGCTCCCCCGCTCTGCATCGTTTCCAATGTTCCCCCTCGGCTCATTCCCCCGAAATGCGTCGGGGCACCGACACCTTAGTGTCGGTGCCCCGATACTTCGAACTGATCCCGGATTACCCGGTCAGATCATCGTTGTCATCACGATGGCCAGGTGGCCTGGATGTTCGCGCCCGCTTCTTCAGCGGTGATGTCACCGTTGACGAGCGAGGTGCCCTCGGACCAGAACGACCCAGCGCCGACGTCGGCCGGCATGAGGTCGCCACCGTCGAACCGCACGAAGTCGGCGGTAGAGAGGATCTCGAGGAACCGCTGCTCGAGCGGCTGGTAGACGCTCGGGTCCTGGCCCTTGGCGCCCGAGAGGTAGCCGGAGATGCTGCCGCCGAGCTCGGCGGTTTGCTTGGCCTGGCGGATCTGGGCGTACTCGGGAGTGGCCAGGTACGCCATCACTGCCATGGTGGCCGGGTCTTCGTCGAACGCTCCGGCAACGGTGCCGGCGGTCAGGACCGGTCCGTCACCGTTGATGTCCGGGAAGTAGAAGACGTCGATGGCGTCGGGGTTGTCGGGATCGGCGAACGCGGTGCCCGCCGGGTAGAGACCGGCGAAGAAGTTCGAGTGGCGAACCATGTAGCAGTCGTCGGCCAGATGCGCTTCGGCGACAGGGGCGCCGAAGTTCGTGGCCGAGATCGTGCCACCGGCGGCGAACACGTTCTCGTCGGTCCAGAGATCGACCACGGTCTGCATGGCCTCGACCACCTTCGGGTCGTCAAACTTCAACTCGTTGCTGATCCACCGGTCGTAGTCTTCGCCGCCCCAGAGGCGCATCATCATGTCCTCGACCCAGTCGGTGAACATCCACCCGGTTGCGGTACCGGACTCGATGCCGACACAGAGCGGCTTCGACCCACCGGCTGCGGCCATCTCGTCGACCAGAGCCTGGAAGTCTGCGAAGGTCGTCGGGACCTCGTAGCCGTCGGCCGCGAAGCGGGCCGGCTTGTAGAACACGATGCCCTTGAGGTCGGACTTGGCCGGGGTTCCGTACTGCACGCCGTCGACCTCGCCGAAGGAAGCGAAGTCGGCAGCCCAGTTCTCGTTGATCGAAGCTACAGCAGCCTCGTCGAGCGGCTTCAGAAATCCTTGGCGGGCGAAGTCTGCGAGCTTGCCCGGCTGCGGGAAGAACGAGATGTTCGGCGGGTTGCCACCCTGTACCTGGGTGTTGATGTTGGATTCCCAGTCGGCATCGCCGGCAAAGGTCACCGTGAGGCCCAGTGGGTTGAAGTGCTCGTTCAGGGTGTCGTTGATCGCGGCAACCGACGGATCGTCGCGCTCGGAGCCGGTGATCGTGACCTCGGCCCCGCCGAAGTCCATGGCGTCGCCTTCTGCGGCCGGCTCTTCTGCGGCTGGCTCTTCGGCTGCGGGCTCTTCGGCTGCGGGCTCTTCGGCGGCGGTGTCACCGTCGTCACTGTCGCTGCCACACGCGGCGGCGATGAGTCCGAAGATCATCAGCAGCGCGAGCAACTTGGTCCAGCGGGTCTTGCTCATATGTGTTCTCCCCCTCCAGTGGACAACAACACCACGCTCGTCTGGAGATGTAACCGGGCGCGGCTCTTTGCATACATTCTGTACGCGGTCGCAGAATAGGGCGCTGAAACGTGAACGTCAACGCGCGCGCTTCACCGTGGCGGACCCGTGGTGGTGCGGACGACCAGCTCGACCGGCGACTGGATGCGCCTGACCCGAGACCTCGTCCAGGGTCCAGGCCGAACCGCCGAAGTGACTCACCCAGTTGTCGGGTGGGCCACCGCCGGGTGCGGGATCGCGCCAGATGTAGTGGTCGCGGTGGGGATCGTCGGTCGACGATCTCGCGGCGACGAACCGCTTGGCGCAAGGGTCAGGTGCGCACCGTGGGATGCATCGGGTCGGGGACGGGGTCGGTCATCGATGCCACCGCCGCCAGGGGCCGGAAGTCGATGGCCTCGGCCGGCCGGGGCATCGAGAGATGGAAGCCCTGGGCCAGATCACAACCGAGCTCCCGCAGGGCAAGCAGCTGGCTGGTGTCTTCGACCCCCTCCCCGAGCGCGACGATCCCGAGAGTGTGGGCAAGACGAACGATCGCCTCGACGATGGCCCGATCATCGCGTCGGGTCGCCACGCCGTCGATGAAGCTGCGGTCGATCTTCAGGATGTCGACCGGTAGCCGCTTCAGGTAGGCCAGCGACGAGTAGCCGGTACCGAAATCGTCGATGGCGACGCAGACGCCGGTTTCGCGGAGCTTCCAGAGCATGTCCATCGACGCCCCGACATCACGCATCACGGTGGTCTCGGTCATCTCGAGACACAGCCAACGAGGATCGATGGCGGCAGCATCGACAGCCTCGGCCACGGTGTCGAGCAGGCTTCCTCGTTCGAGGTTGCGCGCCGAGAGGTTCGCCGTGACCAGCACGCCGCGGCCCTCGTCACGGTTCCACACCCGTGCCTGCCTGGCGGCCGAGCCCAGCACCCACTTCGAGAGGCGGGTGATGAGGTCGGTCTCCTCGGCGATGGGGATGAAGTCGGCCGGTTCGAGCAGGCCCCGGGTGGGATGCTGCCAACGGCAGAGCGCTTCCACGGCTACGACGTGGCCGGTTCGCATCGACACGATCGGCTGGTAGGAGAGGCGAAGCTCCCCTCGATCGATGCCGGCTCGCAGTTCGGCCTCGACCTGGAGGCGGTTCATCGCCTGGAGCCGCATCGAGTCGTCGAACATCGCGTGGCGGGCCCGACCGGCGTCCTTGGCCTGGTACATCGCCGCGTCGGCGTCGCGGAGAATCGCGTCGGCGGTGATGCTCGCGTCGGTGGCGGGGTCGACCGAGGTGATCCCGATGCTCGCGGTCATCCGCACCTGGTTGCCTTCGACATCGAAGGGGGCCTCGAGCGATGCACGGACCCTTTCAGCGATCTTCTCGAGATCGGAGTTGTCGGTCAGGCGGCCGCACAGGATGGTGAACTCGTCGCCGCCGAAACGGGCCACGAGGTCACCGGGGCGCATCGTCGTGGTGATTCGTGCGGCCACTGAGCGCAGGAGAGCATCTCCGGCACCGTGGCCCAGGCTGTCGTTGACGACCTTGAAGTGGTCGAGGTCGACGAAGAGCACGCCGACCGGTGCCGAGCTCCGACGGGCCACTTCCAGTTCGTGACGCAGATGGTCGACGAACAGGACGCGGTTGGGCAGACCGGTGAGCGCATCGTGCAGCGCCGCGTGGCGCGCTTCTTCCTCCACGGTTCGTCGTTCGAGGGCCAAGGCCAAGGCGTTGCCGACCGATTGCATGAACGAGGTGTCCTCGGCCGTGAACGTCTGCACGGTGCGCGACTGCGCCACCATCACGCCGTACCGTCCCATCTGACCGGTCACGACCGTGCTCAGCCCACTGCGGATTCCGAGGTTCTGGGCATGCAGGGACGGCGCGAAGCGTGACTCCGAGCTCACGTCGTGACACGTGATGGCGTCGCCGAGAAGGGCGGTGAACCCCGCCTGGGAGCTGGGACCGACGTCCAGCACGAGGTGGTCGACGAAGTCGGCGCTCGGTCCGGTGGCGGCCTCGAGCAGGAGTGTGTCGGTGCCCTCGATGGCTCGGTACAGCTCGCACGTGTCGACACCGAGGGTGCGGGCGATGATGGCCGTGGCTGCGGTGGCCAGGCGAGTCGGATCGGCCCCCTCCAACGCCAGACGGCCGAGCTGGGCCACTCCGGTCTGCCGGGCCACGCGGGAACTGGCGATCTCGGCGTCGAGCCGCCGCTCGGTGACGTCGCACTGATGGACAACGATCCCTGCGATCGCCGGATCGTTCCGATGATCCGAGACGGCAATGGCGACCCATCGCCAAGACCGATCGCGAACAAGGAAGCGCACCTCGGCACGGTGCACGAGCGCGGGGGTGTCGGCCACGGCGGCCAGGAGTCGTTCGTACGCGGCGCGATCGTCGGGGTGGATGTAGTCGGCGATCGGGCGCCGGACGTACTCGCTCGGGCTGTACCCGAACTGGGAGACCGACGCACTCACCCACGTGGTTGCGCCGTTGTCGTCATGGACCGAGACGACATCGTCGGCGTTCTCGACCAGTGAGCGATATCGCTCGTCGTCGGTGCCCCGAAGCACGTACCGGCCGTCGTCGGGGTACAGCCAGGCGATCACGGCCAGGCTGAGACCGGAGAGGCCGAGCAGCAGGCCGTGCAGCGGCGAGACGACGACGGCAGTCACGCTGCTGGTGAGCAGCGCACCGAGCATCATCGCCAGAAGCGCACGCGGGTTCACGGGAGAACCATCGGCAGCGAGGCCGAAGTTGTTGAGCACTGTGTTACAGACAAGTTACGGATGTCCTCGCCGATTGCTCACGGGAACGGGACTCGATGGGCGAGACTTGGGCACCGGCCGGGCCGACATCATGGACACTCCCCGACTCACCACCCTGCACATCGCACCGCGAGCCGCGGCGCGCCGCTTCGGCGGCGCTCTCCTCGGTGCCGATCCGCAGGGCCGGATCCAGTCACTGGCTGCGCTCACCGTCGTCGCCCTGTCGAGCGTGGTGGCCGGGCTCGTTCTCGGTGGTCAGAGCAACCGACTCGAGGAGCTGCCCGGGCTGCTCCTGATGGTGCCGGCTGCGACCGCACTGAGGGGCAACGTCTTCGGCGCGCTCGGAAGCCGCCTCGGCACCTCCATCCACACCGGAACCTTCGACCTGAGCGGCCGCCTCGTCACCGTCGTCGGTCAGAACGTCTGGGCGTCGGGAGTGCTCGCCCTCACGATGTCGACGGTCATCGCGGTCCTCGGGAAGGGCGGGGCCGAGCTCTTCGATGTCGCCGATGCGATGCGACTCGACGAGTTCATCGTGATTTCGGTGGTCGGCGGCGTGATGGCATCAATCGTGGTTCTCTCGATCACGCTGGCGCTGGCGGCCGGTTCGGTTCGCTTCGGCTGGGATCCCGACAACGTCACCGCCCCGTTGGTCACCGCGGCCGGTGATCTCGCCACGCTGCCCGCGCTCATGTTCGCCGCGACGCTTGTCGGAAACGGTTTGTTCACGATCTCGGCCGCCGTCGTGTTGTCGACCATCGCCGCCGGAGCACTCACGTGGGCCCTGCGGTCGCGGGCACCGTTGTTGCGCCAGGTCGTGATCGAATCACTACCCGTGCTCATGGTGGCGGCCCTGCTCGAGCTGTTCGCCGGCGTCAGCGTCGAGAACCAGCTCGAGTCCCTCGCTGCCCAACCCGCGCTGCTCGTCGTCCTACCCGGCTTCCTGGCGGCCGCCGGAGCGCTCGGAGGGATCCTGTCGAGTCGGTTGTCGAGCAAGCTGCACCTCGGTCTCATCGAAACCGCCGGCGTGCCCGACCGGGCCGCCCGAGCCGACATCCGGTCCGCGATGGCCCTGGCGGTACCCGTCTTCGCGTTCTCTGCGGTTGCCGCCCACGTCGCCGCCGGGTGGTTCGATCTCGCCGGCCCCAGCTTCGGACGCCTCGTCAGCGCAGTGGTGGCGGGTGGCATCGTTGCGACCCTCGTCGTCGTCGCCGTCGCCTACTACGGCACGGTCGCCGCCGTGCGCTTCGGCTTCGATCCCGACACCTACGGCATTCCCCTGGTCACCTCGGTACTCGATCTCACCGGCGCGCTGACCCTTCTCGCCGCCATCGAAGTGGTGATTCTGACGTGAGATCGACCACTGGCCCGACCATTCTCGCCCCGAGTAGATTCCGAGGACCCGATGGATGACAGACCCCGCAACCTGCGAACGATGCTCGCCGAGGCCAAAGACCTCTCGGAGCTGATGGTCGACCTCGGCTACGCCGCGCTGTTCTTCAACGACCCCGACATGGCCGAAGAGGTCACCGAGCTCGAGGAGCAGATGACCGACCTCGTGCAGGACATGCGCTTCGTGTGCATCATGGCGGCGCGCAAGCCTCGCGATGCCGAGGGGATGTCGTCGGTGCTCCAGGTGATCTCGGCCATCGAGCGGATCGCCAACACGGCCGTCGACATCGCCCGTATCGTCACCCACAAGCTCGGGATCCCGGCGCAGCTGGTGGCCGATCTGGCCGAGGCCGAGGAGATCTCGCATCGCGTGCTGGTGTCCGAAGGCTCGCACATGACCAACATGGCCTTGCGCAGCCTGGAGCTTCCCGTGGCCACGGGCATGCGAGTGATGGCGGTGAAGCGCGACCGCGAGTGGCTCACCGATGTCGACGGCGACCTGATCCTCGGCACGGGTGACGTGTTGTTCCTGCGGGGTTCACCCGACGGGATCGTCCCGCTGCGTGAGCTCGCTGGTGCTCCGGTGTGGCACCCACCGGTGCCGCCCGAAGACCCGTGGCTGTCCGATCTCGATCGTGCCGTGGACGTCCTCGTCGAGATGAAGAACCTGTCCGAGGCCGCCGTCGGACTCGCGTACTCGGCGTTGGTGATCGGCGACCGACGTCTGGCCGCCGAGGTGCGTCATCTCGAACACCGCCTCGACGAGATGAACGACCGGCTCGAGCTCTGGGTGCTGCGCGCGTCGAAGGCCGATCTCGATCCTTCGCCGCTACGGGGTCTGCTCCAACTGGCGTATGCGGCCGAGGACATGGGCGACCAGGCCCACCAGATGGTCCAACTGATCGAGGACGGCGAGGAGATCCACCCGATCCTCGAGATCGCGCTCGGCGACAGTGACGAGATCATCGCCGAGATGCCCGTGGCCGCGAGCTCCGATGCCGCCGGCGCGACCCTCGGTGAGCTGCGGCTCAACATCGAGCCGGGGTTCACCGTGTTGGCCATTCGTCGCCACGACCGCTACGTGTACCGGCCGCGTGGTCGCGTGCAGCTCGAGGCCGACGACGAGCTGGTGGTGAGCGGCCCCGAAGAGGGTCTCGCGGCGTTGGCCGCGGTGCTCGGCTGGCGGCTGGTCGTCGACGACGAGAACGGCGAGGCCGAGCTCGTGCCGGTCGGTGCCTGATGGGGCGCGCGACCGAAGCGCTCCGGCTGCTCACGATTCACGCTCATCCCGACGACGAATCGTCGAAGGGTGCGCCGACGATCGCCAAGTACGCGTCCGAAGGCGTCGAGACGGTGCTGGTCTGCGCCACGGGTGGCGAGGCGGGCGACATCATCAACCCGGCGATGGACCGGCCAGAGATCATCGACAACCTTCCGGCGGTCCGACTGGCCGAGCTGCGCGCCGCCGTCGACGCCATCGGCTTCTCCCGCTTCCATCTGCTGGGTTACCGAGATTCCGGGATGCCTGACACCGAGCACAATCTGCACCCCGATTGCTTCGACATGGCACCGCTCGACGAGGCGGTCGGTCGACTCGTCGCCCTCATACGCGCCGAGCGTCCGCACGTGATCATCACCTACAGCGACGATCAGCAGGGCTATCGCCATCCTGATCACCTCAAGGTGCACGACATCACCGGGCCCGCCTTCGAGGCGGCCGGCGATCCCGCGGCCTACCCGTCGGTCGGTGAACCGTGGCAGCCGTTGAAGCTGTACTACTCGATGTGGTCACGGGCGCGTATCGAGGCCATGCACCTGGCCTTCGGCGAGAGCGAACTCGAGTCGCCATACGACGAGCGGTGGTTCGAGCGGCCATCGCTCGATCATCGTGTCACCACCAAGATCGAGATCGGCGAGTTCTATCCGGTCCGCACGGCTGCGCTGCGGGCCCATGCGACCCAGGTCGACCCGGCCGAGAAGTTCTGGTTCGGTCTGCCCGACGACATCGCCGCCAAGGCCTACCCCTTCGACGACTACATCCTGGCTCGTTCCGAGGTGCCCACCGACCTGCCCGAAGACGATCTCTTCGCCGGAGTGCGGGAGTTGGTGGCGGTGTGACGGCCCTCTACCTGACCGATGACTGGTTCGACCTCGTTGCGGCGACCGGCTCGGCCCTGCCGCGGCACGAGAGCCTCGACTGCACCATCGACATCGAGGTCGCCGGCGCTCCCGCCGGCAAGGTCCGTTACCACGAAGTGTGGAGCGACGGCCGGCTCGTGGCCGTCGAAGCGGGTGCCGCGGCCGAAGCCGATGTGAAGTTCGTGCTCAAGTACGCCGATGCGGTCGCCCTCGTGGCGGGCGACGTCTCGGCCGATGTCGCCTTCATGCAGGGGCGCTTCAAGATCGACGGAGCCTACGATCGTTGGCTGTTCGGCTTCCGGCCCGTGGTGTCCTCCGATGCCTATCGCTCGTACCTCGCCGAGGTGGCCGAACAGACGTCGTTCGACGAGGGCTTCGCTCAGCCCGATCGCTGAACCGCCCGCAGGGCACGGTAGTCGATGAGCACCGCGCCACTGTCGGTCACCGCTCCCGACAGCTCACTTCCCTCGGCCAACAGCTCGTACTCGGCCACTCGCCGCGCCCAATCGGGATCGATGGCCCGCAGCTCGGGGGTCTCGATGGCGGGCTGCACGCAGATCTCGGTGACGCCGGGGGCCAGGTCGTCGATGGCACGGCGGAGGACCTGCGCCGGATCGCCGGTGGCGGTCCCCACGACATGGTCGGGGCTCACGATGCCCTCGTCGCGGGCCAGATCGCGAAACGGGAACCCGGCGGTCGCCTGCGACTCGGTGCTGTCGAGACGGATCGGGAGGTTCGACTCGGAGGCGAGGTCGAGGTACACGTCGAAGAACTCGGGGCGCTGGATCATGGCACCGCCGTGGGAGTCGAGGTGGGTGACATCGAAGCCCCAGAGCACCGCCCGCTCGATCTGGGCCCGGCACTCACGTCGAACCTCTTCCGTGTCGGCGTGGTCCCACAGGTCGTCGACGGTGCGGGGGAAACCGCCGTCGCCGTCGAGCAACGACGGCGCGTGGGTGATGGGTCCCCAGCGCATGAGGTCGAGCTCGGCGTTGAGCGTGAGATGAACCCCGACGTCCTCTCCCCGGTACTGCGCCGCCGACTCGCGCGCCCATGGGCACGGCACCATGAGCGTCGCGCTGGTCGCGAGGCCACGGCGGATCGACTCGTAGGCGCCGACGTTTCCGGCATGGGTACGGCCGAGGTTGTCGCAGGTGATGATCACCAGGCGGGCGTCGTCGGTGTGGCCCAGACGGCGGGCCAGTTCGGTCACCTCGGCAACGCTACCGGCCCATCTCGACGGGCCGGTGACCCACGACGGCGGCCCGACTGCTCAACAGGCGCGCCACAGTCCGCGACCGGCGGCCCGGGCGTCGGCTTCGGCTTGGGCGAAGTCGACGGCATGGGTCGTGTTCGGTGCGATCGAGAGGACCTCGGCGTAGCCGTGTTCGAGCAGCGCATGGTTGACGTCGAGATCGTCGGCGGCCCGAACCAGGTAGGCGAGCAGGCGGTCGTAGGGGTCGCGAGCCTCTTCGTCTCGCGACAGCAGAACCCGTGTGCCGGGGGGCAGGAGCGACTGCACGAAGGCCGACGCCTCGGGACCGAAGCAGTCGGCCGGATCGGGCGGATGAGCGACCTCGGGCGTGTCGACGCCGATGAGTCGGACCGGTTCACGGTGCTCGCCGATGAGCACCTCGACGGTGTCGCCGTCGACGACTCGCAGCACGGTCGCCTCGCCGGGACGGGCCGGTTCGGGAAGGGGAGGCGACGCGCAGGCTCCGGCGGCGAGCAGCCCGGCCATGGCCACTGCCGACCGGATTCGCACGGCGCTCAGGCGGCGCGGTCGAGCCCGGGGGCCGGCCGGCGAGCCGAGGCGAGCGCCTCACGGGCTTGCTCGATGCCCCGGAAACCGATGATCTTGGTCTTCTCGTCGATGCGCCAGTTGCGCTCGGTGTCGATGAGGGTGAGTTGTTCCTTCATGGTCCTGAACCTACCGATGGGGTGTGACAGTCTCAGGGGAAGCAACTCGATGCCGACCCTAGCTCCGTGATACGCCCCTGTCTTCCTTTCGTCGTGGTGATACTCGCCGGTTGTGCGAGCACCACGTCGACCGCCCCGATTCCGGGAACCGGCACCGCCGAGGCGCCGGCGATCGACAGTGAGGACAACACCGTCGATGCCGTCGGTGTTCCCGGAGTGAGGGCCCGGGTCGAGCGGGTGATCGACGGCGACAGCCTCGATCTGCGCATCGACGGAGAGCTCGAGGAGACCCGCCTGATCGGTGTCAACGCTCCCGAGCCGAACGAGTGTCTCGCCGACCAGGCCCGCGACCGCCTGGCCGATCTCGTCGCCGACACCGACGTCTTCGTGGTGACCGCCGGGCGTGATGACTTCGGCCGGCTCCTCGCCGTGGTGCGCACCGACGACGCTTACGTCAACCTCGAGCTGGTTCGCGAAGGCCTCGCGGTGGCCCGCGATCAGTCAGGGCATCCCGACGCCGGGCGCTTCGAGGACGCCGAAGCCGAGGCGAGAGCGATCCCGCTGGGAATCTGGGCGCCCGGAGCCTGCGGCGGGTCGACCGATGTCAGCATCGAGATCATCGCAGTCGAGGCCGACGCTCCCGGCCCCGACAACGAGAACCCCAACGGCGAGTGGATCGAGCTCCGCAACGTCTCTTCGGGGGCCGTCGACCTGACCGGCTGGGCTGTCCGCGACGAGTCGACGCGGCACAGGTACACCTTCGCCGATGGGTTCGTCGTCGCGGCGGGCGCGTCGCTCCGCCTCTTCTCGGGAACAGGAACCGATACCGCCACCGAACGGTATTGGGGCAAGCAGGGCGAGTCGGTTTGGAACAACGACGGCGACACGGTGTTCGTCCTCGATGCGTCGGGGTCGACGGTTGCCTCGTTTCCCTATTGATTCAGGGGTGGTCCTGATTCAGCCGTGGTCACCGACGGTCGTGAAACCGAACGCCCGGCCCCAACCACGATGTATGGCCAGGTGGATCCAGAGCCGAGCGTGGTTCTCGACGAGGCTGATCGCCTCGCGGCCCCCGACCTCGACCACGGCGAACCCGAGGCTGTCGGCCACGTCGGCCACGATGGCCCGACCGATGTCGTCGCCTGCGATGGGCAGGAACAGCCGCTGTCCGTCGATCTCGCCATGACCGAGGTGCTCGGCCCCGACCGTGTTGAACGCCTTCACGAAACCGATGTCGGGCTCGAGCATCGAGGCTACGAAATGGCCGAGCGTCTCGAACCCTGCCGGAACGGGGCTGAACGCCGCGTTCGTGGCGTCGATCACCGTGGTTCCGGCCTCGAGTCGTAGCCCCGAGACGATCGAGGCCAGCGCGTCGGCCGGAACCGCGAGCACCACCAGACGGGCCTCGGCGGTTGCATCGCCGATACCGACAACGTGCACTGTCGGCCGGAGACCGTCGTGTTTGGGATCGCCCGGGTTGCGGACCCCCACGATCACTTCGTGCCCGACCCGATGGAGGCCACCGGCCAGCGCCCGCCCGACCGGGCCGGCTCCGATGACGGCGATGGTTCGTTCCACGGCTGCTCCTTGGGCTCGTTGAGATCAGAATCTACCGAACCGATTTCGGAGCGGGGGAACCAGCGATGGCATCGGTCGCGGCCAGCGCGGCCACCGCGGCGAAGTGCTCGACGAAGTCGGGCAGTCGATGGTTGGCGTTCAACCCGCTCGGGTTGGGCATCAGATAGGTCGGTCGGCCGGCGATGGTGAGGGTCTGCGGCCCCGCTGTCGCCCGCCGGTCGATCGCGGTCCGCCATCCTTGGAGACCGACGAAACACACGATGCCGGGCCGAAGCCAGCCGACCAGCCGCTCGAGGCGATCGATTCCGGTGGCGAACTCGTGGTCCGCCAGTTCGGCGGCTCTGGCGGTGGTGCGCGCGACCAGGTCGGTCATGCCGATGCGATGATCGTCCAACAACTGCGAAGGGTCCCTGTCGAGAGTGGCCAACCCGCTTGCGAGGAGCGCCGGCCAGAATCGGTTGCCGGGGCGGGCGAAGCCCACGCCGGCATCGGTGGCGGCCGGGCTCGGATTGAGTCCGACCAGCAGCACGCGCATGTCCGGGCCGACGTGGTCGGGAAGCTCCCACTGCCGTGTCGCGGCGACGCTGCACCACCCGTCCCCCACGTGCTCAGTGATTCGTTCGACCGAGAAACCGGCGCCGCGCACGATGTCGCTCGCCCGATCGGCGGCGGCGTCGATCCCGAGCTCGAATCGGGCTCCGTTGACGGTCTTTCCGTGCAGTTCTGCCAATGCCACCGGCACTCGAACTGCATCGAGATGGGTGAGATCGAGGTGAGTCGCAGGAATCATCGCTGCTCGTGAACCCTGATCGCTCCGACCCGCGTGCTGCGGACCGAGGGGGCGGGCGTGGTAGACAGGAGGGGATGGCACCCGCTGATACCGACCTCTCGCCGCTGGCCGACGCGATCGGCATCATCGATCGAGGACTGCGCGACATCCAACAGCGTCAGATCATCCCTTCGAACGAGGTCGCCGACCTTCTGCTCGACCTCCGTTTGCTGCTCCTGGCCGCTGAGGTCGCCGACACTCCCGTCGTCTGAGGTCCGCACGGCGTCAGATCGGCCACGCCCGCTTGGCGATGTGGCCCAGCGCGAGCCCCAACACGCTTCCCGCCGCGACGTCGGACGCGTGGTGGATGCGCACGTGGACCCGGCTCGTCGCCACCAGCGCAGCCAGGCCGAAGTACACGGCTCGGAGGTGCGGGTCGCGGTCGGCCAACAAGGTGGCGGCCATGAAGGCCGAGCTGGCGTGACCCGACGGGAAACTGCTGGTGCGGGGCACGCGCAGATACAGGGGACGCTCCACGTCGGCTAGCGGTCGGCTGCGGCCGAACAGCGACTTGACGGCTCCGTTCACCAACGCCGACTCGACGCCGAGGGCCGCCGACAGACGCATGACGATGCGAGGATCCGCCGGCGGCACCAGCGAGCGCCCGACGCCCAGCAGGTGCCAGAGCAGGCTGAAGTCGGCGAGCTCGGACGCCGTGTAGAACATCCGGTCGACCGTCGGCCGGCCGCGCAGCCCGTTCCACGCCGAGTCGATGCGGTCGTCGAGCGCATCGACGACCGAGAGGATGCGATCGAGCATGAGGGCGCAGCGTAGTGGGCGTCACCCCTGCGACTCACCCGCCGACGAGTAGGCCCCCGGACGACGGAACAGATCGCGGCGCCAGCGCGATGGGGTGACGACCACCGCGCGGGGGTAGTCCTCGAAGAGCCACCGGGCGAAGTGGCGTCGGGTCCACGGTGACAGACCGGCGACGCGTACGGCCCCACGAGCCCCCAGCGGTGATTGCAGCACCTTGCCGAGGACCCGAGCCAGCCCATGGTCGATGGCCAGCTCGTCGTGCACGTGGCGCTCGTAGTGACGTCGGACCTGCTCCGGCGCGGCGAACCGGGCGATCGATCGGGCCGCGGCCATGCCGGTGAACAGGGCCTGGGCGATGCCCTCACCGGTCATCGGGTCGGTCGCCGCGGCGGCGTCGCCGACGAAGAGCGTGCGGCCGAGCGTGAGCGGCAGACGGCCGACGCGGGCCGGGATGGGCCAGGCCCGATGGGGCTGCTCGGGTTCGGCGCCGGGACCGATCACCGACCGGATGTGAGGTCGGTCGACGATGTCGGTCCAGATGCGGGTCATGTCGCGGGTGGCGATGGAAGCGTCGCGCAGGATGCCGAATCCGAGATTGGACCGGCCCTGCGGCAGGGGGAACGACCACACGTATCCGGGCAGCAGATCGGGCTCGAACCAAACGTGGAGTCGGTGGGCCGGCTGGGCGCCGACGTTGCGGAAGTACTGCCGGAAGGCGTGCCACTCGCCGAGGTACCGGCCGGTCTCGAGGCCGAGCAGCTTGCGGGTGGGCGACCACATGCCGTCGGCCGCCACGACGTGGCGACCCGCGAGCTCGAGCCCGCCGTCGGTGGTGACGGTGACCCCGTCGGCGACCTGCTCGATGGCGGCGATGCCATGGCCCTCGTGGATCCCGGCACCCACCGACCGGGCGAGGTCGACCAGCGCGGCATCGAGGTCACGGCGCTCGGCGATCACGGCGAACTCGCCCATGTTGCGGGGGAGGGGGAAGATGATCTGGCGGTGCGACGGAGACGAGATGGCCACGTCGTCGACCCGATGCCACGAGGCGACGCGGCGAGGATCGAGTCCCAGCTCGTCGAGAAGGCGCAGGCAGGTGGTGGTCAGCCCGTCGCCGCAGATCTTCTCCCGGGGAAACCGGGCCTTGTCGACGACGGCAACGGTGAGTCCGGCTCGACGGGCGGTGATGGCGGCGGCGGTCCCAGCGGGGCCGGCGCCGACGACGACGACATCGACCTCACGCATGGATCCGATGGTACGAGCGCGGTCGCGCCCTCCAACCGGTCAGTCCTCTTGGACGATGAGCTCCACGCGCCGGTTGGTAGCCATGCCCGCTTCGGTCTCGTTGTCGGCCAGCGGACGCTGTTCACCGAAACCACGTGCGGTCAATCGGGCCACGTCGACACCGAGCGACCCGAGGGCGTCGACCACCGCTTGGGCTCGCTCCTGGCTGAGCAAGAGGTTGTCCTCGGCATCGCCCCGGCCGTCGGTGTGCCCCTCGACCTGCACCGACACCCGCGGGTTGTCGTTCAGCAGCGAAGCGACCTCGGCGAGCACCGCCTGGGCGTCGGGAGTGAGATCGGCCGTGCCGGTTGCGAACTGGATGGATTGGAGGTCGAGCTCGTTGATGGCCGTCTGCAGCGCGCTCTCGGTTCCCGGCTCGGGGATCGATACCGAGAACCCGTTCGGCAGCCCGCTGTCGCGCAGGCCGGCGTCGAGGGCGACCGCGGCCGCTCGATCATAGGCACTGCCTTCGATCCGCAGGGAGTCGCCATCGAGCTTCAGCGACCCGATGCGCAGATTGGCGCTGACCGACGGAATGAGCGCGGCGAACGCCGAGATGTTGACCCGGGCTGCGTCGCTCATGACGACCTCGGCCACGACGAGCTCGTCGACGATGGTGCCGCCGATGAAGCTGCTGTTGGCGGCACCAAACAGGAGCAGCCGCGCCTCTTGGTCGGGAACACCACCGCGCAGGAAGGCGCCGTTGGGGTCGACCACCATGGCGAAATCGGTGGCGTCGACGGCGGGGTCGACGAAGGGGAGGTCCTCGGGCGAGGGCTCGGGCGTCGGCTCGGGCGTGGCCTCGACAACCGGCTCGGCCGTGGGGACCGGGGCGGCCGCGGGCTCACCGGTGCTGCAACCCGCCCCGAACGCGAAGAGCACCGCGAAAACGGCCAAGAGGCGACGGCACAGCGAAGGGTCCATGACCGGTCCATCGGCACCGGCCCTGCGACATTCAAGGAGTCCGACGCGATTTCCCGCCGATGACCTGGCGAAAGCCGTTTCGGAGATCGTCGACGAGCTGCCCGGGATCGTCGATGGCGGCGTCGTTCATGGCCACGCCGATGTGGAGATCGTCCTGATAGCTCAACAGCGTGACGTTGAGGGCCGACGTGGTGACCGGACCGAAGGGAAACTGCGCGAGCATGGGGACCCCGGCGAGATACAGCGGCAGCGGCGAACCCGGCACATTCGAGGCCTGCACGTCGGTGCCCCGCATCGACGCCGTGACGATCGCGGTGGCCATCGGCTTCGGGAGGCGGCGGATCGCTCCGGAGATCGAAGCCAGCCAGGCCAGGGCGGGCTCCGCGGTGGTGGCGGCCATCCTCGCCTGGATCTCGTGCATCTGCTCGATGGGGTCGTCGAGGATCGCGAGCTCGAATCGCACCGGGGCCCAGTGGTTGCCCTCGGTGGAATCGTCGCCGTCCTTCGGACGCTGATTCACCGGCACGCCGAACCGAAGCGCTTCCGCGGGCAAACCGTGCCGTTGGTGATACTCGCCGAGCCCGAGACACAGGCCGGCGAGGAAGGAGTCGTTGAGCTTGCCGCCGGCGAGCTTGCTGGCCGCCTTCAGCTCGCTCAGCGAGAGCTCGATGGTGTCGAGTCGAAGGTTGAGCGACCGTTCCGACAGGAGCGGGCTGAGGGGTGCATCGATCGGCTTGAGCAGGCGCCCGGCCGACACCACGCCTTCGGCCACCGACCTCGTGGTGTCGAGGGGATGCATCAGGTTTGCCTTCAGGAAGTCGCGCCCGGCGGCGAACACCTCTCGCTGGGCTCGGAGCTCGTGGGCCAGGGCGTCGACCGACCGCTCGGCCTGGCCCAGCACCACCTCGCTCGGGGCGTCGGGCATCGGGCCCTTGTCGACGATGCCGGGCTCGAAGTCGAAGAGCTCCATCTGCATCCGCATGGCTCCCATGCCGTCGACCACCGAATGATGGGTCTTCAGGATGAGGGCGGTCGTGCCGTCGGCGAGTCCTTCGACCACGTCGGCTTCCCAGAGCGGGCGCTCGCGATCGAATCCCTGCATCACGATCGGTGCGGTCAGGTCGAGCACGTCACGAACGGTGCGGTCTCCACCGACCCCGATCCAGCGCAGGTGGTAGTCGAGATCGAAATCGGGGTCGATCTCCCACCGCGGGGTGGCGATGGAGAACGGGTTGCCTCGCACACGTTGGCGCAAGCGGGGGATGACGCGAGTCATGCGGTCGATGCGCTCGCGGACGACTTTGCGGTCGGGCTGCCCGTCGAAGATCGCCACCGAGGTCATCGTCGATCGCAACATCGGGTTGCGTTCGACGATCCACATGAGCGCGTCGAACTCACTCATCCGATCGGTCTGCCCGGGGGAGATGGTCGTGGTCACGGGATCAGGCTAACGGCTCGCGAACAGACCGAATCAGGCGGGTGGTGGTGGTTCGGGTGGTGGTGGTTCGGGTGGTGGTGGTTCGGGTGGTGGTGGTTCGGGGGGCAGGGTCGGCTCGGGCTCGGGTGGCGGTGTTTCCTCGGGCGGCGGGGTCGGCTCGGGTTCGGGGGTCGCGGCGGGTGGGGGCGCCGGAGTCGGTGGCACCGTGGGCCGGCCGTCGCAGCCGATGCCCTCGCTCGGCTGATACAGCGCGAACACCGAGTCCTCGACCACCTCGCCGTCGGGGTACACGCGCTCACGGAACGTGGTGACCCGGGTACAGGCGCCGGCGGCTTCGTCGACCTGACCGGTCTGGGTCACCTCGATGTGCTTGGTCGAGTAGAGCTCGACGGTGATCGAGGTGTCGGTCCAGGTCGACCATATGAGAACGGGGTACTCCGACGTGTTGACGATGGCGAAGTCAGGCGCCGGATACGAGATGGTGGCCTCGCGTCCCCGTGGGTACCGGGAGATGTAGATCGAGTGCGACTGGTACGTGTCGTAGTCGAGACCGGCGAAGAACACGGCATTGAAGAACGTGGTGATGAACTGCGAGATGCCACCGCCGATGTCGGATTTGAACACTCCCTGGTAGATCACCCCGCCCCCGACGAATCCCTTCTCGGTCGTGCGTGGACCGACGAACTCGTTGACCGAGAACTGATCGCCGGGCATGACGATCTGGCCGCGAATGATCTCACCCAGTCGTTGGATGTTGGTGACCCGGCTCTGGCAGCAGTCGTGGTTGGTGGTGAACTCGCCGACGAGCTCGACGATGCCGAGCTCGGCCAGGTAGTCGTCGCCCCTGTCGACGGTTTCGAGCTCGAGGCGGACTGCGCCCGCTCCCGTCTCGATGGCCTCGAAGATCTGGTCGGGTGCTTCGGCGGTGCAGCACTTGGTGCCCGGTTCGCCCGGCTCGGCCACAGGTGCGCCGTCGACGATGGTGATATCGCCTGGGGCGCCGAGGTCGCCGACGTCGGCGAAGCGCTCGTCGAGCATGGCCCGAATGGCCACGGCGTCGGGGGCGGCGATGATCTCGGTGCCGTCGACCGAAAGCGTCAGCCACGAACGCAGCTCGCCCGCACCGAACTGGCTGGTGGCCTCACTGCCGACCGAGATGGTGAGGCCCGCAGCCGTCATCGCGTTCCACTCGTCGATCGCTGCTTGCACGTCGCCATCGGAGACCGTCGGCTCGATGGGGCTCGGTTCGGCGTCGACGACGATCGGCGTTGCGCCGGCTGCGGCCGCAGCCGGGAGCTGGTCGAGGATCGTCTGTGGGGCGATGCCCCGGCCGGGCTGCCCGGCGACGAGCACCAGCTCACCGTCGACGAGGTCGACCGAGGGCTCGACCGGATCGGCGGTGATCGACGCCTCGAGTTCTCTGAGCGCCGGCGCATCGGCGAGATCGGCGGCCGCGAAGCGGAGATCGACCGCCGCCGGAGAGAAGAACCGTCCCAGCCAGCCGAACGGCCGAGTGACGATGAACCCGCTTCCGACCTCGTTCACGGCGTCGACGGTGGCGGCGACATCGACGCGCAGACCGACGTCGGCCGCATTGGTCGACATCGTCGACTCGGGTAGCCGGATCTCGACGGCCCGACGGCTGAAGTCGCTCTCGATGGCGACCATGGCCTCATCGAGGTCGGCGTCGTCGAGGTTGCCGACGTCGACGCCCGCGACCTCGACGTTGCGCGCGGTCCTGCCGCTGGTCAACCCGGCGTCGATCGCGAAGGCGACGAGGAACACGACCAGGATGCCTACGGGTGCGGCGAACCACCAGAGGCGCTTCTTGCGACGCTTGGCGGCGCGGCGGATGGCGCGCCTGTCTTGCAGGGTCAGTTCACCGGTCGGAGTCCGTGCGTTCATGGTGGGGAGCAACGATGTCGCAGGGAGACAATGTACTGGTCGCCGTCGGGGCGGAGGCACCGCCCACGGACCAGGGGAATCAGAACAGGCGCGGCTCGGGTGACTCGATGCCCCGCAGCTCGTCGTAGTCGATCACCACCCACTCGATGTGGCGTTGGCCGGCCAGGACTTTGGCCTGTGGCTTGACTTCCTGGGCCACGAAGACGCCGCGCACGGGCGCCAGATTCGGGTCACGATTCAGGAATTCGATGTACCGCGCGAGCTGCTCGACGCCGTCGATCTCGCCCCGCCGTTTCACCTCGACGGCAACCGCCGACCCGGCTGCATCGCGACAGAGCAGATCGACCGGGCCGATCTCGGTGGGGAACTCCCGGCGCACCAGGGTGAAGCCGGCGCCGATGGCGGTGGGGTCGGTCGCCAACAACTCCTGGAGGTGCGCCTCGACACCGTCCTTGCGCAGACCGGGATCGACGCCGAGCTCGTGGCTGGTGTCGGAGATGATCTCGTCGATGGTGATCACGAGGCACTCGCCCTTCGGGTTGGTGACCGTCCACCGGCTGTCGGTCTCGACGAGGCGGTTGGGGGCGTTCATCCAGTTGAGGGGCTTGTAGGCGCCACCGTCGGCATGGATCGCGACGCAGCCGTCGGCCTTCACCATGATGAGCCGCGGTGCCATGGGGAGATGGGCGGTGAGACGGCCGTCGTAGTCGACCTGACAGCGAGCGAGGACCAGACGCACGTTGCGACTCTATTCGCGGCTGACGTCGACGATGTCGAGGAGCCCGTCGACGAGGATGGCCGTGAGCTGGACGCGGTCGGCCGTCCAGGCGACACCGTCGCTCGTGACCAGGCCGGGAACGGTCTGGAGGTCGAGGCCCTCGACCACCGCCGACGGCTCGCCACACTGCGGCGGGGAGGACTCGTCCAACGCCGAGCAGAGGCGAACGGTGTCGTCGACGACGACCAGGAAGCCGTCGACGGTGAGCAGGCCGCTCGTCGATCGTTCGAGGGCCGTAGCGATGTCGATGCTGTCGTCGGAGGCCGCGGTCGTCGGCGCCGGCGTGGCGCTCGGCTCGGCCGTGGGTGGCGGGGTCGGCTCGGGGTCGGGTGGCGGGGTCGGCTCGGGCATCGTGGTGGCCGAGGGCGAGGGGTCGGCCTGGTCGACGATCGGATCGCTCGAACAGCTCGATGCGACGACAGCGACGATCACCAGGGCGATGGCGGCCTTGCGGCTCACCACGGATCGAGCCGCACGCAGGGTACGACGAACTCGTGAGCCCCGCTGCGTGTGGCTCTGGAGCCGGCGGCTGATCAGCTCACGCCGTTGCTGGAGCTCCTGATAGGTGAGCGAGTCGACCTCGTCGGTCACGCCGAAGCCGGCCTTCACCGAGCTGAGGTCCATCGTGTAGCCGGTGGGGTCGATGCCGACGTCGGTGGCGATCCGTTCCCCGTGGTTGAGCGCGAAGTACTGCGCCAGATGGGCGATCTCGCCGAGCAGGTCGACCTCCGGGGTCATGGTGGCGATGGCGGAGTCGACGAACACCAGGTTCTTGGCGAACAGCATCAGCTCCTTGGGCATGCTGGCGCCGTAACCCAGGAGCGCCTTCACGATGCGGTTGACCTCGTCGACCAGCTCGTCGGGGTCGAGGGTGGTGGGATCGATGGTCGGTGCCTCGAGGTCGAGGTCGTCGATCACCCGGCGCAGGTCGGTGTCGGCGGGCAGGGCACCGAGATCGCGGATGGCGGCGACCTGACCCTCGATGTCGCCGGTTGTTCCGGTTATCAGCAGGCGGAGGAAAGCGATGCGGCGGGACTCGGGCAGACGGGCGACGATGCCGTAGTCGAGCAGCGCCGTGCGGCCGTCGGGGAGCACGAACAGGTTTCCTCCGTGGAGGTCTCCGTGGAAGATGCCGTGGATCATGCATCCCTCCATGAACCCGATCATGCCGGTGCGCACGACCCGTTGCAGATCGACCCCGGCCGCCGCCATTCCCTCGATGTCGTCGAAGGCGAAACCGACCAGGCGTTCCATCACCAGGACCCGCTCGGTCACGTGCTCGGGATGAGGGCGCGGAACGACGTACCCGGACTGATCGAGATCGATGAACGACCGCGCCACGTCGACCATGTTCTCGGCCTCGAGCCGGAAGTCGAGCTCCTCGACGATCGTCTGCGCGAACAGCTCGACGAGCGCGGGCGGGTTGGCCAGCGAGGCGACCGGGATCCGCCCTACGAGGTGGGGAGCCAACCAGGCGAGGATCCTGATGTCGCGGTGCACCACCTCGGCGATCGCGGGACGCTGCACCTTCACCACGACCTCGACCGGTGCTCCGTCGGGACCAGTGCGCAGGACGGCTCGGTGCACCTGGGCGATCGACGCAGCCGCGAGCGGCGTGGGGTCGAACTCGCTGAACGTGCTGGAGAGCGGCGCGCCGAGGTCGGCTTCGACGATGGCCCTCACGACCTCGAATGGCTCGGCCGGAACGCGATCGCGACACAACCGGAACTCGCTCACCAGCTCGTCGGGGAACACGCCTTCGCCCGACGAGATTATCTGACCGAGCTTGATGTAGGTGGGGCCCAGCGCCTCGCAGGCCAAGCGCATACGTCGGGAGATCCCGGCTCGCGAGTTGGCCCGGCCTCGCTCACGGAAGGCCCACACGACGATGGCCCGACCCAGATGCCAGATCGTTGCGAGAGTGCGGCGCAGTGGCGGAATGCGACCCGGCGTCAACAACCCGGGCACTGCGGCCTGAACCTGCGTGCGGCGTCGGTCGAGGCCTCGACGCCACACCAGGGCGTCGGGCTCGACGATCCACGGAGCCGAGTCGCTGTAGCTGCCGACGGCGAGATCGGGAGGCGCGGCGTCGGGGGCGGTGCCGCTCAAGGGTTCAGTGCCTCGAGGCAGGTGGCGGCCAGTTCCGGACGGCAGATCAACAGATCGGGCAGATACGGGTCGGCCTGGTTGTAGACGAGGGGAGAACCGTCGGCGCGGCTGGCGTGGAACCCTGCAGCCAGGGCAACGGCCACCGGCGCGGCCGAGTCCCATTCGTACTGGCCACCGGTGTGGGCGTACACGTCGGCTTCGCCGCGGACCACCGCCATGGCCTTCGCTCCGGCCGAGCCCATGAACAGCAGCTGACCGCCGAGGGCGGCCGCGACCGCGGCGGCCGCGGGGCCGGGCCGCGTGCGGCTGGCGACGATGCGAGGCGCACCGGCCACCGGTTCGGGAAACGAGGGAGCGGGGTCGGTCGTGAGGGTTGCGCGGTGGGCGGGAAGCGCCACCGCACCGGCGACGAGCTCGCCTCGTTGCCACAGGGCGACATGCACGGCCCAGTCGGCTCGCGGCGGTTCGGAGAATTCCCGGGTCCCGTCGAGCGGGTCGACGATCCAGACCCGTTCGGCCTCGAGCCGGGCGTGGTCGTCGGCGCCCTCCTCGGACAGCACCGAGTCGTGGGGACGGTGCTCGCGCAGGCGGGTCATGAGGAGCTCGTGCGATCGGCGATCGCCCTCGTCCCTCAGCATCCGGGTTTCGGCGGTGGCGAGCTCGGCACGGACGGCCAGCAACAGGACGCCTGCCTCGGTGGCCAGATCTCCCGAAAGCGCGTCATCTGTCGTTACCATTCGATCTTCCTACCGGTTTGTCTGCAGGGATCCACATCGCGTGCCGAGCACCTATCAGTTGTCCCATCTCGATGCTCTCGAGGCCGAGTCGATCTACATCATGCGCGAGGTCGCCGCGGAGTTCGAGCGTCCGGTTCTGCTGTTTTCGGGCGGCAAGGACTCGGTCGTGGTGTTGCATCTGGCGTTGAAGGCGTTCTACCCGTGCAAGCTGCCGTTCCCGGTGATGCACGTCGACACGGGTCACAACTTCGCCGAGGTGATCGAGTTCCGTGATCGCACGGTCGAGGCCATCGGTGCCCGCCTCGTCGTGGCATCGGTACAGGATTCGATCGATGCGGGTCGCGTCGTGGAGCAGACCGGCGCCCGAGCGAGCCGCAATCTGTTGCAGACGACCACGCTGTTGGACGCGATGGAGGAGCACGGTTTCGACGCCGCCTTCGGGGGAGCCCGACGCGACGAGGAGAAGGCACGGGCCAAGGAACGGGTGTATTCGTTCCGGGACGAGTTCGGTCAGTGGGACCCGAAGGCCCAGCGGCCGGAGCTGTGGAGTCTCTACAACGGGCGCCATCGCCGGGGCGAGCACATTCGGGTGTTCCCGATCTCGAACTGGACCGAGCTCGACATCTGGCAGTACGTGAAGTCCGAGCGCATCGACCTGCCCTCCATCTACTTCGCCCACGAGCGGAGGGTGTTCGAGCGTGACGGCATGTTGTTGGCCGACACCGAGTTCGTGACCCAGCTCGACGGCGAGGAGATCTTCACCGAGCGCGTCCGGTTCCGGACCGTCGGCGATGCGAGCTGTACCGGTGCGGTGGAGTCCGATGCCGACACGCTGGACAAGGTGATCGAGGAGGTCGCGGCCACTCGCATCACCGAGCGGGGAGCCACGCGGGCCGACGATCGGGTGTCGGAGGCGGCCATGGAAGACCGCAAGAAGGAGGGGTACTTCTGATGGAGCTGCTCCGATTCGCCACCGCCGGTTCCGTCGACGACGGCAAGTCGACCCTGATCGGCCGGTTGCTGTACGACACCAAGACGATCTTCGAGGATCAGCTCGAGGCGGTCGAGCGCACCTCCGAGGCGATGGGTGCGGGGTACGTGAACCTGGCGTTGCTCACCGACGGCCTGCGGGCCGAGCGCGAGCAGGGGATCACCATCGACGTCGCCTACCGGTACTTCGCCACCCCGAAGCGCAAGTTCATCATCGCCGACACGCCGGGACACATCCAGTACACCCGCAACATGATCACCGGAGCATCGACGGCCGATCTGGCCCTGGTGTTGATCGATGCCCGCAAGGGTGTGCTCGAGCAGTCGCGGCGCCACGCCTTCCTCGCCTCGTTGCTCGGCATCCCCCACCTGGTGCTGTGCGTGAACAAGATGGACCTGGTCGACTACAGCCAGGAGCGGTTCGAGGAGCTGAAGGACGAGTTCCGCCATTTCGCGGCCCGCCTCGACATCGCCGATCTCACCTTCATTCCGGTGTCGGCGTTGCGCGGCGACAACGTCGTCGACCGGTCGGCCAACATGGGGTGGTACGAGGGGTCGTCGCTGTTGCATCACCTCGAGGAGGTCCACATCGCCAGTGACCGCAACCTCATCGATGCCCGCCTGCCCGTGCAGTACGTGCTCCGACCCCAGTCCGACGAGCACCACGACTATCGGGGGTACGCCGGGCGCATCGTCGGCGGGGTGCTCAAGCCCGGCGACGACATCGTCGTGTTGCCCTCGGGCTTCGAGAGCACGATCGCTGCCATCGACACCTACGACGGGCCCGTCGCCGAGGCGTTCGCGCCCATGTCGGTCGCGGTGCGCCTCACCGACGACATCGACGTCTCCCGCGGCGACATGATCTGCCGACGCCAGAACCGACCGACTGCCGGCCAGGACATCGACGCCATGGTGTGCTGGATGACCGAGTCGGGGTCGTTGCGCCAGGGCCAGAAGCTGGCGCTCAAGCACACCACCCGGTCGGTCCGAGCGGTGGTGAAGGACATCAAGTACCGCCTCGACGTGAACACCTTGCACCGTGACGAGACCGTCGATTCCCTCATCCTCAACGAGATCGGCCGCGTCGCGCTCCGCACCACCCAACCGCTCTTCTTCGACCGCTACTCGCGCAATCGCGAGACGGGGAGCTTCATCCTCATCGACGAGGTCACGGGTGCGACGGTTGCCGCCGGCATGATCCAAGACCGCGTCCACTGACATGCCCACCGACATCCCGGGCGACGGCGCGGCGGGTCGGAGCGCCAACGTCGTCTGGCATGCCAGTGCCATCGCCCGACCGGTGCGGGAGCAACGGCTCGGCTTCTCCGGCGCCACCGTCTGGTTCACTGGCCTGTCGGGTTCGGGCAAGTCGACGGTCGCGGTCGCGGTCGAGGCGATGCTCGTGGCCGACCACCGTCCCGCCTACCTGCTCGATGGCGACAATCTGCGTCACGGCCTGAACGCCGACCTCGGGTTCTCGGCCGACGATCGCGACGAGAACGTGCGTCGGGTGGCCGAAGTGGCCCGGCTCATGGGCGACGCGGGTGTGGTGGCGTTGGTGCCACTGGTCTCGCCCTATCGGCAGGCCCGCGACACCGCCCGATCGTTGCACGAAGCAGCCGGCGTGCCCTTCTTCGAGGTGTTCGTCGACACCCCGCTCGACCTGTGCGAGGCACGCGATCCCAAGGGCCTCTACGCCAAGGCACGAGCGGGCGAACTGAAGGGGTTCACCGGCATCGACGACCCCTACGAGGCCCCGGTGTCACCCGATCTGATCCTGACGCCGGCCGATGGTGACCCCACGACTCAGGCCGCGCTGGTCATCGAGCGCCTTCTCGCCCCCTGAGCGAGACTTCCAGAGCGCCCGATTCGATCAGCGGTTCGGGTGCGACGTGCGAGCCACGGCGGCCGAATGGGCGGCAGCCTCGACTCGATCATCGAGCGGCTCGAGGTCGACCGGCTCGCCGGCATGCGCGAGAGCCCACCCCAGCAACGCGTCGGCCACCCACGGGTTCTTCGGCAGCAGGGGGCCGTGCAGATAGGTGCCGATCACGCGATCGCGCACGGCGCCCTCGAACCCTGAAGTGCCGTCGTTGCCGTGGCCCGACACCACTCGCCCCAGCGGCCGCACCGCGTCACCGAGTGTCGTGCGGCCTGCATGGTTCTCGTAGCCGACGACTTCTCGCGTCTCGCCATCGAGCTCGGCCTCGATCACCAGGTCGCCGATGAGTCGTGACGACCCGGCGGTGGTCTCGAGGTCGAGCACCGCGGCGCCGGCCAGCCGCTCGCCGTTCACGCCGACGTACACGTGGCCGGCCAACTGAATGCCTCCGCACACGAACAACATGGCCGCGCCGTCGTCGGCCGCGTCCCGCATGGCCGAACCCTTCAGCGTGGCGAGGTCGCCGGCCACCATGGTCTGGTCGCGGTCCTGGCCGCCGCCGAGGTACCACAGGTCGTGATCGGGGCTCGGTTCGACTCCCGGTCCTGCGTCGGTCACCTCGAGCCGGTGGCCGCGCCACGCCAAGCGCTGGCGAAAGACCGCGATGTTGCCGCGGTCGGCGTAGATGTTCATCTGATCGGGGTAGAGGTGGCACAGCCGAACGGTTGCCACGTCAGGCGTCCTTCCAGAAGTCGTCGGCCACTCCTCGACGGACCAGCTCGGCGCGCAGTTCGAGCATGGCCGTGTACGTGGGAAGCGCGAACAAGGGAGCCCGGTCGGGCATCGTCAGCAGCGCCGCGTCGAGTGCGTCGCCTACGTTCGAGTGCACGGTGAGCCGGTCGACGGGAAAGCCGCCGTACCGGAACCGAAGGGCCATGTCGTGGCCCCGGTCGCCGCAGATGGTGAGCGACCCGACTCGGTCGAAGATCTCCTCGTAGTCGACATCCCAGATCCACGACACGTCACGGCCGTCAGCGGTGCGGTCGTTGAGCAGGACGAGCAGATGCAGCGGGTCGGGATGCAATACGAGGGTGCGGAGGTTCTCGTTCACGCCGGCCGGGTTCTTGGCGAGCAGCACCATCAGATCGTGTCCGGCGAGGGCGACCCGCTCGGCCCGCCCGAATGCGGCGCCGGTCGAGCCGATGGCGCGGGCGCTGGTATGGAGATCGAGCCCGAGCGACGACGCGGTGGCGACGGCGGCGGCCACGTTGTACGCGTTGTGCAGCCCGGGCAGCGCGGTGGCGACGGCGACCGGCCCGGTCGGTGTGGCCACTGTGAGCGACGACCCCGAAATGCCTTCGGGATCGAACGCTGCGACGCTCACGTCGGGTGGTGGGCGCCGACGGTCGCAGTTGGGACATCGCCAGTGCCCGAGGTGACCGATGAAGACCCGTTCGTAGACCAGTGGGCTCGAGCAGTTCCGACACGTGGTCGAGTCGGCCGCGTGCTGGACCGCAGCCCGGGCCGCCGACGCGTCGTCGACCCCGAAGGTGACCACCTTGGCGTGTCGATGGGCCAGTTCGGCGATCGCAGGGTCGTCAGCATTGAGCACGAGGGTGGTGGTCTCGGGAAGTCGGTCGACCAGCTCGACCCATCCATCGGCCAACGCCTCGAGCTCGCCGTAGCGGTCGAGCTGATCGCGGAACAGGTTCATCAATACGACGACCTCGGGCGCAAGCTGCTCGACCACCGATCCCATGGCCGCTTCGTCGACCTCGAAGACCCCCGTCGCCCCCGTGGGGCGCTTGGCGTCGAGCAGTGCGGTTGCCACCCCTCGCAGCAGGTTCGATCCGGCCGTGTTGGCCACGATGGGTGTGTCGACGGCTTCGAGCGCAGCGACGACGAGACGCGCCGTCGTGGTCTTGCCGTTGGTCGCGCTGATCACGATCGACCGCCCGAGCGGCCCGGCGAGCTCGGCCACCGCATCGGGGCGCAGCCTCAACAGGATCACTCCGGGCACCGTGGTACCGCCACCGCGGCCGGCGTGGCGCGAGAGCCAGCCGATCGAGCGTGCAAGCGCTCGGGCAACCGTGCTCGGCGTCCTCATCGCTCGGGTGCCCGGTCGTCGCGATCGACACCCATCTCACGCCCGAGGGCAACGGCATCCCTGGCCAGTCGACGCACGCGCGACTCGTCGACCCCGTCGCGCACCAGGGCGGCGATCTGTCGCTCGACGTGTGCCGCGTGGTCGGGATCGGGTTCACCCGGAGCCGCAAACGCGTCACGTCCGGCCACGGCTGTGACCAGGATCAGGCACAGTACGGCGGCCGCGGTCAGCAGCCCGAAGGTGATGGCGCCGTCGATGCTGTCGTTGATCGAGGTGATGATCATCCCGGCGATGCCCCCCGCGCACCACAACAGCACGAAGCCACGGATGCGTCGGGGCGTGATCACGATGTCAAGTATCGCCGAGGTCTCGACCTCAACGGGCAAGGGGTTTGTACTTGATGCGGTGCGGCGTGTCGGCCTCGACGCCCAATTCCTTGCGGCGGAACGCCTCGTACTCGCTGAAGTTGCCCTCGAACCACCGGACCTGCGAGTCGCCTTCGAACGCGAGCACGTGGGTGGCGACCCGGTCGAGAAACCAGCGATCGTGGCTGATGATGACCGCGCAGCCCGGGAAGTCCTCGAGCCCCTCCTCGAGCGAGCGCAGCGTGTCGATGTCGAGGTCGTTGGTGGGCTCGTCGAGCAGCAGGACGTTGGCGCCCAGTTTCACCACCTTCGCGAGGTGCACACGGTTGCGTTCGCCGCCGGAGAGATCGCCGACGGCCTTCTGCTGGTCGGCGCCCTTGAAGTTGAACGACGCCACGTAGGCCCGGCCGTTCATCGTGCGCTGGCCCAGCTCGACCTCCTCCTTGCCGTCGGTGATCTCCTCGTACACGGTCTTGGCCGGATCGAGCGTGCGGTCCTGGTCGACGTAGCCGAGGTCGACGGTGGAGCCGACGGTGAGTTCGCCACCGTCGGGCTTCTCCGAGCCGATGATGAGCTTGAACAAGGTCGTCTTGCCGGCACCGTTGGCGCCGATCACCCCGACGATCCCCGCCGGCGGCAGGATGAACGAGAGGTCTTCGATCAGCAGCCGGTCGCCGAAGCCCTTGGCGAGGTGTTCGGCGTCGACGACCTGATCGCCGAGGCGGCGATTCATGGGTATCTCGATCTGGAGCTTGTTGTTGGCCCGCTCGGCCGACTGGTGCTCGGCGACGAGCTTGTCGTACGCCGCGAGGCGGGCCCTGCCCTTGGCCTGGCGGGCCTTGGGCGCCATGCGCACCCATTCGAGCTCGCGTTCGAGCGTGCGGGCCCGGGTGGCGTCGCCGCGCTCTTGTTGGCGCAGGCGTTCCTGCTTCTGTTCGAGCCATGAGCTGTAGTTGCCCTCGAACGGCAGCCCCTTTCCCCGCTCGAGCTCGAGAATCCAACCGGCAACGTTGTCGAGGAAGTAGCGATCGTGGGTCACGGCCACGACGGTGCCGGTGTAGTCCTTCAGGAACCGCTCGAGCCAGGCCACAGACTCGGCGTCGAGATGGTTGGTGGGCTCGTCGAGCAGGAGCAGATCGGGGTGGCTCAGCAACAGTCGACACAGCGCCACCCGTCGTTTCTCGCCGCCCGACAGGTTGGTGACCGACGCATCCCCTGGTGGGACGCGTAGGGCGTCCATGGCGATCTCGACCGTCCGTTTGAGATCCCATCCGCCGCCCGCTTCGATCTTGCGTTCGAGATCGGCCTGTCGTTCACCCAGTTCGTCGTAGTCGGCGTCGGGATCGCTCCAACCGGCCAGAACCTCGTCGTACTCGGTCAGCAGGTCGGCGATCTCGCCGACCCCCTCCATGACGTTCTCGTGCACCGTCTTGGTGTCGTCGAGATCGGGCTCTTGTTCGAGCAGCCCGACGGTGAAGCCCGGGGTGAGGCGGCACTCGCCGCTGAAGTCCTCGTCGCGGCCCGCCATGATGCGCAGGAGCGTGGACTTTCCGGCACCGTTGCCGCCGAGCACGCCGATCTTGGCGCCCGGGTAGAAGCTCAGGTTGATGTCTTTCAGCACGTCGCGGTCGGGCGGGACGAAGCGCCCGAGATTGCGCATGGTCATGATGAACTCTGCGGCCATGCCCGAGAGCCTACGGGCGGGCGCACGCGACCTCGTAGTGTGCAAGCCGTGACTGGTCCGGGCGCGATCCTGTTCGACATGGGTGGCGTGCTAACCACGAGTCCCTTCGACAACTTCGCCGACTACGAGGCACGGGCCGGGTTACCCCCGCACTTCATTCGGTTGGTCAACTCCACCGGTCCCGACACGAACGCCTGGTCGCGACTCGAGCGAGGTCAGCTCGACGCCGCTGGCTTCATCGCCGCCTTCGAGGCCGAGGCCGCCGCGCTCGGGCACCACGTCGACGGTGCGGCGGTGTTGGCTTGCCTCGAGGTCGAGCTGCGCCCGGCGGTGATCGCCGCCGTTCGGGAGGTGCAACAGCGGGGCATCGCAACCGCGTTGCTCACCAACAACTCCGAGGCACTCGACGTCGCCGCTCTCCCCACGTCGGCGCACGATGTGTTCGAAGCCTTCGACACGATCGTGCAGTCGTGCCTCGTCGGGTTGCGCAAGCCCGACCCGCGCTTCTACCAGATCGCCTGCGAGCGCCTCGGCGTCGCGCCGGCCCGATGTCTGTTCCTCGACGACCTGGGAGTCAACCTCAAGTCGGCCCGGGCCATGGGCATGACCACCGTGAAGGTGACCACCGGTGACGACGTACTGGAAGCCCTCCGCCGCTACGTCTGAAATCGGCGAAATTGGTTGCTCCAAGCCCACAGGTGGGCAGAAGCAAACCAATTTCGAGGTGGGGTTGGACATCGGGGTGCGAATCGGGTTACGTTGGTGGTTGATGCGTCCCTCCAGCAGCCTCCTTCTTCTCGTGTAGGCGAGCACCCACATAGGTGCTTGCCAGACCCTCCGTGCCTTCGGGCACCGGAGGGTTTCGTGCTTTTCGGACTCGAACCCCACCCATCAGCCCCAACCATCAGCCCCACCCATCAGCCCCAACCATCAGCAAGGAATCGACCATGAACCGCATGCCCTTCGAGAAGTATCGCCCGTATCCCGCGGTCGAGCTGCTCGACCGCACGTGGCCCGACACGCGCATCGAGACCGCTCCGATCTGGTGTTCGGTCGATCTTCGTGACGGCAATCAGGCGTTGGTCGACCCGATGGACATCACGCGGAAGCGGCGGATGTGGGACCTGTTGGTCAGAATCGGCTTCAAGGAGATCGAAGTCGGCTTCCCGGCTGCGTCCCAGCCCGACTTCGACTTCGTCCGGCACATCATCGAGGACGACCTCATTCCCGACGACGTCACCATCCAGGTGCTCACCCAGGCTCGCGGCGAGCTGATCGAGCGCACCTTCGAGGCCATCGACGGGGCCGAGAACGCGATCGTGCACCTCTACAACTCCACGTCGACCACCCAGCGCCGAGTGGTGTTCAAGACCGACCGCAAGGGCATCGTCGACATCGCGGTGGCCGGCGCCGAGGTCTGCCAGGCGTGCTACGAGATCGCCGACAACCCGGGTATCCGATGGGAGTACTCACCCGAGAGCTTCACCGGCACCGAGCCCGACTTCGCGGTCGAGGTGTGCGAAGCGGTGATGGACGTGTTCCAGCCGACACCGGCCCAGCCGATCATCTTCAACCTCCCGGCGACCGTCGAGATGTCCACCGCCAACCTCTACGGCGACCTGATCGAGCGCTTCCACCGCACGATCAGGGACCGCGACAGTGTGGTTCTATCGCTCCATCCCCACAACGACCGCGGCACGGGAGTGGCCGCGGCGGAGTTCGGGATAATGGCCGGCGCCGATCGGGTCGAAGGCACGTTGTTCGGTAACGGTGAGCGCACCGGCAACCTCGATCTCGTGAACGTAGCCATCAACCTGTTCACGCAGGGCGTCGACCCCGAGCTCGATCTCAGCGACATCGACGAGATGCGCCGGGTGGTGGAGTTCTCCAACCGGCTGCCCATCGGCCCTCGTCATCCGTGGGTGGGGGACCTGGTGTACACGTCGTTCTCGGGGAGTCATCAAGACGCCATCAAGAAGGGTATGGCTGCCATCTATCACGCAGAGGAGGGGAGTCGCCTCACCGGCGACTACGAGGTCTGGGACGTGCCGTACCTGCCGATCGACCCGAAACACCTCGGCCGGAGCTACGAGGCGGTCATCCGGGTGAACAGCCAGTCGGGCAAGGGTGGGGTCGCCTACGTGCTGCTCCACGAGTACGGCCTCGATCTTCCCCGCGCCCTGCAGGTGGCGTTCTCGCAGAAGATCCAGGCCGTCACCGAGGAGTCGGGGACCGAGATCACGTCGTATGAGATCCACCGCCGGTTCATGACGCGGTACGTGGAATCGCCCGATCCGATGGTCGAGCTCCTCAGCCACAAGACCCGCACGACCAGCGACGAGGATCAGGGGGCCAAGGTCAGCGCGCATCTGCTGGTGAAGGGCACCGAGGTCAAGGTGAAGGGCGAGGGCAACGGACCCATCGACGCCTTCGTCACCGCGCTGCGAGACGCCGGGCTATTCGAGGGCAAGCTCGTCGACTACGTGGAGCATGCGGTCGGCACCGGCTCCGATACCAGCGCCGCAGCCTACGTCGAGGTCGACACGGGCGATCGCGACACGGTCTGGGGCGTTGGTCTCCACCCGTCGATCCTCACCGCATCGTTCCGTGCCGTCGTGAGCGCCGTCAACGGCCTGGTCGACAAGGGTGTGATGAAGACCTGATGTGAGGTCACCTGCGGGGCGGGCCCCGTGACGAACTAGTCTGCACCCGTCCGCCCTCGGAACGGGAGTGAAGTTGGCGCTTCAATCATTCGACAGCGGGTCAGCGGCGAAGAACTTCGGCGAGAACCCGCATGCACGCTGGTACAAGAACGGCATCGACGTGCGCGACGTCACCGGCAACTTCGCGGTTCAGCGGCTGGCCCAGCCTGTGTTCCGGCCCACCGTGCCCCCGAGTCCACTCCGCGTCGATCCCCGTGACGAGATGTTCGCCATCGGGTCGTGCTTCGCACGAGGGATCGAGCTGGCCATGGTGCAGCGCGGCTTCGCCGTGCCGAGCTACGCCGACGAGTTCGACGCCTTCGAAGTGGCCAACGACCAGGTCACCGGGCGTGGGTTCACCAACAAGTACACGACCTTCGCCATCGAGAACGAGATCCGCTGGGCCATCGACCCGGCTGCGCCCTTTCCGGTCGAGTCCCTGGTCGACCTGCCCGACGGCACGACCATCGATCCGCACACGAATCCCACGCTCAAGTGGGTCGATCGAGCCACGACCCTCGAGCGGCGATCGATCATCGCCGACGTGTACGCGCGATTGCGGCGCACCCGGATCGTCGTGATGACGCTCGGCCTGGTGGAGACCTGGTTCGACGAGTGGGCCGGGTGCTATCTCAACATGACACCAATTGCGATCATGCGAGAAATGCATCCCGATCGTTATCGCTTCGAGGTCACCTCCTTCGATCAGAACGCAGCCGCCCTCGAGCGGGCGGTCTCGACGCTGAACGCACACGGGCACCCCGACGTGCAGATGATCGTCACCGTGTCCCCGGTGCCGCTGATGGCCACCTTCTCCGATCGCGACGTGGTGCTCGCCAACGCGTACTCGAAGTCGCTCCTGCGCACGGTGGCCGAGGAGGCCGCGGCCGCTCACGAGAACGTCCACTACTTCCCGAGCTACGAGATCGTCACTCAGTCGCACCGCGATCTGGCCTGGGGCGAGGACGGTCGACATGTACGCGACGAGGTCGTGGCCGACATCATGAGCCTGTTCGTAGCGACCTTCGTCGCCGGTACATCCGACGAGAGCTGACCCGGAGAGGAGGTCAGCAACCGCCGTTGCCGTTGGCAGGAATCGACAGATCGATGAGCTCGACGTGCACGTGGGGCCACGACGGCTCCGCGGTGTAGTCGTCGACCTGGGAGTCGAACGGCAACTGGGTGGGTTGCGGGGCGATGACGGTGATGCCGGCCTCGACCCGATCGCCGGCCTGCACCTGCACGCCGTCGATGTGGTAGATCCGAACTTCCCAGGTGGGCTGTGCGTCAGGGGCGATGTACAGGAAGTCATCGCTGAACTGGCAGTACAGCGCATAGGTGCCCGACACCCGGACGGTGCCGCTCACCGGCGACCGGATGGTCCGGTGGGGCTCGACGACGATGTCGGCGGCACTGCGCAGCCCGGTACCCCTGCCCCGACTGGGGAGGTTGGTGTTCGCCACCGCTGTGGCGGCCACGCTCAGCTCTTGGCTTCCCGGATGGGCGCCCTGATGGAAACCGATGAGCTCGACCTGCGTCGAGGGATGGACGAACACGACACCGCCGGCGGAGCCGAACGGCGTGTAGCCCTGGGCGACGACGTTGCGCTCGGCCGGTACGGCTCCGTCGACGTTTCGCAGGAGGGCGAAGGTGTCGTCACCGTCGCCGTCGAAGTCGCCGACCACCACTCGATCGCTGGCGAGCCCGAGCTGGAAGGTGAGCTGGGCCACACCGGTGCGGAAGTCGTTGCGGATGAAGAACTCGTTGCCGCGGCGTACGGCGAAGGTGTCGGTGCCGTCGCCGTTCCAGTCACCGACGTAGGTCTCGTCGCCGGCCCGACCGTAGGCGAAGACGGTGTCGGCGACACCGGTGGTGATCGAGTTGCGGACGAAGAAGATGTTGCCGCGGCGTACGGCGAAGGTGTCGGTGCCGTCGCCGTTCCAGTCACCGACGAACAACTCGTCGGTCGCCTGACCGTAGGCCAGGACTATGTCGGCCACGCCGGTGGAGGCGTGGTTGCGGAGGAAGTACTGGTTGCCGCGACGTACACCGAAGGTGTCGGATCGGTTGCCGTCCCAGTCGCCGATCACGAGCCGATCGGTCGCCTGCCCGTACGCGGCGGTGCCGGAGAAGTAGCCCTTCTCGTCGAGGAGCGTGAAGACGTTGGCCGAACGACTGGCGAAGCCGGTTTGGCCATCGCCGTTCCAGTCGCCGGTGACCACATCGGTGCTGTTTCCGGGATACACGAACGAGTAGTCGCTGCCGCTGCCGTCGAGGCCGGCGCTGACATACACCTGGTCGAAGGCCGCGGCGCGTACGGAGCCGGACGGTGTCGTGGGCTCGATCGGGGTGACGTCGGGGTCGGCACCGGAGGATGCGGCCGATACCGGGACGGCAACGGCGACGAGGACTGCTGCGGTCACGATACGGCGACAGATCTGCCGTGGGCTCCGGGGGATCACTGCATCAGTTTCCCACGGGCGGCCCCCGATCGTGGACCATCACGCCAACAGATGCTGTCGCCGAGCAGCGGAGGCTCAGTCGAAGATCTCCGGGTCGGTGGCGCAGATCTCCTGCCACAGCGGCTGGAACTGGAACCAGCCGGCGAGCGGGTAGCCGGTCTGTTCACGGGTGTAGGTGGCGTACTCGGCGCTGATGTGGTGAGGCTCGCCGGCCGCCATGGCCAGCAGCTGGGCCTGGCACGAGCGTTCCATGCTGATGAACCAGAATGCCGCCTCGTCGACGGTCTCGCCGACCGTGAACAGCCCGTGGTTCTGGTGGATGGCGGCCTTCCCGCTGGGGAACTTCGCCGCGAACTCCTTGCCGGCGTCGATCTCGAACACGACCGCGCCCCCCTGCTCGGCGATCACCGCGTGGTCGTCGTAGAAGATGCACGAGTCCTGGGTGAGCGGAGCGAGCGGAAGGCCGAGTGAGCTGAACGCCTTGCCGTACACACTGTGGGCATGGGCCGCGGCCACGACTTCGGGACGGGCCGAATGGATGGCCGAGTGCAGCACGTAGGCAGCGGTGTTCAGAGGCGAGTGACCGTAGACGACCTCGCCCTGGTGATTGACCAGGATGAGGTCGCTCGCCTTGATGTGACGGAAGCTCATGCCGAAGGGGTTCACCCAGAAGTGGTCGGGGAACTCCGGGTCGCGCACCGTGATGTGGCCGGCGACGCCCTCGCCGAAGCCGAGGCGACCGAAGATGCGCAGCGCGCCGGCCAGCTTGGCCTTGCGGTGGGCTCGTTCCTCCTCGACGGTGGCGAAGGGCTCGGGGAGGGGGAACGTGATCTCCTTGGGCGTGAGCTCGACCCCGTCGACGGACGCTTTGCCGGATTCGGTGATGGTCATCCCCCGACCGTAGTCAACCCTTTCGGGTCAGCACCACCTTGGTTCGCGCCGGCTTGCTGTGATCCTGGCTGGCTCGCGGCACTGACTGCGGATCGATGCCGGAGAGGGCGTCGTCGGCGTTGCCGAACACGCAATCGGGATCGGGGCCGGCGAGAGGAAGGCCGGTGAAGAACTTGGTGGCGAGGCACCCTCCGCCGCACGCGTCGTACGATCCGCAGCTGGCGCACGCCCCGGGGTTGTCGGGCTCGCGCAGCGCACCGAAGAGCTCGGACTGTGTCCACACCCGACGGAATCCGCCGGGTGATCGGACGTTGCCGGCCAGGAACTCGTCGTGGATCACGAACGGGCAGGCGTAGACGTCACCCACCGGATCGATGAGGCACACCACTCGTCCGGCGCCGCAGAGGTTGAGCCCGGGCAACGGCTCACCCAGCGCCGAGAGGTGGAAGAACGAGTCGCCGGTGAGGACGTGGGGGCGGGCGAGCAACCAGTGGTAGAGGTCGACCTGTTGGGGCTGGGTCAGGCGTAGCTCGTGGTAGACATCGGCGCCTCGGCCCGACGGGCGCAGTCGGGTGACGCGCAGCTCGGCGCCGTGATCGCCTGCGAGCTGCTCGAAGGCGTCCATCTGGCTCACGTTGTGGCGGGTGGCGACGACGCTGATCTTGAAGTTCTCGAAGCCGGCCCTCCCGAGGTTGTCGATCGCCCGGCGTACGGCGGCGTAGGAGCCCTCACCCCGGATGGGGTCGTTGGTCGCCGCATCGGCACCGTCGAGGCTCAGTTGGACGTCGACGTTGTCGAGCGTGGCCAGGTGATCGGCCTTGGCCTGGTCGAGGAGGTAGCCGTTGGTCGAGAACTTCACGCCGACGTGGTTGTCGATCGAGTACTCGAGGATCTCGAAGAAGTCGCGTCGGACCAGCGGCTCGCCGCCTCCGATGTTGACGTAGAAGACCTGCAGGTCACGAAGCTCGTCGATGACACGTCGGGCCTCGGCGGTGCTGAGCTCTCGCTGGTCGCGTCGGCCCGACGAGCTCAGGCAGTGCACGCACTCGAGATTGCAGGCGTAGGTGAGCTCCCAGGTCAGGCAGATCGGTGCATCGAGCCCGCTCTTCAGCTGGTCGACCAGGGCGGGGGTGCTACTGCTCACAGATGACTCCGGCTTCCTCGAGCGAGGCCAGCGCGGCGATGTAGCTCGCCGGCGAATGGGTCGATGGCGCGGCCGACACGGCGTCGGCCGCGGTGCGATGCCGGGACAGTGCCTGGACGAGCTCGACCAGCTCTTGCGACTTGAGGAACACCAGGCGGCGCGAGTCGAAGTGATACGCCAGTGCACCGAAGGGCTCGGGTCGAAGCCCGACCTGGGGCGACAGTCGTAGCGCCCGGTCGGTCTCGAAGGAGGCGGTGGCGGCGATCAGTACACCCCGCACATGCCGTCGATCGAGATCTCCTCGACCAATACCTCGTCGGTGACGAGCGCATCGGTTCCCTCGACCGACACCGGATCGGTGCCGGCGTCGGCGTCGCGGTCGGTCTCGACATCGTCGGAAGGTGCCATGGGAGCCTCCTTGGTACCGGGGGTCGGCAGTCGCCGATGCGACACCCTAGCGTTGCGGGCGTGATCGGCTCCAACCCCCGGACGTGCTCGTTGCGGCTGCGTATCGACCGCCGGGTGCGACGTCGCGGCCACACCCTGACCGGTGGGACGCCGCGGCGGATCCTGCGTCTCACCGACGCCGGGTCGGAGGTGTTCGACCAGCTCGCGGCCGGTCACGACGCGGCCACGCCCTCGGCCCGGATGCTGGCCCGTCGGCTCCTCGATGCCGGCTTCGCCCACCCCCTCACCGATCGTTCCGGTCCGCGTCGTGACGAGGTGGCGGTGGTGATCCCGGTGCTCGACGACGCAGAGGGGCTCGACCGGTTGCTCGGCAGCGGCGCTCTCGATGGCGTGGCCGACGTCGTCGTGGTCGACGACGGTTCGACGGACCCGGAGGTCGGGGAAGTGGCCGAACGCCATCGCGTCCGGCTCCTGGTCAACGACGCGATTGGCGGGCCCGGTGCTGCTCGGGAGCGCGGGTGGCGAGCGACGAGCCAACCGGTGGTCGCCTTCGTGGACGCCGACTGTGTCCCCGATCGTGGTTGGCTCGAGCCACTTCTCGCGTATCTCGGCGACGACGACGTCGTCGCGGTTGCCCCGCGGGTGTCGGGGGTCAACGGGCCGGCCACGAGCCTGCTCAGCCGGTTCGAACACGATCACGGTCCGATCGATCGGGGTGCCGGGCCGGCTCGGGTGGGCGTGGGTGCCGTCACCTTCGTGCCCTCGGCTGCCCTACTGGTGCGGCGCGAGTCGTTGGTCGAGTCAGGCGGCTTCGATCGGCGGCTGGCGGTCGGCGAGGACGTCGACCTCGTCTGGCGACTGCTGGAGCTGGGCACCGTGCGGTACGAGCCGGCGGTGACGGTCACGCATCGGTCCCGACCCACGGTCATGTCGTGGCTGCAGCAGCGGTATCGCTACGGCCTCAGCGCGGCCGACCTCGATCGTCGTCATCCCGGCCGCCTCGCCGCCATCGAGATGCACCCGTGGACGGCGGTCTCGTGGACCCTCGGTGCGTTCTCGCCGGGCCGATTCCGCCTCGTGGGGCCGCTCACAGCCGGGGTGTCGACGGTGTTGCTGGCCCGCCGGCTGACCGGCGTCGTCGATCGGCCGGTCGCGGTCGCGTTGGAGCTCGGCGGAAGGGGCAACCTTGCCGCCGGACGCAAGTTGTGCGAGACGTTGCGCCGCGAATGGTGGCCCGTTGTCGCCGTCGCCGCGCTCGGATCCCGGCGCCTCCGACGAGCGTGCGCCATCGCGTTTCTCGGGTATCCGCTCGTCGACGAGATCCGGAATCGGCCACGAGTGGGGATCATTCGGGGCGCCGCGCTCTCGGTGGCCGACGATGTCGCCTACGGCACGGGTGTCTGGGTGGGATGTCTGCGGAGCCGTCGGTTCGGGCCGTTGTTGCCCCGAGTGCGTCGCCGTCTCGGCGACTGAGCCGGCTCATTCGCCGATGTCCTCGTTCCACAGGCTCGGATGCGCAGTGATGAAGTCGCGCATCAAGGTCACGCACTCCCGATCGTCGACCACGTCGACCTCGATGCCACGAGACCGGAGCAGTGCCTCCCCTCCGACGAAGGTGCGGTTCTCGCCCACGACCACGCGAGGGATTCCGTACAGCAGGATCGCCCCCGTACACATGTCGCACGGCGACAACGTGGTGTAGATGGTCGAGCGCCGGTAGGCGGCGGCGGGGAGCCGACCCGCGTTCTCCAGACAGTCCATCTCGCCGTGGAGGACGACGGATCCTCGTTGAACCCGCCGATTGTGACCGCGGCCGACGATCTCGTCGTCGATCACGAGCACCGACCCGATCGGGATGCCGCCCTCGCTCCTGCCGGTCTGAGCCTCGGCGATCGCAGCCGCCAGAAACCGGTCGGAGGCCATGCTCGAACGGTACCGCCATGGTCCTCGACGTGCATCCATGCCACGATTCCCGGTCATGACCTGCACGTCCCGAACCGGTCCGGCGTCGAAGACGGCGCTCGCGCTGCTCACCGCAGTCGCGTTCGGGTGCAGCGCGGGTCCGAGCTCTGCGCCGAGCCTCGAGTCCGAGATCGAACCGCCGACGACGACAGTCGCCCCGCTGGACGGCGCCGACGATGTCCCGATCCCCGACGGTGGGCGCGACGAAGTCGTGTTCGAACGGCTCGTGAACGACGGGTTCAGCGCCGCCGAGGCCAACTGTCTGGCCCGGTCGCTCACCATCGCCGCGATGGTCTCGGCCAGCCCCGACGAGCTGATCGACGTCTACGCGTCGTGCACGGTCGGCCTCGACCGACTGGTGGAGCTCGGGGGAGCTCCCGCCGACTGAGTGCTCAGCTGCCCCGCGGCACCAACTGGGGCGCAAGCTTTACTAGGGTCTTCTCTCTCATCGTCGATTCAGTCGGAAGGTCGGGATCCCTCGCATGAAGAAGCTCTTGGTGCTCGCGGTAGCACTCGTGTTGGCAGCAACGGCGTGTAGCAACGGTGATGGTGCGAGCCTGTCGGTCGGCGACGACGAGGCCGACAGTTCCGTCGAGAGCGGTGACGCCGGCGACAGCATCTTCGACGGTGACGGCGGCGACTGGTGTGCGCGGGCGAAGGTCTTCGACGACTCCATCAACGTGCTGGACAGCGATGTGCCGCCCTCGCCCGAGGTCATCGAGGCGGCCTACGAGGAGATCTCCGGCCAGTTCGAGAGCATCAAGCAGGGGGCACCGTCCGAGATCGCCGACGCTGTCGCGACATCGGTCGAGGGGTTCCAGCTGATCTTCGAGGCCTTCCGTGCGGCCGACTACGACTTCATGAACGTCGACCTCGCCACCATCGAGCTGCTGGACGATCCCAAGTACACCGAGGCCAGCGCCAAGATCGAGGCCTACCTGCGCGACACGTGCGGCATTGTCGACCCCGACGAGCCCTCGACGGTCGATGAACCCCCTGCCGACGACTCCTCGGGCGACGATCTCGAGCTGCCCACCGACGGTACGGTTGGCGACATCATCATCGAAAGTCTGGTGAGCGCCGGGTTCTCCCAGGGCGAGGCCGAGTGCCTGGCCAACGCGCTCGGGGGCGATCTCCTGGCCTCGAGCGACGATCCGAACCTGATCTTCCAGGCCTTCGAGGAGTGCGACATCGACCTCTCCCGGTTCGCCGAGCTCGAGAACTGACCGGAGGCCCGGGGGCTCGGGGCAATCGGCTCAGGACAGTCGGTAGGTGTCGCCGTCGGCGTCGTGGTCGACGGTGCCGTCGGCGCACAGCGCCACGAGATGGGACTGCACCGAGGCTCCGGCCGCCCGATGCAGTCGCTCGTCGAGACCGACGTAGAGGGCCGCGACGATCTCGGGAATCGACCGGCTTCCGAGGCGGAGCTGCTCGACGATCTGACGCTCGCGTTGTCGCCGGTGGGCGAGCAGTGCCTCGGCGAACCGCACCGGCTCGTCGATCACCGGCCCGTGGGTCGGGAGGAACCGCTCGTCGGAGCGTTCGATGACCAGCTCCAGCGAGCGGAGGTACTGACGGAGATCACCCGCCGGCTGGGGGATGACCGTTGTCGACCAGCCCATGACGTGATCGCCGGTGAACAGCGCTTCTTCCTCGACCAGAGCGAAGCAGAGGTGGTTGGAGATGTGACCCGGGGTCGCGACCGCTTCGAGGGTGAAGGAGGTGCCGCGTACACGGTCGCCATGATGCAGCTCGCGATCGGCGAGGAAGTGGAAATCGCCCGGTTCCTCGCCCGCCACGCCGTCGTCAGCCTCGCCCTCGTGGAGGTCGCTCCCTGTGTCCTCCGGCGGATGAGGAGCGCAACCCACGATGGCGGCGCCGGTCTCCGATGCCAGGGCCCGGCTGGCCGGTGAGTGGTCCCGATGGGTGTGGGTGACCACGATGTGGCTCACGGTCTCGCCGGCGGTGGCGGCAAGGAGGGCATCGACATGGGTGTCGTCGTCGGGCCCGGGATCGATGATGGCCACCTCGCCGTGGCCGACGATGTAGGTGCCGGTACCGGTGTAGGTGTACGGGCCGGGGTTCGGCGCGATCACCCGCCGGATCAGCGGCGAGACCGTGTCACAACGACCGTGTTCGACGTCGGACCACGTGAGGAACTCGATGGCCACGGTCGGCTCAGAAGTCGACGGCGGTGACGCACACGTCGTCGCCCATCGGCAGCGACGCGGACAGGGCCGGTGAGGACTCGCCCCACAACTCGCCCAACATGCCCCGCACCATGCCCCGGTCGACCGCACAGATGACCGGGTGTTCGATGGCCGCACCGCCGAAGGGGCAGTTCTCGCTGACGATGCGCAACTGATCGCCGTCCTTCTCGGCGTGGGCCGAGAAGCCGTTGGCCGTCAGCGCATCGGCCACTGCGTGCAGCGAGGACCGGAACGAGCGGGAGATCTCGCCCTCGCCGCCGAAGGATGCCGCCATGGTCTTGCCGTACTCGGCACCGACCTCTTCGGCCATGGCCTCGGCCTGCTCGGGCGGAAGCATCGCCAGCGCCCGGCCCAACAGGGTGACCAGGACATCGTGGTGGGCGACCCGGAACTCGAGGTTCACTCCGCTGGTGGTGGCGCGGTAACGCTTCGATGGCCGGCCTGCGCCCTGCCGCGGCGCGGTGTCGATGTCGAGATACGCGCCGCCGGCGAGCTTGTCGAGGTGGTGGCGGGCGACGTTCGGATGCAGGTCGAACTGCTTGGCGGCCTCCGCCGCGGTGATGCCCTCGGGGTGCTCGGCGGCGAAGAGATAGATGTCGCGGCGGGTCGGATCGCCGAACGCGGAGGTGATCGCCGTGACGGCGCTGGCGAACTCGGTGGGCGTGAGGGGTGGTCGATCCACATCGCTAGTGTACGGCCCACGGGTCTCGGCCAGAGCTCGTCCCCGTCTGACACAGGAGTGCACCATGGCCGCCACCACCGACCAGGTGATCGAAGCCCTGCGTCCGGTCCAGGATCCCGAGCTGAATCGGAGCATCGTCGACCTCGGCATGGTCCACGACGTCTCGGTCTCCGGCGCAACCGTCTCGCTCGAGGTCACCCTCACCATTTCGGGTTGCCCGCTGCGGAACGAGATCCAGACGCGGGTCACCGACGCCCTCACGGCCCTCGCCGACGTCACCGATGTCGACCTCCGGTTCGGGGTCATGACCGACGAGCAGCGCGCCAAGGTGCGGGAGATGATGATCGGCGATCCCGCGGCCACCGCCGGCTCCCAGGACGGGCACGGGCATGCCGAGGGTCGGCTCATTCCGTTTGCCGATCCGGCGTCGAAGACCCGTTGTCTGCTCATCGCCTCGGGCAAGGGTGGCGTCGGCAAGTCGTCGGTCACCACCAACCTGGCCGTGTCGCTGGCCCAGCAGGGCCACAAGGTCGCCGTCGTCGATGCCGACGTGTGGGGCTTCTCCATTCCGCGCATGTTGGGTGTCGACCGGCCACCCGTTGTCATCGACGACATGCTGGTTCCTCCGCTCAGCCACGGTGTGCACGTGATCTCGATGGGCTTCTTCGCCAGGGACGATCAGCCCGTCATCTGGCGCGGTCCCATGTTGCACAAGGCACTCGAGCAGTTCCTGACCGACGTGTTCTGGGACGACCCCGACTTCCTCCTCGTCGACCTGCCCCCGGGCACCGGCGACATCTCGCTGTCGCTTGCCCAGTTCCTGCCCCGTGCCGAGGTCTATGTCGTCACCACGCCCCAGCCTGCCGCCCAACGAGTGGCCCAGCGCGCCGCGTTCATGGCTCAGAAGGTGAACCTCGAGGTCAAGGGCGTCATCGAGAACATGTCGTGGTTCACCGGCGACGACGGCACGAGGTACGACATCTTCGGCTCCGGGGGCGGCCACGACCTGGCCGAACGACTCGAAGTGCCTCTGCTCGGCAGGGTGCCGCTCGTGCCGGCGCTGCGAGCGGGCAGCGACAGCGGTCTCCCCATCACCGTGACCGACCCCGACAGCGAGGCCGCGACGATCTTCGCCCACATGGCTACGGTCATTGCCGACGAGCTGGCGCCCACCCGCCGGTTCCATCCCGAGTTGAAGATCGTCTGAGGCCGGAGGCCGTCATGAACGTACGTATCGGAGTGCTGCACACCCCCAAGGAGCTCGAGGTCGAGATGGACCCCGAAACCGATTTCGACAGCCTCCGCGACGACATCGACGCCGTCCTCGCCGCCGGCGAGGGTGTCCTCTGGCTCACCGACAAGCGCGATCGCCAGATCGGCGTGCCCGTCGAGCGCATCGGTTGGGTCGACCTCACCCCCAAGGCTGCTACCGGCCGCATCGGATTCGGCGCCTGAACGACGGCCCCGATCGTCACCGCGCCCATGCTGCTCGACAAGCGCCTGCTCTTCGTCACCGGAAAGGGCGGTGTCGGCAAGACCACCATCGCGGCTGCGCTGGCCTTCCTCGCCGCCCGGGAGGGGAAGCGGACGCTCGTGTGCGAGGTCGATGCCACGGGTGGGCTGGCTGCTGCGTTCGAAACCGCCCCGCTCAGCTTCGATGAACGCGAAGTCGCGCCCGGGCTCCACGCCATGGTCATGGACACCGAGGCTTCGCTTCGTGAGTACCTCAAGCTCCACGTCCGCGTGCCGCTGATCGGACGCATCGGGCCGGTGGCTCGCAGCTTCGATTTCGTCGCCAACGCGGCGCCGGGGGTGAAGGAGATCCTCATCGTCGGCAAGCTCGCCTACGAGGTCCGCGAGGATCACTACGATCTCGTCGTCGTCGACGCCTCGGCCACTGGCCACATCATCGGCCAGCTGGCGGCCCCGTCGGCGATCAGGGATCTCGTACAGGTGGGCCTGGTGCGCCAGCAGACCGAATGGATGCTCGAGATCCTGACCGATCCGGCCCAGACCGGCGCCATCGTGGTGGCCACACCCGAGGAGATGCCGGTGACCGAGACGCTGGAGCTCATCGGGCAGCTCGATGCGGAGACCTCTGTGGCGCTGGCCGGTGTGGTGATGAACCGCGTGCTGCCCGAGCTGTTCGGTCAGCGGGAGGAGGCCGTGTTCGACACGCTTCTCGATCACCGCGACCGACTGGTCGGCGAGCTCGGTCCCGGCGCCGAGCCCGTCCTTGCCGGTGCCCAGCTCGCGGTCCGTCTCCGCCGCAGCCGGGCGGCCCACATCGCCCGGCTGCGCGCCGGGCTCCCTCCGCAGGTGCCTCTGATGAACGTTCCGTTCCTGTTCACTCGCACTCATGGCCTCCGCACCACCCACAAGATCGGCGAGGCTCTTGCCGACGAGATCTTCACCGTATGAGCGCAGAAGCCTCGGCCTTCGAACGCGTCCTCGCCAGCCGCGAGATCGTGATCGTGTGCGGCCCCGGAGGCGTCGGCAAGACCACCGTGGCGGCCTCGGCGGCGCTGATGGCCGGCTCCCAACTGGGTGGCCGGGTGCTGGTGCTCACGGTCGACCCTGCTCGGCGTCTGGCCACCGCGCTCGGTGTCGGCGCCCTCGGCAACCAGGCGACCCGTGTTCCCGATGAAGCGTTCGCGGCGATCGGCCTCGAGCCCCGAGGGGAGCTCTGGGCCGCCATGCTCGACACCAAGGCATCGTGGGACGACCTGGTCCGGGCCCATGCTCCCGACGACGAGGTGCGCACAGCGATTCTCGACAATCCGCTGTACGAGAACATCACGCGCCGATTCGTGCAGAGCCACGACTACATCGCGATGGAGCGGCTGCACGAGCTGCACGCGACCGGCGACTACGACCTCATCGTGGTCGACACCCCACCATCGAGGAACGCGATCGACTTCCTCGAGGCGCCCCGGCGAATGGGCGACTTCTTCTCGAGTCGTCTCCTGCGCTGGCTCACAGTGCCGTACCGCTCCCGCATCGTCACGGTTGCGTCGAGGCCGTTCTACACGGTGGCCGATCGAGTGCTCGGCTCCGACTTCCTTCGCGACATCGCCGAGTTCTTCGTGCTGTTCCAGACGATGCACAAGGGCTTCGTCGAACGGGCACGTGCGGTCGAACGAACGGTCGGAGACCGGCGCACCACCTTCGTGGTGGTGAGCACGCTCGAGTCGGCATCGGTCACCGAGGCCGAGTTCTTCATCGAGGCGCTGGCCGAACGCAAGCTGCACCTCGGTGGCCTCGTCTTGAACCGGGTGCTGCCGGAAGTGCTGCGCCAGCGAGGCGGGGCGACGGCCGCCCGGGCCATGGTCAAGGACGCGCCCGACCTCGCGCGGCGTCTGGCGCTGCCTGACACCGATCCAGCGGCGCTGAGCGCAGTGCTCGCCGACGTCGGTGAGAGCTACCTCAACTTCCGGGTACCGGCGACACGCGAGGCCGAGATGCTCGCCGAGCTGAGCTTCTCGGCCGACGCCACCGTGCAGATCCCCTTCTTCGATGACGACGTCCACGATCTCGATGGTCTGCTCCGAATGGGCGAGGCGCTTTTCCGCGATCGGGCGGGCTGAGGCCCGCCTAGCATTCGCGGTGTGGCTTCACTCGCCGAGCTGGCCCGGCAGCACACCGATCTCGGCCCCGACCAGATCGCGCACCTGCAACGATTGACTCGCGCCTGGGATCTGCTGGCCGATCTCTCCTTTGCCGACATCTTGTTGTTCGGCAAGGTCCGCGACCGGACCGAAACGTTCGTGATCCTCGATCAGGTGCGGCCGACGACGGGTCCGACGCTCTACCGCCACGATCGCATCGGCCAGATCGTCTCCGACGACCGGCCGTTGCTCGCGTCGGCCTTCGCCATTGGCCAGGTCGTCGACGGCGGTCTCCTGTTCCGTGACGAGTCGCCGCGCATCCGCGTCCTCGACATCCCGGTTCGCCACGACGGTGAGCTCATCGGAGTCCTGTCCCGACAGTTCTCGCCCGACATGCAGCGCGCGCCGGGTGACCTCGAGATCGCTTACTTCACCGCGTGTCGCCGACTCGATCGTATGGTCGCCGAGGGAGCGTTCCCCTTCGCCGAACGGGCCGACGTCGACGAGATGCCCCGGGTGGGCGACGGGGTGCTCGTCATCGATCCGGAGTGCCGCATCGAGTTCGTGTCACCGAACGCACGGTCGACGCTGGTCGGCCTCGGCTACGACGGCGATCTCGAGGGCCGGAGCTTTGCGGCGATCGGACTCGAGACGCCGGGAATCGAGCGCGGCATGGCGAGACTCTCGCCTGGGATCGACGAGCTCGAGGCCACCGACGACTCGATTGCCCTCGTCTACTGCCTCCCCCTCGTCGAGTCGCAATGCCTCACCGGTGGCCTCGTGCTGGTTCGCGATGTCACCGACCTTCGGCGACGCGATCGCCTGCTCATGAGCAAGGACGCCTCGATTGCCGAGATCCACCACCGCGTGAAGAACAACCTCCAGACCATCTCCTCGCTGCTGCGGCTCCAGGGACGTCGCCTGACCGAGCCGGCGGCGAAACAGGCCATCGACGAGTCGGTTCGCCGCATCCAGTCGATTGCCGTGGTGCACGAGATCCTCTCGCAGGATCCCGGTGACGCCATGCCCTTCGCCGACATCCTGCGCACCCTGGTTCGACTGGTCGAGGAGGGTCTGGTCGGCCCGACCCATCCGGTCGAGTTCCACATCGATGGCGATGCCGGCGAGCTCCGCTCGGACCAGTCGACTCAGCTCGCGATCGTGCTCACCGAGCTACTGCAGAACGCCGTGGAGCATGCGTTCGCGGCTCCCGGCATCGGCCGCGGCGTGGTGACCATCGCCATGGCCAACGACGGCGAGCAGGTGAGCGTGAGCGTGAGCGACGATGGGCGGGGAGCCACCCCTCTGGCGACCGACTCGAACGGGTTGGGCATGACGATCGTGACCACCCTGGTCGAGTCGGAGCTCTACGGGACGGTGTCCTATCGGCCCGCGGGTGGTCCGCCGGATCGTCCCGGCACGCGCGTCGACATCACGTTTCCGTGTTGAGCGTCCGAGGGGCCTGGGCCTCGGTCAGTTGCTTGCCGCGCGGCGCTGTCGTGCCAGTCGGCGCAGCGCCCGGCGTTCCTCCTCGGACGCGCCGCCCCAGACGCCGGAGTCCTGATTGGTCTCGAGCGCGAACTCGAGACACTCGACGCGCGCCGGGCACTGATTGCACACGGCCTTGGCACTGGCGATCTGATCGACGGCAGATCCCGTGGTTCCCACCGGGAAGAACAGCTCCGGATCGGTGTCTCGGCAAGCCGAGACCTCGCGCCAGTCGCCGGTCGTAACGGTGTGCGGGAGGGTGAGTGCCACAATGCCTCCTGTCTCACGTGGACCACGTTGACCACGCTTTTGGGTGGATCGGCGTTCGCACCCCCGGAACGCCTGACCGGCGAAGAACCTACAGTCGCTGTGTCACTTGTGCAAGGGGTCTTTCCGGCTCGCACGCGTAGTGTGAGCCGTCATGACCAACCTGATCGCCCATCGTGGCTATGCGGTCGCGGCGCGCGAGAACACCCTCGCGGCCTATGCCGCCGCCGCGCGATCGGGGGCAGACTGGATCGAGCTCGACGTGCGTCGCACCCGCGACGACGTGCTCGTGGTGCATCACGACGCTCACCTCACCGATGGCCGGGTGATCGTGGGTCTGACTGCCGACGAGCTCCCCGACGACGTTCCCACCCTCGTCGATGTCTTCGAGGCGTGCCCGGACCTCGGCATCAACGTCGAGATCAAGAACTCACCGGGTGACCCCGACTACGACGAGGCTCACCACGCGTCGATCGCCGTTGCCGGGCTGGTGGCGGCGTATCGATCGCCGTCAGACGTCCTCGTCACGTCGTTCAATCCCGATTCGGTCGAGCAGATCCAGGCCGTCGACCCCACGATCCCGGTGGGGCTGGTCACCTTCGATGCCCTCGACCCCCTCCAGCTCGTCGAGCGGGCGAAGGGTCGGGGCCATGCCGCCATTCTCCCGTTCCTGACGCTCACCACGACCCGGTTGGTGGAGCGAGCCCACGAATCGGGAATTGCCGTCAACGTCTGGACGGTGAATGACGACGAAGGCCTCGAACGCATGCTGGACCTCGGCGTCGACGGCATCATCACCGACCGCGTCGATCTCGCTCGCGCTGCCATCGACCGCCGCTGATCAGCCCGCAGGCGGGAGCTCGGGCATGACGTCGTCGTACAGCCACGCCTCGATGATCGGTCGAAGCGTCTGGCCACTCGCCGCTTCGGCCAATTCGATGAAGTCGTCGGTGGTGGCGGTCGCTCCACCGAACGCCGCGGTCCAGCCCCGCAGGATGTCGAAGAACGCCTCGTCGCCGACGGTGAGTCGGATGGCATGGAGGGTGAGGGCGCCGCGGAAGTAGATGCTCGGTGAGAAGAGGTCGGTGGGATCGGGCCGGCCCGGAGGAGCGAGGGGAAAGCCGTTACCGACGATCAGCGGGCCGATCTGATCACGCGTGAACATGCCGTCGTGCTCGAACCAGAGGAGCTCGGCGTAGGTGGCGAAGCCCTCGTTCAGCCACAGATCACCCCAGTCGGCGAGCCCGACGGCGTCGCCGAACCACTGATGGGCGAGCTCGTGCACGACGATGTTGGTGAGCATGCCGGTTCCCGCGACCGTGTCAGAGCCGAAGACGGTCAGGGTCTGTGTCTCGAGCGCCGCGCTGAAGGGCCGGTCGACGACGAGATGCCCGTAGACGTCGAACGGGAACGGTCCGAATACCGAGGTGTAGTACTCGAGCACCTCGGGCAGCCGCTCGGTGTCGGCCCGAGCCGCCTCGGCCAGCTCGCGGGCGAAGGCATGCCGCAGGAGTACGCCGTCGAAGGTTCCCTGCTCGACGAAGATCAGATCGTCGATGGCGAGCGTCACGAGATAGCTTGCCATCGGCGCGGCTGCGTCGTAGCGCCATGTGGTCGTGCCGTCTTCGTGGGCGTCTTGCGACACGAGGATCCCATTGGACGCCACGACGAGATCGTCGGGGGCGGTGACGGTGATCGTGTAGCTCGCCCGGTCGGAGGGGTGGTCGTTCACCGGGAACCAGCCCGACGCTCCCGTGGGTTCGCCGGCGACGAACACGCCGCCGTCGCTCGGTGTCCACCCGTTCACCGGGCTCGTTTCCTCGACGGACACCGGGGCCGGAGCACCCGCGTAGTCGACGACTGTGACGAACTCGGTGGCGCTGGGCATCGGCTCGGCCGGGACGATCGTCAGCTCCGAGCCCGACCGGTCGAAGGTCGCAGCCCGACCGTCGACACTCACCGCCGACACGTCGAGGCCGGAGAGGTCCAGATTGAACGAGACGAGATCGTCGGTCGTCTCGGCCGCGATGGTCGCCCGGGCCACGATGGTGCCCGGGCCGTCGAGGTCGTCGGGGCTGAAGTGGATGTCCAGGTCGTAGTGCGTGACGTCGTACCCGCTGTTGCCCAGTTGCGCGTAGAGCGAGTCGCCGACCCCGTCGCGACCGACCACGCCGGTCGGTTCGGCGGCGACGGCCGACTCGGACCGGGCTTCCGGGACCACCGCCAGAGGCGGCGCGAGCGCCTCGCCGAGCGCAGCCGTCGGCGTGGGCGCCACTGCCGGCGCCGCCTCGAGCCGCACTTCGGCTCCGCCCGAGCACCCGGCGAGCGCGAGCGCCACGACGACGAGCGAGCCGATGTCGCGGAGGAGGGCCATGGCGCCCAGTATGGGTGCCATGGCCCCGTGAGAGCCGTCAGGCGGTGCCCGGCTCGACGAGCAACAGCTTCTCGGGCTCGTGTCGGAGCCTCAGGCTGCGAACCGTGCCCAGGAAGTCGCCGTCGACCTGATACGGGAACGGCGCGTGGCCGACCACCTCGAACTCGGTGAGATCGGTCCGGTAGTCGACCACGTTGCTGGTTCGGATCCTCGCCGGGGAGAACAGGCCCCAGGCCAGGACGGGAAGGAACCGGCGGAGCTTGAGCGACCGGACGGTGACCGTGGCCAGCCCGCGATCGAGGGTGGCCTCGGGCGCGATGTCGAAGGGACGCGATCCGACGAACGTGTAGGGATTGGTGTTGAGGCAGATGGTGAAGTAGGCGTCGGTCACCGACGTGCCGTCGGTGAAGTTGATGGCGAAACGTGGCTTCGAGCGGTCGTAGTGACGGAGGAAGGTCGTGACCGCCGCCCACGCGAACAACGCATGGTTCGCGTAGCGCTTCAGGTCGCCTCGCCGCTCGACCTGTTCGACCACCGATGCGTCGAACCCGATTCCGGTGTGGAACAGGAAGTATCGGCGATTCACCGAGCCGAGCCCGACCCGCCGAATCCGACCGGCGGCGATGGCGTCGAGGGTGATCGCGGTGGCCTCGACCGGTTCGTCGGGGAGTCCGAGGGTGCGAGCGAAGACGTTCGTCGATCCGCCCGGGAGACACGCAAGGGCGGTGTCGGTGCCCGCCAGCCCGTTGGCCGCCTCATTCAGCGTGCCGTCGCCACCGAGCACCGCGACGATGTCGACGCCGCTGTTGGCCGCCGACTGCGCCAGCCGGGTGGCGTGGCCTCGGCGACGGGTCTCGGCGACGGTGACGTCGTGATCCTCCGCCAGGGCCTGCTCGATGATCACGCGAGCCCGCGGTGTGACCGACGAGGCCGTGGGATTGGCGATGAGCAGGACGCGCACCGGCGCAACGCTACCGAGACGGGCCGGGCCGTGCTCTCGAAGCCCGAGTCACCGACGGGTTGGCAACCGGGTCGATTGCGCTCCACACTGTCGGGATGAAGATCGCCGTGTGTGTGAAGCAGATTCCCGACCCCGCCGATCCGGGTGAGCTCGACCCCGAGACCCACGCCCTGAAGCGCGACATGAAGCTGATCCTCGACGAGTCCGACAGCTACGGCGTGGAGATGGCGCTGCAGCTGGCCGAGGCTGCCGGTGGTGGCGATGTCGTGCTCGTGTCGATGGCGCCGCACAACGAGACCAATGGGCTGCGTACTGCGCTGGCCATGGGCGCAGCCGAGGCCATCCTCGTGAGTGACGACGCCCTGGCCGGGACCGACGCGTTGGGTACGGCCAAGGTGCTGGCCAAGGCGATCGAGCGGGTCGAGGCCGACCTGGTCATGACCGGCACCGAGTCGAGCGACGGATACACAGGCACCGTGCCCGAGCAGGTCGCCGAGCTGTTGGGCCTGCCGTCGGTGACCTTCGCGAAGTCCGTCGAGATCGCCGACGGCGTCGTGAAGGCCCAGCGACAGACCGAAGCCGGCTACGACGACATCGAGTGCCCGCTGCCTGCGCTGGTGTCGGTCACTGCCGGCGTGGTCGAGCCTCGGTACCCCTCGTTCAAGGGCATCATGGCGGCCAAGGGGAAGCCGGTCGCAGAGCTCAGCGTCGCCGATCTCGGCATCGACGCCGGTTCGGTCGGCTGGGCCGGAGCAGGCCAGGCGATCGTCGACGTGGCGACGGCACCCGAGCGGGAGGCCGGTGAGGTGGTCGAGGACGACGGCACCGGATACGAACGCATCGTCGCCTATCTCGAGCAACTGAAGGTCCTGTAGGAGGCCCCATGGAAACGATCTGGGTTCACGCGGAAGCAGCCGATGGAAAGGTCGCCTCCATCACCCTCGAGATGCTGGCCAAGGCCCGCGCACTGGCCGACACCGTCGAGTGTTTCGTGGCCGGCGACGGCGAGGCCGTCGCCGCCACGCTCGGCGAGCACGGCGCCTCGGCGGTTCATGCGACAGGCGAGCTCGCAGGAGGGCTCGTGGGCCCGGCGTTGGCCGGCGCCCTCGCCGACGCGCTTGCGGCGGGCGCGGCCCCGAGCGCCATCTTGTTGGGCACCACCAAAGACGGTCGCGACGTCGCCGGCCGCCTGTCGGTGAGGCTCGACGCACCGGTGATCACCAATGTGGTCGATCTCACCGTCGACGGCGACTCCCTGGTGGGCACCGAGCCCATCTTCGGCGGCACGGTGAACGTGAACACTCGGTTCGACACCGACAAGCCGGGAATCTTCCTGGTCCGCCCCAAGTCCTTCGTCGCCGAGCCGACCGATGGTGGCGTGGCGGCGGTCCACCCGCTCGCCGTACCCGACCTGGGCGCCACCGGTGCCGCACGGGTCGTCAACGTGCACGTCGAGGAGACCGAGGGACCCAAGCTCGACGAGGCCGGAGTGGTCGTGTCGGGTGGCCGGGGGCTCGGCGATGCCGACAAGTTCCAGATGGTCGACCAGCTCGCGAAAGCACTCGGCGGCGCGGCCGGCGCCACCCGGGCCATCGTCGACGCCGGTTGGGTGCCCTACAGCCTGCAGGTCGGTCAGACCGGCAAGGTGGTGAAGCCCGATGTGTACATCGCCGCCGGCATCTCGGGTGCGACCCAGCACATGGTGGGCATGAAGGGCTCCAAGCACATCATCGCCATCAACAAGGACGCCGAGGCCCCGATATTCGGCGTGGCCGATCTCGGCATCGTGGGCGACGTGCACAAGGTGCTCCCGCAACTGCTCGAAGCGCTCGCTGCCCGTTGATGACACGGCGCCCGGCTTGCCTACACTGAATCCGTGGCCGTCGTGATGAGCCTCGTCGCCCTGCTCTTGGTCGTCGGTATCTGCGCGGTTGGGATGCGTTGGCTGGTCGGGCGGGTGCACGGCCACGTCGACGTCGACGACGAGCTCCGGTCCTTGACCGACGACGATCGGTGTTTCGAGTGCGGGGGTTCGGGTGCGACCCGCTCCCGGGGTGGATTGCGGCCCTGTCCCGTGTGCGAGGGCACCGGTACACTCCGCACTCCGTTCTGAGCGACGGTCAGAGCAGCGGCCAGGGATGGCGCCGACCGGTCGGGTCGGTGGGGAAGTGGCCGGCATCGAGCACCGAACGCGCCCGGATGAGGGTTGCCTCCCGTTCGAGGGGATCGAGCAATGCCCCCAGCGCGTCGGCGAGGCCACCCGCCACGAACGTTGAGACGTCGTCGAGAATGGCCAGGGGGATCGGTTCGCCCGCCCACTCCCAGATCACCGTGCGGAGCTTGAACTCCTGGTGGAACGTGAGACCGTTGTCGATCGCCCATACCCGGCCTTCGGTGTCGACCAGGCAGTGTCCGCCCTTGCGGTCGGTGCTGTTCGCGATGATGTCGAGCACGCAGAGCCGCTGGAGCGGGTCGACGTGAGAACCGGCCTCGGCGATGGTGAAGTAGTGCTCGTCGTAGTCGGTCGGCACGAACAACTGGAGTGAGCCGATCCCGAGGGGGCCGTCACGCTCGACCGTGGCGGGAACGAGATCCCATCCCAGTTGGTGGGAGAGCTCGTAGGTGGCCACCTCGCGTCGGTGCAGGCCCGACGGGAAGTCCCACAGCGGACGTTCGGTCTGGGCCGGCTTGTAGATGCCCTGGGCCGGAACCTCGTCGATCTCGACCACCAGGTCGACCAGGAACGTGCCGTTGCTGCTCCACGGCATGCGGCCGAGGATCTCGATGTCGGCCGTGCTCAACAGCTCGATGGCCTGGGTCTCGGAGATGGGTCCCCGTTCGCGAACCGGCGATTCGTCACTCACGGCAGTGTCAGTTGTGGCACGAGCACCACGAGCCGTCGCCGTCGAGCGGGCGGCCGCAGTACGGGCAGGGAGGTCGTCCGGCGGCTGCGAGCTCGCGAGCCTGGAGGATGAAGGCAGCTACGAGGGGGCGGCTGATCCGGAAGCGGGCCGTTCCCTGGTCGACGTCGGGCGCATCGTCGTGCTCGTCGGCCTCGAGGAGCTCGTCGGCCCACAGCACGACTCGGTCGTCGGACTCGGCGTAGGCCACGCCGATGTTGCCCACCACCCATTCGGCGATCACCGGCTCGATGAGGTCACTCTCCACGGCCGCCGCGTCGCTGGGCTGAGGCAGGTCGTCGAGCACACCAGCGAGGTAGTCGGCCAGGGCGAGAACCTGCTGCTTCTCGAGCCGCAGGCTCACGACCTCGGCGCCGGCGACGGCCTGGATGTAGAACACGCGCTGGCCTCGTGGACCGATGGTGCCCGCGGTGAAGCGATCGACATCGTCGAGCTCGAAGGAGTTCCCCATGGCGCTACGAGGGCACCAGATCGGTGAGCGATCCGGTGGAGTTCTGGGCGAGGACGATCGGGCCACCACTCGTGTAGGTGACCGCGCTGATCGAGCACGGGCCCACCACGATGCGCTGGAACAGGTCGAGATGGGTGCCGATGGCATCGGCGAGGGCGGCTTTGATGGTGTCGGCGTGGGATACGGCGACGATGACCTCGCCAGGATGAGCGGCGACCAGGCGATGCACGGCGCTCACCATTCGCGTCTGCATCTCGCTGAACGATTCGCCCTTCGGAAAGCGGAATCCCGTGGGGTGTCGTTGCACGGTGTCCCAGGCCGGGAGCTTCCGGAGATCGGACAGCTTGCGTCCGGTCCACGCGCCGAAGTCGCACTCGATCAGCCCACGTTCGGTCCGCACCCGTAGCTTCAGCGCCTTGGCGATCGGGGCAGCCGTCTCCTTTGTGCGTTCCATGGGCGACGCGTAGACGGCTGCGACCTGCGACAGCATGGCGATGCGTTGCGCGGCGGCCTCGGCTTGTTCGAGGCCTGCGTCGGCGAGATGGAGGCCGGGTGCTCTACCGGGCAGAACGGCGCCGGTGGTGGGAGTCCTGCCGTGACGGACGAACAGCACGGTGGTCGGCCCGGGAGCCTCGACCTTCTTCTTCGGGCGACTCGCCATGGTCTCGAACCCTATCGGGAGGGGTGCCGGAGACGGCCCGCCCGAGCGGTCCGGCCCAGCCCTAGGGTGGCGCCGTGGCCCCAGACCGTTCCGCCGAGCTGCTCGATGCCCTGGCCGTCGAGGTCGCTGGATGTCGACGATGTCCGCGCCTGGTCGGCTGGCGCGAGCAGGTCGCACGCGACAAGCGGGCGGCGTTCCGTGACGAGGAGTACTGGGGTCGGGGGGTTCCGGGCTTCGGTGACCCGGCCGCCCGCGTGCTCATCGTGGGTCTGGCCCCGGCGGCCCACGGTGCCAATCGCACCGGCCGGATGTTCACCGGCGATCGCAGCGGTGACTGGCTCTACCGTGCCCTCCATCGCGCCGGCTATGCCAACCAACCCGAGGCTCGCGACCGCGCCGACGGCCTCGAGCTCGACGGTGCGTTCGTCACCTCGCCGGTGAAGTGCGCACCCCCGGCGAACAAGCCCACGGCCGACGAGCGGGCGAACTGTCGTCGGTTCTTCCAGCGAGAGCTTCACCTCCTCACCGACGTGCGCGTCGTCATCGCCCTCGGTGCCATCGGTTACGCGGCAGTGTGCGGCGAGCTCGGCATCGCGCCGCGCCCCAAGTTCGCCCACGGCCTCGAGGTTCCGATTCCCGGATCGCGCGACCGGGTGCTGCTGTGCAGCTATCACGTCAGCCAGCAGAACACCTTCACGGGTCGACTCACCGAGACCATGCTCGATGCCGTGTTCGCCCGCGCCCGTCAACTCACGGGCTGACCCTTGTAGCCTCATCTGCTGTGAAGACCCGTCTGTCATCCCTCGTCATCGCGCTCACCCTGCTCGGCGGTGCGTGTGCTGCGTCGGGCGAACCCGACGACTACGACGAGGCGGTGCGCGACAATTTCATCGAGGCATGCGTCGCATCCGGAGAGCAGACCCAGCAGCTCGAGGCGGCGCTGATGTCGACGTGCACCTGCGCCTACGACAAGTTCGAGGCGGACGTGCCGTACGACGAGTTCAAGGCGTTCGACAACGCGCTGAGGGAAGACATCGACACGCCGTTCCCCGAGGAGTACACGAAGTTCTTCGCCGATTGCATTCGCGAGTCGGCCTGAGCAGCCGACGCCGGCCGCGTCACTTCTTGGTCGGGAGCCCCAATCGCACCGGCTCGGCTGCCCACTCGGGCCAGCGTTCGCGGCTCTTGGCGGCCAGTCGGTTCATCAGCGCAATGGCGCCGGGGTCGGCGTCGCCGGGCTGGGTCTCGATGACACCGTCGTCGATCATCGCCTCGATGACCGCCCGTCCGAGGTCGGTGCGGACGATGGTCAGGGTCCAGTCGGTGGCGTCGCCGATGCCGCCGGTGGAGATGTCGGCGTGCTCGGCCGCGAAGTCGGGGCAGTGGTTGCAGCCCTCGCGGGTCCACGCATGGCACTCCTTCAGTTTGATCTCGTGGTAGTCGCCGTTGCGCATCCACACCTGGAACACGCCCTTGATGTTCATCTTGACGATGTCTTCGCGACGAAGCCCGTACTTGACCTCGAACAGCTCGACGAAGAGCGAATCGTCGAAGCTCTTCGAGCAGAGGAGCCCGATGTTGAGCTTGATGGGCTTGCCGACCTTGCCCACCCTGCGATGCCACATCACCGGGCCGATGGAGGTCTGACAGCTCATACCCACGAGCGCGAGCGCCTCGAGACCGGCGGCCATGGCGTCGTCGTAGGCGAGCGTGTTGGCCGAATACGTGTACCGGCTCCCTGCGCCTCTGAGGACCTGGTCTCGATCGGTGGCCAGGCCCGGCACCGCCTTCCAGCCGCCCTTGTCGCCACCTTCGAGGAATGACGTGAGCGCGCCGTCGATCACCTGGTTCTCGAGGCACCAGATGAGGATGGCCGACACCAGCCCGCCGTCCTGGCCGACCTCGTAGACGAAGTCATCGCTGGCCCGACACAGGAGGATGTCCTTGTAGATGCCGGCGGGCTCGTCGTCGCCACGGGTACGGGCGAACAGATGCTCGTCGGCCTCGGTCTCCCAGTCGCGAAAGCGCGGGCACGCTCTCGTACAAGAGGTACAGCCCTTCTGGCCATGGCCGCAATCGGTGGGGCCGAGCTCGTCCTCGAGGTGGAAGGGCTTGTACTGGCCGGGCTCGTGCTCGTAGCCGATCACATCGTGGGGGCAGGCGATGACGCACCCCGCACAGCCCGTACAGAGCCCGGAGGTGATCACCTCGTCGTAGAGCTCCTTCCACTGGAACGTCCACCGTTCTCGCTTCGGCGACGCAGCTTCGGACGACGCAGGAGCTACGGCCACGTCAGCTCCTCAACCAGTTGCTCACGCCCTGGAAGAGGCGGCGACGGGTGACGAGGGTCGCTTCGGCCGGCACCGGAGAAGTTGCCGGTTCCGTCGGCGGTGGCGGCGCCTGGCTTGCCTCGAGCTCGGCCGCCAGACGTTCGGCCTCGGCCTCGGCCAATCGGCGCCGTTCGGCCTGGAACTCGGCCACGGCTTCGGCCCGGGCGGCGCGCTCCCGGGCCTCGGCCAACGCCTGGCCCGCTTCGTGGATGTTGCCGAGCTGGTCGAGCACGCGGTTCCACGCCTCGACCGGGACGAGCATCGACCCCTCGGGCACGTCGGCGGCCGGCCCGGGTGCGGAGGTGCGGTCGGACTCGACGGCGCCGCCGGCCGTTTGTCTCTTGGCCGGGTCGGGCTTCGGCGGCGAGGGGGTCGCGGGCGAAGGGACGAAGGGCCCGGGCGTGATGGCCGATGCGACCTTGCTGATCTCCCGTCCGGTGTCGACCACCCGTCCCATGGTGCGAGCGCCGAACGCGAGCAGGCGCACGGCGTCGGGGTTCGACAGCAGGGCGAGGAGATCCTCTTGGGGAGATGGCTTTCGTTCTTCGGAGCCGCTCACGGGCGCGACGTTAGCGGGTCACGTCGACGACGATGCGGCCCGCCACCTCCCCGCGCAGGAACCGGGGGGCCGCAGCCTCGACCTCGCCCAGACCGATCTCGGTGGTCATCGATGCGAGCGCGCTGCGGTCGAGGTCGGTGGCCAGCCGCGCGTAGGCGAGCTCGCGTCGGGCCGTCGTCTCGTGAACCGAATCGATCCCCACCAGGGTGATCCCGCGCAGGATGAACGGCGCCACGGTCGTCGGCAGGTCCATGCTCGCCGCCAGGCCGCACGCAACCACACAGCCCCGCGGCTGCACCTGGGCGAGCAGATTGGCGAGGATCTGTCCGCCGACGGCATCGATCACGCCGGCCCACACCGCACGGGCAAGGGGCCGGCCGGGCTCTTCGAGGGTGGAACGATCGATCAGCTCGACGGCACCGAGGCCCCGTAGGTAGTCGCCCTGCGTGTCGGGTCGACCGGTGACGGCATGCACGTCGTACCCCAGACCCGACAGCAGGCTCACCGACACGCTGCCCACGCCCCCTGCGGCTCCGGTGACCACCACCGGACCCGACTCGGGGGTGACGCCGTGATCCTCCAGGGCGAGCACACACAGCATGGCCGTGTACCCGGCGGTGCCGATGGCCATCGCCTCGCGGGTCGAGAGGGCGTCGGGGAGCTTCACGAGCAGGCTGCCGTCGATGCGGGTCCGAGTGGTGAGCCCACCCCATCGCTGCTCGCCGACATCCCAGCCGTTGAGTACCACCCGGTCGCCGACGGCAATGCTGTCGTCGCTGCTGGCCGAGACGGTCCCGGCGAAGTCCACGCCGGGGACCATGGGCCAGGAGCGCACGACGGGTGACGTGTCGGTGATCGCCAGCGCGTCCTTGTAGTTCAGGGTGGAGTACTCGATGTCGACGGTCACGTCGCCATCGGGTAGTCGGTCGTCGGTGAGCTCGGTCAGCGAGCACGTGACGGCCTCGTCGGTCTTCTCGAGCAGGAGGGCGCGGATCATCGGAGTCTCCGTTGGTGGCGGACGGTCAGTGCGGGGAGCTGTCGGTCGCGACGTCGTCGTGCTCGACGTAGTCGGCCTCGTACAGGTCGGGTTCGAGGTAGATCATGCGGGCGATGGGGACCGCCGCCCGGGCTCGCGACTCGGCGGCGTCGATGGCATCGGCCAGCTGCGACGTGGTGAGGCCCGGGCGGAAGCTCACCTTGGCCGCCACCAGGAGCTCCTCGGGGCCGATGTGCTGGGTTCGCATGTGGATCAGACGGTCGACGTCGTCGCCGTCCTCGATTTCGCGCCGGAGCCGGGCCACTTGTTCGGGTACGGCGCTCTCGCCGATGAGCAGACTCTTCATCTCGAACGCCAGGATGACGGCGATCACCCCGAGCAGGATGCCGATCGACAGCGTGCCGACGCCGTCCCAGACGGGATCGTCGGTGATCGACGCGAGCACGATCGCTACCAGGGCGAGAACGAGCCCGATGAGGGCACCGAGGTCCTCGAGCAGCACCACGGGGAGCTCGGGGGTGCGTGAGTGGCGGATGAACTCGCTCCAGCCGGCGTCGCCTCGCACCCGGTTCGACTCGACGATGGCAGTGCGGAACGAGAACGACTCGAGCACGATGCCGAAGGCGAGGATGCCGATGGCCCAGCCGAGGCTGTCGAGCTCGTGGGGATGACGGATCTTCTCGATGCCTTCGTAGATCGCGAACAGCGAACCGAGCGAGAACAGGACGAGGGCCACCACGAAGGACCAGAAGAACCGCTCACGTCCGAAGCCGAACGGATGCTCGGGGGTGGCGGTGCGGGTTGCCTGCCTGCCGCCCCACAACAGCAGGGCCTGGTTGCCGGTGTCGGCTCCCGAGTGCACCGACTCGGCGAGCATCGAGGACGAGCCGGTGATGAGGAACCCGAAGAACTTGGCGATGGTGATGCCGAAGTTGGCCAGGAGGGCAGCCAAGATCGCACGCTTCGAACCACCGGCGGACATGACCCTTGGTATAGCCCAAACCGGTGGTCGACCGATCGAACTAGCCTGCGGGAATGGACAACGACGCCACTGTTCGGGTTGCCGCGGGCGACGGACCGCGCGCCACCATCACCCTGGCCAACCCGGCCGCTCGCAACGCTCTGGGGCTGCACACCATGCTCGAGCTCATCAAGGTGCTCGGCGAGATCGGCACCGACCCCTCGGTGCAGGTCGTGGTGATCGATCACGAGGGGCCGGCGTTCTCGGCCGGCCACAACGTGAAGGAGATGATCGACCGCCCGGCCGAGTTCTACGATCAGCTCTTCGCGGTGTGCACCGATCTCATGCAGGCCATCCACCGACTGCCGCAGCCGGTGATCGCGGCGGTCGACGGCGTGGCCACCGCGGCGGGCTGTCAGCTCGTTGCCACCTGCGATCTCGCCGTGGCCACCGACCGTTCGCAGTTCGCCACGCCCGGCGTTCGCATCGGGCTCTTCTGCTCGACACCCATGGTGCCCATCGCCCGTGCGGTGGGCCGCAAGCGGGCCATGGAGATGTTGCTCACCGGGGAGTCCGTCGATGCCGCCACCGCCGCCGACTGGGGTCTGGTCAACCGGGTGGTCGCACCCGAGGACCTTGCGGCCGAGGTCGACCGTCTCGCCGATTCGATCACCCGGTTCAGCCCGTCGACCATCGCGATCGGCAAGGTCGCCTTCTACCGCCAGGACGGCTTGCACGAGGACGACGCCTACGAGCTCACCCGTACGGTCATGGCTGCCAACGCGGGTGACGAGACCGCCCAGGAAGGCATGAGCGCGTTCATCGACAAGCGCCATCCCAACTGGCCGTCCTAGTCTCTCCTCCCCGTCGCCGCCGTCGCAGGAGCTCGCATGAAGATCGCAGGATCGGTCATCGTCGTCACCGGAGCCGCCGGTGGCATCGGCGAGGCGATGGCCCGTCGTTTCGCGGCCGACGGGGCGGCGGCGCTCGCGCTCGTCGATTTCGACCGGCCCCGCCTCGAGACCGTGGCCGCGAGCCTCGGCGCGCTGGCCATCGTGGCCGATCTGGCCGATCAGGCGGAGGTGGAGCGGGTCGTGGCCGAGACCGAGGCGGCGGTCGGCCCCATCGACATCTTCTGCTCGAACGCCGGGATCTTGGTGCTCGGAGGCGCCGAGGTGCCTACCGACGAGTGGCAGCGCATCTGGGACATCAACCTCATGGCGCACGTGCACGCGGCCCGCGCGCTGCTGCCCGGCATGATCGACCGGGGTCGGGGCCATCTCGTGAACACCGCCTCGGCCGCCGGCCTGTTGTCGCAGATCGGCAGCGCTCCCTACGCCGTCACCAAGGCGGCTGCGGTCAGCTTCGCCGAGTGGGTGGCCATCACCCACGGCGAGCAGGGCATCTCGGTATCGGTCGTCTGCCCGCAGGCGGTCGCCACCCCGATGACGGCGGGGTTCGACGGTGGGGGTGTCGCCGGCGTCGACGGGATGCTCAGCGCCGAGGAGGTGGCCGACGTGGTCGCTGCGGGGATCGAGGCCGACGAGTTCCTGATCCTGCCCCATCCCGAGGTGGCCGAGTACGTCGCCCGTAAGGGAACCGATCGCGAGCGATGGATTGCGGGCATGCAGCGTCTCCAGCGGCGCTTCCCCGGAGGCGACGCCTGAAGGCCAGGCGTGAGGCTCCGGAGTGCGCCGCTAACCTGATGGTCTGGACCCGGGAGATCGCATGGCCAAGCGCAAACGCCGACAACCGAAACCGCTGTTCGACGTCGTGGCTTCGGACCCGCCCGTGCGGCCCGGGCTCGTGTCCCCGATGCGGGCGGTTCCCGGCAGCATCGAGCGTCCTCCCTACGTGGCCAACGGCGGCGACCCGGGCCTGTCGGCATCCTCCCCGGTCCGCACCGCCGACGAGATCGAGCGCATGCGCACGGCCGGTTCGGTCGCGGCGGAGATCCTGCTCGAGGTCGGCGCGGCGGTGGCACCGGGTGTGAGCACCGAGAAGCTCGACATCGTCGCCCACGAGGCCTACATCAGCCGGGGCGCCTACCCGAGCCCGCTCGGGTACAAGGGGTACCCCAAGTCGGTCTGCACCTCGGTGAACGAGGTGATCTGTCACGGCATCCCCGACAGCCGCCAGCTGCAGGACGGCGACATCGTCAACATCGACGTCACCGCCTACATCGGTGGCGTGCACGGCGACACCTCCATCACCTTCCTCGTCGGCGACGTCGACGACGCGAGCCGACACCTCGTGGTCGAGACGAAACGGGCTCTCGATCTGGCCATCGCCGAAGTCCGTCCCGGCGCGCCGTTCAACGCCATCGGCCGCGCCATCGAGAACCACGCCACCAGAAACGGGCTGAGCGTCGTGCGCGACTTCATCGGGCACGGGGTCGGCACCGAGTTCCACACCTCCTTGCAGATCCCGCACTACTACGTGCGCCGCTTCGATCTGGTCATGGAGGAGGGCATGAGCTTCACCATCGAGCCCATGCTGAATCTCGGTCGTTGGGAGCTCGGCGAGATCTGGGACGACGACTGGACCGCGGTCACCGCCGATGGCTGCCGATCGGCGCAGTTCGAGCACACCATGGTCGTCACCCCCGACGGTGTCGAGATCCTGACCGTCACCGAGGCCGGCGAAAGCGCCCACGATCGCTACGCCGAGGCCCTGGCCTGATCGTCGGTGTCCGATCGACCAGACCGGGTCCCCGTCGATGTCACCTTCGCGGTGGTCGACCCGCGCAGTTCCGAGGCCGTGGCATCGGTGCAGAGCTACTTCGACGAGCTCGATCGTCGGTTCCACGCCGGCTTCGACCCCGGTGACGCCCTCGATTCCGACGCGCCGCTGTTCGACGCCCCCGCCGGGGTGTTCGTCATCGCCCGGCACGAGAAGCGGCCGGTTGCCTGCGGCGGAGTCCAACGCTTCAGCGCAGCGGTCGCCGAGATCAAGCGCATGTGGGTTGCGCCTGGTCACCGGGGACGCGGTCTGGGAAGACGCATGCTGCGGGAGCTCGAGTGCCATGCGTCGGACCTGGGCTATGGCACCGTTCGCCTCGACACCAACAGCGTGCTCACCGAGGCCATAGCGATGTACGAGCGCGCCGGCTACGTCGAGATCGAGCGGTACAACGACAACCCCTACGCCCTGCATTTCTTCGAGAAGCGCCTCTGAGCGAGCCGGTCAGTCGGTCTCGACGAGGCGTTTGAGATCGGGGATGGCGTCGTCGATCATCGAACCGAGCACCCGATCGAGGACCCCGGACCAGAGGTTGCCGTCGTAGGCCAGATGCATGGTGACCCGGCTGCCGCCTGCGGTCGGTTCGACCGTGGCGTCGAGCGTCCAGGCCGAGTGGTTGCGACCGTCGACTTCTGCTCGTTCGAAACGCACGTGTCGAGGCACGTCGTTGCGGGTGCGGACCATACGCAGCCGCTTCGATCGGGCGAAGGGACCCACCCGGGCCCGGAGGGTGACCGACCATGCATCGCCGTGTCCGGTCGCCGGTTCGGCCCGGGTGACCTCGTCGAGCCACTCGGGATAGCGGCCGAGGTCGGCCACGACGGCGTGCAGATGGTCGGGGGTGGCCGAGGTGTCGGTGCTGGCGCGGCGATCCACGACCTCCAGTGTGGCGGCCGTAGCCTCGGGTGCGTGAACCCGCGCACCATCGGCCTCGATCCACCGCTCGACCCCGCGGCCATCGGCATCCGCAGCGGCACGCTCTGGGCCGGCGAGCAGGTGCGTCTCGCCGGCATCGGCACTGCCGGTCGTGTCGTCGTCGAGCGGCCCGGAGGTGCGCCCGCGGCCCAACAGGCGCTGGCCGACCTCGCCGGCTCCGGGCCGGCGGGGACTCCAGGACGCGGAGTGGTGGGCTTCGGTGCGTTCCCGTTCGATCGGGGCGCGCCGGGCGAGCTCGTGGTTCCCGAGGTGATCGTCGGTCGGGATGCCGACGGGTCGGGCTGGCTCACCGCGCTCGACGGCGACACCGATGATGCTCGTGCGAGGTGCGAGGAGATCCTCGACTCACCCGTCGGTGTTCGTCCTCGCGCGCCCCGCGTCGAGTCGATGCGGTCACCGGCCGAGTGGCGTGATACCGCGGTCGCGCGTGCGGTCGAACGCATCGCGGCGGGCGCGCTGCGGAAGGTCGTGTTGGCCCGAGAACTGCGGGTCACCGCCACCGAGCCGATCGCCACTCCGGCCGTGCTCGCCGGGCTCGTCGAAAGGTTTCCGTCCACCGCGGTCTTCGCCGTCGACGGATTCATCGGCGCGTCGCCGGAGCTGCTGGTCGGCCGCTCCGACACGGTCGTTCGAGCCCACCCGCTGGCCGGCACCGCAGCCCGACGTACCGATCCCGCCGCCGATGCCGTCGTCGCCGCTGATCTGTTGGCATCGACCAAGGACCAGTGGGAGCATCGCATCACCATCGACTGGCTGCTCGACACGTTGTTGCCGTTCTGCTCCTATGTCGATGCCGAGCCCGAGCCCACGATCGTCTCGCTGGCCAACGTGCATCACCTCGGCACCCGGGTGGAGGGAGTCCTGTCGAGGCCCGCCGCCTCGATTCTCGAGCTCGTCGCCGCGCTCCACCCGACGCCAGCGGTCGGCGGCGACCCGCAGGCGACCGCGCTCGAGCTCATCGGCGAGCTCGAGGGCGGCGATCGCGGCCGCTACGCCGGCCCCGTCGGCTGGGTCGATGCGGGCGGCAACGGGGCCTTCGCGGTCGGTATCCGGTCGGCTCAGATCGAGGGGAACTGCGCTCGGCTCTGGGCGGGCGTTGGGGTGGTGGCCGACAGTGACCCGGTCGCCGAGCTGGCCGAGACCGAGGCCAAGCTCCAGGCCATGCTCTCGGTGCTCACCGATTGACGCGTGGTACCGGCGCGGGTGACCGTGGCAGAGTGGGGCATGGCAACGACCGATTCACGAGCCACCCCCGAACGACAGGCCGAATGGGATCAACTGCGCGCGCAGTACCTCCAGTCCGATGACCAACGACCGGCCAGCAACGGTCGGGGAGTGCACCATCAAGCCCTGCTGAGCAGCGACGTCGAGACCACGATTCGCTTCTATCAGGGGCTCCTCGGTTTCCCGCTGACCGAGCTGTTCGAGAACCGCGACTATCCCGGCTCGACACACTTCTTCTTCGACATCGGCAACGGGAACGCCTTGGCGTTCTTCGACTTCCCCGATCTCGGCCTCGGGCCCTATCAGGAGGTGCTCGGTGGCCATCACCATCTCGCCATCTCGGTGCCCCCCGCCGTCTGGACCGAGCTTCGCGGCCGCCTGGCCGAAGCCGGCGTCGAGGTCCACGAGGTGGGCGGGTCATCGCTGTACTTCACGGGTCCCGACGGCGAACGGCTCGAGCTGATCAACGATCGGCTCGGCGAGATGTACGGCAACAAGGTGCTCTGAGCGGCGGCTCAGACGGCTTCGGCCAACTGTTTGACGCCGGCCAGCGTGCGGCGCATGTTCTCGCTCCACATGGCCAGTCGGTTGGCGACGATCTCCTCCTCCAGGTCGGGCCGTTTCTCGATGAAGCTCGACACGCCGGAGGGCCCGGGTCCCATCACCGCCCGGAACCCGAGCCGGGTCCCGGCGTCGATGGCCTCGAGGCGGAAGCTCCACTGGGCCGTGGGGTTGTCGACGTCGCCGACGGTCCAGGTGAACTCGTGCTCGACGTCGCAGACAGTGACCACCGACGTGGTGGTCCAAGTCCCGCGAGCTTCGTGGAAGTTGGTGCCCACGATGACGGCGCCCTCGTGGGGCCCGGTGTCGCTCCAGGAGGCCGACTGGAGCTCGGTGGAGAACTGCGCCGGCACCTCGGGGTCGCTGACCAGCGTCCACACGGTGGCCGGCGGGGCGCCGATGTCGATGGTCTCGGTAGCGGTCGGTCTGTCGGCGTAGCGAACCATGGGGGCACGTTAGGTGGGCCGCACCCGGCGCACCTAGTATCGGCGCGGATCTCGACCAGGGGAGTGCGTCATGGATCTCGACTTCGGCCAGCCCGACGACGGCATCATGCAGATGGCCTACGTGGTAGCCGACATCGAGGCGGCCATCCAGAGCTGGATCGACAACCTCGGCGTCGGCCCGTGGTTTCTCCTCGACCGCTTCACCGGCGACGACCCCGTCTACCGTGGTCAGCCGGCCCAGGGCAGCGCGAAGCTCGCCATGAGCTTCGCCGGGCACATGAACGTCGAGCTCATCCAACCCAACGACGACCTCCCCTCGGTGTACAACGAGCACATTGCGGTGAAGGGACACGGCTTCCACCACTTCGGCATGGCCACCGACGACTATCCCGCCGACAAGGCGAAGTACCTGGCCATGGGTTACGAGCTCGCCTTCGAGGCAGGAGTTCCCACGGGTGGCAAGGTCGGGTACCTCGACACGAACGGCGCCCTTCCCGGGTACATCGAGCTCATCGAGACCAGCGAGCTGATGGAAGCCGTCTTCACCAATTTCTGGAAGCAGACCATCGGATGGGACCGAACCGTCCCCATTCGGCCCTTCGCCTGACCGGAGGCCCACCGGCACACTTCCCGGCCTGCCGCCCTGGTCGTGAGCCCACGCGTCAGTAGTAGTAAGGGAAGTCCGACCAGTCGGGGTCTCGCTTGTCGAGGAAGGCGTCGCGGCCCTCCTTGGCCTCGTCGGTGCCGTAGATGAGACGGGTGGTCTCGCCGGCGAACACCTGCTGACCGACCAGACCGTCGTCGATGAGGTTGAACGCAAACTTCGCCATGCGCTGGGCCGTCGGGCTCTTCTTACAGATCTCGGCCGCCCACTCGAGCGCGGTGGCTTCGAGCTCGGCGTGGGTCACGACCTTGTTGACCGCTCCCTGAGCCATGGCCTCGTCTGCGGTGTAGGTGAGCCCCAGGAAGAAGATCTCTCGTGCGACCTTCTGGCCCACCTGACGGGCGAGGTAGGCCGAGCCGAAGCCGGCATCGACACTGGCGACGTCGGTGTCGGTCTGCTTGAACCGGGCGTGTTCGCGGCTGGCGATCGTGAGATCGCACACCACGTGGAGGCTGTGGCCGCCTCCCGCAGCCCAGCCCGGTACCACGGCGACAACCGGCTTGGGCATGAAGCGGATGAGACGCTGGCACTCGAGGATGTGCAGACGCCCGCTCCGGCCCGGATCGATGGCGTCGGCGGTCTCGCCGTCGTCGGTCGTGTAGCGGTACCCGTCGGTGCCGCGTATGCGTTGGTCGCCGCCCGAGCAGAACGCCCAGCCGCCGTCCTTGGCCGACGGGCCGTTGCCGGTGAGCAGCACGCAGCCGACGTCGGACGACTGACGGGCGTGATCGAGAGCGGTGTAGAGCTCGTCGACAGTGTGGGGCCGAAAGGCGTTGCGCACCTCGGGTCGGTCGAAGGCGATGCGAACGGCCGGCACGTGCCGGGCCCGGTGATAGGTGATGTCGGTGAAGTCGAAGCCGTCCACGTCGGTCCAGGCATCGGCATCGAAGAGCTCGGAAACCGGTTCGGTCATGGGTCGAGCGTAGAGGCCACGGCGTCGTTGATCGCTCGAACCCGCTCGACATGGTCCGGTCGGTCGGCGGTCCGGGCCACGATCACCCGCACGCCCTGTGGTGAGAGGTCCGCGGTGTCATCGGTTGCTTCGATGCCGTGGGCGGCGGCGAGAGCGACCAGGTCGGTGCCGTGAGGAGTGCCGAACAGCCGGTCGAAGCGATCGGGTTCTAGCAGGTCGGCTTGGGGCAGGAACGAGAAGATGCCGCCGCCGTCGTTGTGGATCACCACGACGGTGAGATCGATGCGACGACGGGTCAGTGCCGTGAGCGAGCTCGCGTCGTGCAGGAAGGCCACATCGCCGACGAGACACACCGTCGGCGCACCGGTGAGGGCTGCGCCGATCGACGTCGCGATCACACCGTCGATGCCGTTGGCCCCGCGATTGGAGAGTACCCGCGTGCCGTCGGGTGGGTGGGAGTCGAACCACTCGAGGTAGCGCACCGGCATCGACGATGCGGAGACGACGATGCCGTCGGGGCCGGCGGCGTGAAGGGCACGGATGGCCACGGCGAGCTCGGAGTCGGGAGCGGCCGCGATGGCCTCGGTGATGATCGACCGCGCTCGGTGGTCGGCGTCGAGCCAGGTTCCGGACTCGTCGACGGGGCTGCATCGTCCGACGTGTTCGAGGATGGCGGCCGCCGCGCCGTCCTCGGGCGCAACGAGCGCGGCGATGGTCTCGGGATCGATCAGGCGTCCGGGCTGGTGCAACGACACCACGTCGCAGCCGTCGGCGGCACACGCAGCCATCCACTGGCTCAGCGCCTTCGACGAGAGTGCCTCGCCGAAGCGGAGGATCACCTCGGGTCGTCGGCTCGCGGCGAAGGGCGCGTGACGCAGCAGGGCGTCGGCGTGGGCGACCGTGTCGTCGGTGCGGGCGCCCGACTGGTGATCGGCGACGATCGGCCATCCGAGCCGATCGGCCAGAAGGTGCAGGTCGTCGCGACCGGTGGTGCCGCGGCCGGCTACGATCACCCCGCTGCGTTGGCGGCACAGCTCGGCGATCGCGGCTGCCTCGGAGTCGGCGACCGACGGTCGAGGGGTTGGCGGGCTCGGTTCGAGCGGGTCTGGGAGCGGGCCCGGCTCACCGACCAGCGGATCACGAAACGACAGGTTGGCGTGGACCGGCCCGGGTCGGGCGCCCCGAAAGCCTGCAGCATGGTCGGCGATGTCGGCGGCGAGGGGCCTCCACGTCGGGGCGTGGTCGTCGTCGGCCGGGCCTGGCTGCACGAACAGGCGTGGGGCCTTGCCGTACATCCTGGTCTGATCGATGGTCTGCGGTGCGCCGCGAGCCCACAGCTCGGGCGGCCGGTCGGCGGTGCACACGATCATCGGCACACCGGACTGGTCGGCCTCGATGATGGCCGCGTAGAGGTGGGCGGTTGCGGTTCCCGAGGTGCACAGGACGATGCCGGGCACGCCGGTGGTGTTGGCGTACCCGAGCGCGGCGAACGACGCCGACCGCTCGTCGTGGAAGACGTGCACGGCGACGCGTGCGTCGGTATCGAGGGCGAGCAACAACGGCGTGGAACGCGATCCCGGTGCAACGAAGGCCTGCGTGACACCCCGCCGGGCGAACTCGTCGACGAGGGTGGCGCAGAAGGTGGCGGCGGCGGTGACGGTCATCCCGGCGAGCGTAGATGCCGAGTCGTCCTTGTGGCGTCGTCGCTCTGGCCGCGACAGGATCGACCGATGGGATTCTTCACGCAGGAGACGCTCGACTTCTGGCGAGGGCTGGCCGCCGACAACTCCAAGGCGTACTTCGACGCCAACCGAAGGAGCTACGAGGAGAATCTGAAGGAGCCGTACCGCGCACTGGCGGTTGCGCTGGTCGCGGGCTTGCAGGCCGACCACCCCGAGTACCGGACGGACCCGACGAAAGCGATCTATCGGATCAACCGCGACGTGCGCTTCAGCAACGACAAGTCGCCGTACAAGACCCAGCTCGGCATCACCGTCGGTCGCCGCGAGAAGCACGACGGCAGCTACCCCGGCTACACCTGTCGGGTCGGCATCAACGGCGTGGCCGTTGCCGGCGGCTTGTACATGCCCGACACCGAGCTGCGAGATAGCGTTCGCCGCTACGTCGGCGAGCATTCGCCCGAGCTTCGGAAGCTCACCACCGCAAAGGATTTCGTTGCCACGTACGGTGAGCTCACCGGTGATGCCCACAAGCGGGTGCCGACCGAGTTGAAGGAGCTGGCCGAGATCGAGCCGCTGGTGCTCAACAAGCAGTGGGTGTTCTGGGCCGACTTCGAGGACCCGGAACTGCTGCTCGATCCCGAGCTCGATCAGTTCATCCTCGACCAGTGGGCGGTGGCCGCGCCGGTGATGGGATTCCTGAAGGCCGCTGTCGCCTCGGACTGATCTACGCGACCGTGCGGCGGTACTTGCGCACGGCCAGGGGCACGGCGATCACGAGGATCACGACGATCCAGAACATCGAGAACAGCGACAAGGTGGTCAACGACCGCGGGGAGGTCGAGAGGAACTCCTGGCCGAGCACGTAGCCGCGCATCGTGTCGGCCAGCACGGTGACCGGCTGATTCTCGGCGAATCCCTGCATCCAGCTGGGCAGGGTGTCGACGGGAACGAAGATCGAGCTGGCGAACATGAGCGGGAACAGGGGCAGGAACGCCGCCGAGTTCGCCGCCTCCGGTGTCTTCACGGCCAGACCCACGAAGGCCATGACCCACGACAGCGCAAAGCCGAAGAGCACACAGAAGATCAGGCCGATCGCCAGTTTCGGGAGGCCGTCGGCGGTGCGGAATCCCACGATGTACCCGACGATCGTGAGCAAGGACACGACGAACAGCGTGCGCACCATGTCGGCCGACGTGCGCCCCGCCAGTACCGCCGAGCGGGCGATCGGGAGCGAACGAAAGCGGTCGATCACCCCGTTGCCGAGATCCTCGGTCAGGCCGATGGCGGTCTGCATCGAGGAGAACATCGCCGTCTGCACGAGCATGCCAGGGAGGAGATAGTTGATGTACTTGCCACCGTACGCGCCCCCGAGCGAAAGGCCGATCGATCCACCGAAGACGTAGTTGAACAGCAGCAGGAACAGCACCGGCTGGATCGTGGCGAAGATGAGGAGTTGCGGCAGTCGCACGTTGCGCACCATGTTGCGGCGCACGATCACGCTGGTGTCGCGCAGTCCGGCGATCAGCGAGATCCGGTGGGCGTCGCCCGAAATGGCAGCCTCGGGAAGGGTTGCGGTGGTCACGCCGGAACCTCCTGGTCGGCGGTGAGGGCCAAGAAGGCGTCGTCGAGGGTCGGCTTGTGGACATCGATCGCCAGTGGGGTGATGTCGATGGCGTCGAGGGCGCGCACCACACAGAACAGGTCGGCGGTTCCGCCGGGCGCCGGCAAGGTGATCAGGTCGCGAACCGGGTCGTAGGTCGGTTCCTGGCTCGTGGAGGATCGCAATGTCTCCATCACCCGCTCGCGATTGCCCGCTCGCACCATGAGCTCGATGATCGCACCGCCGATCTGATTCTTGAGGTCATCGGAGGTGCCCTCGGCGATCATGACGCCATGGTCGATGACGCCGATTCGGGTGGCCAGCTGATCGACCTCCTCCAGGTACTGCGTGGTCATGAGAATCGTGGTTCCGCTGGCCACGAGATCGGTGATGAGGCCCCAGATGTCTATGCGGCTGGCCGGATCGATCCCGGTGGTGGGTTCGTCGAGGAACAGCACGTCGGGTCGCCCGACCATCGATGCGCCGAGGTCGAGACGGCGGCGCATGCCTCCCGAGTACGTCTTGACCTGGCGAGCCGATGCGTCGCTCAGCGTCAAGCGTTCGAGCACGTCGTTGGCCCGTCGCTTCGCCTCGGCGCGGCCGAGGCCGTAGAGACGTCCGACCATCTCGAGGTTCTCGTAGCCGGTGAGGAACTCGTCGACTGCTGCAGACTGGCCGGCGAGACCGAGCCGGCGCCGGGCGCCGGTGGGATTCGCCAGCACGTCGACTCCGGCCACCTCGGCCGATCCCGAGTCGGGTCGCAGCAGTGTGGTGAGCACGCGGATCAGTGTCGTCTTGCCGGCGCCATTGGGCCCGAGCAGGCCGTAGATCATTCCGGGTTCGAAGGTGAGCGACACGCCATCGAGGGCCTTCACGTCGCCGAAGTGCTTGACGACGTTCTCGGCACGTACTGCAGGGGCAGTCATCAGCGGATCCTCAGAAAGGTTTAAAGGGTCAAGTATTGACTTTAGCAAGAACCTGCCCGGTGACAACTAGGCTGGAGGACATGGACGCCAGCCGGGCAGAGCACCTCGATCGGATCTCGACGGCGCTGCGCGTGCTCGGGGCCCGCATGACAACCACGTTTCGCGCCGAGCTCGACCCGTTCGACATGAGCCTACCGATGGCCCATGCGCTTCGCGAGCTCGACTCGCCGCTTCCGATGGGCGCTCTGGCCGAGCGACTCGGCTACGACGCTTCGTACATCACCGGTCTGGCCGACCAGCTCGAGGAACGCGCCCTCATCGAGCGGCGAGCCGACCCCGACGATCGCCGCGTCAAGCAGCTCGTGCGCACCGACAAGGGCGAGCGCGTCGCGGCCGAGATCCACGAGCGTCTCATGCGGTCCCATCCCATCATCTCGCCTCTGACCACCCGGGAACTGGCCGTCATGGCCCACCTGCTCGAGAAGGCCGTGGCGGCGGGTACCGGCGACTCGTGAGCCTGGCCCACGAGTGTCGGGGCCGCGGTGAGCGGCTGGTTCTGGTGCATGGTTTCACCCAGAATCGTCGGTGCTGGGGGCCGATCGCGGACCGCTTGGCGAACGACCACGAGCTCGTGCTCGTCGATGCACCCGGCCATGGCGAGTCGGCGAGCGACGATGCCGATCTGGTCGAGGCCGCCCGGCTGGTCGTGGAGACTGGTGGGCCCGCCCACTACCTCGGCTACTCGATGGGGGGCCGGATACTGCTCCACGCCGCGCTCGACCATCCCGAGACGGTGAAGTCGATGGTCCTGATCGGTGCCACCCCGGGAATCGAAGATCCGGCGCAGCGGGCCGAACGGTTCCGCTCCGACGCCGTACTGGCCCGTCGACTGGAAGCCGACGGGTTACCGGCCTTCGTCGACCGATGGCTCGCCATGCCGATGTTCGCGGGGTTGAGCGACGAGCAACAGCACCGGTCTGCTCGTCTCCTGAACCGACCAGACGGCCTGGCCTCGAGCCTGCGTCGGTGCGGCACGGGTGCACAGGAGCCGCTGTGGGGTCGGCTGATCGACATCACGACGCCCACCAAGCTGGTCGTCGGCGAGTCCGATCAGGAGTTCCGCGCGGTTGCGGTCCAAATGGCCCGTTCGATGCCGCACGCAAGCGTCGCGGTGGTGGCCGGCGCCGGCCATGCCGCCCACCTCGAGGCACCCGATGCGGTGGCCGACCTCGTCTCCGAGTTCAGGCGGACAACCGCCGTCTCGTGACGGTGCATCGTTCGAGTACGGCGAGATCGGGTGCCGGCGCCACACCCGTGCCCGCATGAGGCGAGACCCGACCGTCGACGAGCCCCAGATCGGGCCACGGGTCGTCGCGCAGCCACAGTGCGGCCGGCGAGACGTCACCGACGACCGTGACGGCCTTGTGGGCCGCCAACGCCGCCAGCACGTGGCGACCGAGCCCGCTCTCGAGCATGCCGCCGATGGAGACGTCGAGACCTGCTTCGCCACACCGTTCGATGGTGGACGCCGCGGCGCGAATGCCGCCCACGCACCCCGGCTTCACGGCGATGCCGTCGACGGCCCGTGCCGCCAGGAGGCGGTCGAGACGATGGCCAGGTCGGGCGCCCTCGTCGGCCATCACCTTGGCTTCGGTTCGTTCACGGAGCGTGCGGCTCGAGTCGAGGTCGTCGATCGCGAAGGGCTGTTCGAACACGGCCACGTCGCCGTCGATCGCCGCGAGGTGATCGACGGCCGCGGGTGGAAAGGAGCCGTTGGCGTCGACGTGGATCTCGACGCCGGGATGGGCTCGTGCGACGTCGGCAACGATCGCGAGATCGTGGTCGGGTGCGATCTTGAGCTTCAGTCGCCGGTAGCCCGCGGTGACGAGATCGAGGGCCCGGGCGGTGACCGCGTCGGGTCGGCCGAGACCGATCGTCGCACCGGCCACGACGGGTGCCGCATCGATGGCCAACAGCTCGAGCAGCGATTGCGAGCGCCGACGAAGGTCGAGGTCGATCCGGGCCATCTCGAGTGCGGCCGCCGCCTGGGGATGATCGGCCGGGTCGACGGGTGCTCCTGCGGTCAACACGTCGTAGGCGCCACGGGCCCACTCGGAGGTGTAGCCGGGCTCGTTGAGGGCCGAGCACTCACCCCACCCCGATGTCCCGGTCTCGGGATCGATCAGCTCGACGATCACCAGCTCTCGTTGCGTGCCGATGGTGGTGTCGTGGGCCGCGCCGAGGGCATCGGGCTGCGCCAGCGAGATGAGGCGGACGTCGCGGCTCGGCCGATGACTCACAGCGCCTCTCGACGGATCTTGCCGATCGGGGTACGGGTGAGCTCGGTGACGTACTCGATGCGGTGAGGTGCGCAGTACGCCGGAAGCTCGGCCCGCACCAGGTCTCGCAGCTCCCGGAGCTTCAGATCGGGTCGACCACGCGGGACGACGACCGCGGTGACTCGTTGTCCCCATTCGGGGTCGGGTCGGCCCACGATGGCAACCTCGGCAATGCCGGGATGCACTGACAGAAGCGCCTCCACCGGTGCCGGCCACACGTTCTCGCCGCCGCTGATGATCATGTCGCCGATGCGACCGTGCACCTCCAGGTGGCCCGATTCGAGCGAGCCGCCGTCGCCGGTGGCGAACCAGCCCTCGGCATCCTTCGGGTCGGTGCCGTCGCGATAGCACCGCAACAGGATCGGACCTCGGACCTGGATCTCGCCGTCGACCACCCGGAGCTCGACGCCGTCGAGCGGCTCGTCCTCGTAGACCATTCCGCTCCCGGTCTCGGTCATGCCGTAGGAGGCCACCGTGTTCGGGGGACGCACCGGCGGCAGTGAAGCACCGCCCAGCACCACCTGCCGAAACGACGACACGTCGGTGCGCGCCAACATGGTGGGCACCATCGACACGAGGGTGGCTCCTTCGCGGGCGGCGAGCTCGGCCGCGGCCGGATCGAACGACGGCTGCACGGTGAAGGGCGTGCCGGTGACGAGCGCTCGACAAACCACCGAGAGACCTCCGATGTGGGCAAGGGGCATGCACGCGAGCCACGAATCAGCCAGAGGGTCGACGCCGAGCCGCGCCGACGTCGCGAGCGCCGAGGCCACGATCGCATCGTGGGTGAGCACGACGCCCTTCGGGTCACCGGTGGTGCCGCTCGTGGTCATCACGAGCGCATCGCCGGGCTCGACGGGCCGGCCGTCGGGGCGTTCGTGGATGGCCCCGGGTTCGACCACCACCGACGGGCGCAGCACCTCGAGGAGTCGGGTCCGGGCCGACGGGGGAAGACGCAGGTCGATGGGCGCAACAGCATCGTCGTCGTCCCAGGCCCGCTGCAAGGCCTCGACGAACGCAGTGCCTGCGGGCAGGGCAATAGCGACGAGACGGTTCACTCGACGCGAATGCTTCCCGGGGGCTCGTCGACGAGCTCGCCGATGGCAGCCGCTCGGTGGCCGGCGTCGATGAGCTCGGCCACCGCATCGTCGACGCGATCGGCCGAGCAGCCGAAGAGCAGTCCTCCCGACGTCTGGGCGTCGGCCAACAGGGTGAGGGTCCGCTCGGAACGATCACCGGTGACGTGCGGGCGGAAATGATCGACGTTGCGGGTCGTGCCCCCGGGCACGAATCCCTCGGCGAGCAGCTCGCCGACGCCATGCAGGAGCGGCACGTCCCGGGCACGCACCACGGCGCCGACATCACTGGCGAGGGCCATCTTCTGGAGGTGCCCCAGCAGACCGAATCCGGTGACGTCGGTGGCTCCGGTTGCGCCGACCGACCCGGCGACCCGCGCGGCCACGTCGTTGAGGCGGGTCATCTCCGCCACTGCCTCGGCCGTGAGATCAGCCAAGCGGCCGCCCGGCGCGGTCTCGGCGGGATCGAGCCGCTTGATCGCCGTGGCGACCAGGCCCGTTCCCAGAGGCTTGGTGAGCACGAGCACCTGACCGGTTCGCACACCGGCGTTGGTCATCAGGTGATCGAGGTCGACCTCGCCCGTCACGGCCTGCCCGTACATCGGCTCGGGACCGTCGACGGTGTGACCGCCCGCGATGGTCCAGCCGCCCTCGGCGGCCATCGAGGCGCCGCCGTCGAGCACCTCGGCGAGCAGCTCGAGCGGGAGGAGATCGCGGGGCCAGGCCACGAGGTTCAACGCGAACAGCGGCGTGGCTCCCATGGCGTACACATCGCTCGCCGCGTTGGCGGCGGCGATACGACCCCAGGTGCGGGCGTCGTCGACGATGGGGGTGAAGAAGTCGGCGGTCGACACCAGGGCGCGTCCGTCGGGACGGCGCCACACGGCAGCGTCGTCGCCGGTCTCGAACCCGACGACGAGGTCGGCGGGTCGGGTCGTGTTGTCGTCGTGGCGCAGAACCTGCGCCAGGTCACCGGGACCGAGCTTGCAGGCTCAACCGGCTCCGTGGCTGTACTGCGTCAGCCGTGATTCGGGTGCATTCACGCGCCCCAACCTAGTTGCGCCCTCAGCGAACCGTGACCGAGCCGGGTGGGGCCAGGGCGATCCACGTGGAGCCCGGCAACAGCTCGATCTCGTTGCCGGCGGTGTCCAGGTAGCGCGTCGGCGCCTCGGGGCCGTTGCGTCGCCAGGTACCGGTTCGGACCTCGCCGCCGGCGAATACGAAGACCTCACCCTCGCCCTCGACCTGCGCCTCGGGGGAGAACTGCGCGAACACGGTCGGTCGGTATCCGGTGATCTGCACGATCACGTTGGTGGGGGCCACCTGGGCACCGGCCGAGTCGACGTGAGGGGAACCGCCCTGGGACCGCAGGAACTGTTGCGATGTCGCATCCCATCGGTAGCTGACGAAGTTGGCGCCGTAGTCGATGTCGACGCCGCTGGTCGGCTGGGCGTCGCCACCCCACGGTCGATCCGGGCGGCGGAACGAGAACAGCGGGGGAGCGGCACCGGCCTCGGATCCCTGGCCGGCCGCCCACAGGTCGGTGGTCGTCGAGAAGAGGTTGTTCGGCGCCGGCTTGTCCGGCGAGCGGAAATAGCGGGCCGCGATCGGGCTCAGGGCTCCGACGTCGATGACGGGAGAGGCCCGCAGGGCCTCCATCACACCCGGGTTGCCGCCCGAGTTCCCCAGCAACGGTCGGTTGAGGTTCGCCAGGATGTGCACGTCGCTGGTACGCACCGATCGGATCGGCCCCACCGGATCCGAGCCGGTGGAATGGAACAGCCCGACCAGACGGGTGAGGTCACCTTCCACCAGCTCCTCGAACACGACGTCGGCCTGGTTGATGCCGGTCTGGGGTCGAGCCTGGGTGACGTTGTCGATCTTCACGGCCAACACGGGGCGGCTGTTGTCGGTGCCGTCGTCGCGGCCGGTCAGTCTCGCCCTCCGAAGCAGCGATCGTTCCCAGTCGAGCTCGTCGCGAATGGCGGTGAGCTCGACATCGGTTGCGCTCTTGGCGGCCTCGAGCACGGTGACGGCGCCCCGGAGCACGGGTAGCTCCGCGGTTCTCTCGTCGATCTCGGCGAGGCGGGCGTCGAGCCGGTCGCGAAGATCGTCGAGCACGGCGTCGGTGCCGTCGGCCGAGTCGATGGCCTCTTCGAGCACCTGGGCGTACAGGGCTCGCTCGATGGCCGGCTCGACCGTCGCCCGCTCTTGGAGGATCTCGTTCACGAAGTCGTCGATCCGCGGGTCGCCGAGCACGTAGCGTTGCACCGCCAGTGAGCGCAGGGCTGCCGCCGCGCGGTCGTCGCGGTGGTGAGCGTCGGCCAGGTCGCGTCGGAGCAGTATCCGGTCGGCCTGGGCCCGGACCAGGGCCGACTCGGCTTCGGCGACGCCCTGGCGGGCGACGGCGATCTCGGCATCGAGCTCAGCCTGACGAGCGAGGATCTCGGCTTCGGTCTGGGCCAGCTCGTCGACGTCGAGCTGCGCGACGGCGGGCCGCTCGTTGACCGCCGAGACGCCGAGCATCGCAACGACAACCATGACGACGAGGATGCGGATGCGGCGGCGGGTCACAGCACGCTGCGTCCGCCGCCGCCGGCCGGACCGGGCGACCATGTGGCGAACTCTCCATCGGCGATACGCGTGACGGTCGAGGCGTCGCCGATCGTGTGCATCCAGATGCCCTCGTCTCCATCGAGGGTGCGGCCGGCGAACACGAACTGCGATGCATCGGGCGAGAAGAAGGTGACGTCGTTGGCCAGCTGATCGAAGTAGGGGAGGTAGTTGCGCGTGAACACGTCGGTCAGCTGATGCAACGGTCCGCTCGTGATGCCGTCAGGACCGAAGAACCGCCACTCGAACCAGGGTTCGTCGCCCTCGCTGATCTGGACGAGGTACGCCAGGATCTGACCCTGGGCGTCCCACAGGAACGCCTCGGCAGCCAGGCGGTCGACGCTCACCGGTGAGCCGCCGAACACCGAGACGACGGTGAGCCGACCCCGGTCGATCGACGTCGGGGCGACGGGTTCGGTCTGGAACGCCGCGGTGATGATCTCCGCCACGTCCGGAGCCCGCTCGTTCACGTGCACCGCCACCCGATTCGCGTCGGGGTTGGCGACGATTCGCAGGTAGCCGTCGAAGTCGATCAGCGGGCGCCGTCCTTCGCCCTCCTCGCCGGTGCTCACCAGTGCTGCACCATCGGGCTCGTCGTCGGCGAAGAGGAGGGCCCGTTCGGCGTTCAGCCACACCGGCGTCTGGAAGCCGGCACTCTCGGTGCTGAGGCCGACGGTGGTGCCGTCGAGGGTGACGCGGTCGACTCGGAATCCGTCGGCATGCACCAGGAACTCCTGGTCGGTGGGAGCCCAGGTGAACCAGTACGGCGAGCCGGTGTCGATGGCCTGCTCGGGTCCGGGTTCGACGATGGCCGCCGTCGACAGCTGTTGGCCCGACGGCACGCCGGCCAGGTAGGCGATCACGCTCGAGGTCGCGTCCCACGCGATGGCCGAGACGGGCCCGGCGGTGTCGGCGCGGTGGGCCGCCGAACCGTCGAAGCGGCTCGCAGCGACGGCCGTCGCGCCCGACAGGGGATCGGTGCTCGACCAGGCGATGAACCCGGCATCGGCGGACCATGTCGGTTGTGCGTTCAGGTTCGCGGCGTCACCGAGGGCGATCGGATCGGATCCGTCGGGGAGCACCGTGAGGATGGAATCGGCGGCCTGGATCGCTATTCGGCTCCCATCGGTGTCCTCGGCCGGTGGTTCGTCGACCGGTGCGACGGGTGCGTCGGACTCGGATTCAGCCGTTGCCGTCGGCGCTTCGGTGGGGGTCGGGACGGCCTCGGCCACTTGATCGCGCGCCGAGACCGACGGCTCTGACGAGCAGGCGGCGAGGAAGGCGACGAGGAGGAGCAATGCGAGGGGGAGCCGAATCGGCACGTCGATACGGTACCGGCCGGCGTGGGCGCGGTGAGCGCGGCTGGGCCCGCCGACCGGGCTGTTCAGTTGGTGTGCTCGGTCCAGCGGTCGCCGTCCCACCATCGTTGCTCGGGGCCCGACCCGGTGGGGTCGCGGTACCAGCCGGGAGCGGGTTGGAGGAGGGTCTCCGGCGTCGCGGCCGAGGAGTCACCGACCCGGGCGAACTCCATGGCGCGCAGCACGTCGATGCGTTCCCCGAGCGGCGGGTGGGTGTCGAACAAACCGTTGAACCACGCACCCTTGTCGCCCTTGGTGCGATCGTCGGGCGACTCGATCCAGAGATGCGAGGTGGCGTGCGACGTGTGCCGTACCACCGTCACGTCGTCGCGCAGCTTCTCCAGCGCCGAGCGGAGGCCTCCGGGGTTCCTGGTGAACTCGACCGCCGACGCATCGGCTAGGCCTTCGCGGCTGCGACTGATCGCGGCCCGCAAAAGGGCAGCGGCGACGGGCGCCAGCACCACTACGACCACGAAGCCGATGAGGATGACGGGATTGGTGCCGTTCTCCCGGCTCCGATCGCGCCGTCCACCGTTGATGCCACCCCACCAGAGCGCCCGCCAGAAGATGTCGGCGATCAGCGCGATGACCCCGGCGGTGGCCACCGCGACGGTCATCACGCGGATGTCGTGGTTGCGGATGTGGGCCAGTTCGTGGGCGACGACGCCTTCGAGCTCCTGTCGGTTGAGCTTGTCGAGGAGCCCCGTGGTCACCGCTATCGATGCGTTCTCCGGCCGGAGGCCCGTGGCGAAGGCATTGGGCGCAGGATCGTCGACCACGTAGACATGTGGCTTCGGAAGGCCTGAGGCGATGCAGAGCCCGTCGACGAGGTTGTGGAGCTGACGATACTCGTTCGGATCGGCGGTCTCGGCCCGATTCGACCTCAGGGCAATTCGGTCTGCTGCTCGGTACGCGAACAGGGTGAGGGCCAGCGCCAGGAGCACGAAGCCCACAGTGCCGATGACACCGAACCCCAAGGCAGCCGCCGCGACGATTCCGACCACGGCCAACAGCACGAAGGTCGCCGCCAGGAGCAGCTGGGTCCGACGGCGATTCTGCTTCTGCAGCACTCGGAAGTCGGAAGTCACGGCCACGGAGGCCGAGGGTACTGCTCGGCCGATACTCTCGACGCAGTGGACTGCTGTCGGCGCGAATCGACGATTCGATGATCCTGCCCATCGTGATCGGTGCGACGGTCGCGGCCGTCGTCGTGGCCCTCGTCGGCGCAGCGGTCGTCAGGCGACGACGCGAAGATCCGTGGCACAACGCGGAGCTGTTCATCCCGCACGACGAACCGGTTCCACTGGGTGGCCAGATCGTCGCTCGACACCGCCGTCGGCCCCGAACGCCGGGCGGGGCCGACGGCGCCGTCATACGCGCCGTGCTGCGGTGCGAAGAGGTGGTGGGCGGCGAGCCCGAGGCCGAACCCGTGGGGCGGGTGCCGATCGAGATCGTCGATCACTCGACGGCCGATCTGGTCGAGGCCGACCTGGTGGTTCGAGTACCGGCGTCGGGCTTCCCTGCGAGCGTCCACACGCGTGCGGCCTCGATTCGCTGGGTCATTGCGGTTCGGGTCGATGCTGCTGACGGAACCCATGTCGATTGCGAGCGCGTGCTTCCCGTCGCGGCGCAGGTGACCGTGTGATCGGCCTGGAGCTCGTTGCCCGAGACGCCGATGTCGAGGCCGGCGACTCGATCCGGGTTGCGGTCGAGTGGAAGGGCGTTGCCGCCGAGGCCCGCGCCATCCGTGTCTCGGCGCAGGCCGACATCGTCCTCGACGGTGAGCACCACGAAGTGGCGGGGTCCCGAGTGACCGCCGAGGTGCCGGTGTCGTCGACGTCGGGCGACCACGAGGTCGACCTGCTGCTCCCGGCCGGGTCTCCGGCCAGCTATGTCGGCCGGCGGTTCTCGATCGTGTGGAGCGTGAACGCCGTGCTCGACATTGCCCGTGGCCGCGACCAGCGGTACGCGGGGCCCTCGTTCAGAATCGGCGCCGCGGGGAGCCGTGTGCGGGCCGCATTGGATCGTGCTGCACCTCCGACCGACGGCCGGTAGCTGAACCGCCGGGTCAGTCGACCTGGATCATGGCCATCAGCTCGGCCTTGGCCTCTTCGAACTCGTCGAAGCTGATCTCGTCGTTGGCGAAGCTGTTGTGGAGGCGCTCGACCGTTTCGAGGAGCTCTCCCGGTGAGAGCGAGTCCTTGTCGGGCACCAGCGGGCTCTCGGAGCGCTCGGTGGCCATGGTCTCCTCGACCTCGTCGGCCTTGCGTTCGACTCGCTTCTGCTGCTTCAGCGCCTTCTTGGCGGCTTTGGCCCGATCTCGCTGCAGTTTCTCGAATGTCGTTCTGCTCGAGGCCATCGTGATCTCCAGTGGGGCGAAGGGGGTTGATTCAGACGCCGATCCCGCCCGGCGTGCTCTCGTGGGTGCGAATCCGTGGCGACACCGAATGGTCAGCCGAGAGAGCCATACAGAGTGTAGAGGGCGATCGGCTCGGTTCCGACGAGGGTGTCAGCGGTCACCGCAGAGACCCGTCGGGCCCGGTCGTCAACGACCGGGCCCGACCGATCAGCGGCACTCCGCCCGCTGCGTTCGAGCTTGCATTGCTAGTCGCGCCCGAGCCGATGTGCAACTCGAACCGTGTCACCGACGTTGGCAGGTCGGGCACCAGGTGGTGGTCCGGGCGTCGAGTACCCGGCTCTGCAGCTCGGTCGAGCACCGATCGCAGGTCTGGCCGGCGCGTCCGTAGGCGTGGAGATGGTGCTGGTTGCGCCCGGTCTCGCCGTCGACGGTGCGGTAGTCGCGCAGGGTCGTGCCCCCGTTGCGTACGCCATCGCCGAGAGCCTCGACGATGGCTTCAGCCAGCGCATCGGCCTGTCGACGGGTGAGCGTCCGCACCGCGGGATTCACGCGGGCCAGCCAGAGCGCCTCGTCGGCGTAGATGTTGCCCAGCCCGGCCACGGCCCGCTGCGCGAGGAGCTGGGTCTTCACGTGCCGGCGGCTCTGCTTGACCGCGGCGTACAGGTGGGCACCGTCGAACTCCGGGTCGAACGGCTCGGGGCCGGCGGTCGCGAGCGTGGGTATGGTGCGATAGTCGCCGGTGGGAACCACGCGCAGGCGACCGAATCGGCGCACGTCGCGAAAGGTGAGCGTGCGGTCGTCGTCGAGCGCCCACCGGGCCCGTACGTAGCCGTCGTCGATGGCTTCGCCGAGATGGACGGTGCCGGTCATCCCGAGATGAACGACCAGCTCATGGTCGTCGTGCAGCCCGAGCAGGAGGTACTTCGCCCGGCGACGCACGTGCACGACCCGAACATCGTCGGCGAGCAGGGCAGGGGTGAACTTGGGCGAGGCGAAGGCCCACGGATGCCGGAGACGTCGACCGACCAGCTCCGGCTCCAAGGCACGACGGATCGTCTCGACCTCGGGCAGCTCGGGCACCTGGTCACGCTACCGTTGCCCCGATGGACGACGCGTTGTTCAGCGCGGTGCTCGCGTCGGCCAGGAGGATCCTGCCCGATGCCGGGGACGGCGAACGTGCCGCCTGGGTGTCGAGTGCGCTGGCCCTCTGGCGGGAACCCGGCGTGGCCGAGGACCCGGTGGTCGACGACGCCACTTTCGTGAGCTGGCTGCTCGAGCGACGAGACCCCACCGCCGACCTCCTCCTCGCCATCATCGGCTCGCTCGGGCTGGGGCCTGCGTCTGACCGCGCCGCCGCAGTGGTGGCGGCGGTACCGGCCCCTGCGCCGGGCCGAGCGTGGCGCCTCACCGACGGCGACACCGAGATGCTGGCGATCGAGCTGGTTCACGCGGCCGACGACCGGGAGGTACTGCTCGTCGATGTCGATGGAAATGGCGTGCTGATCGGGATCGAGTTCGTGACGGAGGCCGATGGGCTGCTCGAGGTCGCAGCCGACGAGGGGTCGGTTGCCCCGATCGACCCGACTGCGGCGGCAGCGGGCGCAGCCGCCGCAATCGATCGGCGCGCCGAGGCTCCCGGCGTGCCCGACGATGCGGAGCTCGCCAACATGGTGTTGCTTCGAGCGCGCCTGGGCCTGCTCGGCGCCGACAGCGTCGAGCCTCGATGGCTCGCCGATGCTCCTTCGCCGCTGGTGGATCCCGACGCCGATGCCGTTGCGGTCCAGACGTTGCGGGCGGCCGTGCCCGACGTGCTCGCCGGCGCGGTACCACCGGGAGCCCCGGCGATGGTGGAGCCCGTCGCGGAGCTGATTCGGTGGTCAGACTCGGTCGGGCGGCCCGTCCAGGAGCTGGAGGCGCTGGCGTCGCTCGAATGGGCCGACTGGCTCGGTGCGGTGATCGGCAGCGTTCGCGCCGGCGCGGGAGAGGTCCTGTCCGGCGAGATCCTCGTCGACCACGTGAATCGGTGTCCCGAGGTCACCAGCGTCATCCCCGAGAAGGAACGATCGTGGTTCGCGTGGGCCTTCGCCGTCGCCATGGAGACCTGGCGAGAGGTCGGGGTGATCGACGACGAGCTACGGCTCACAGAGGCTGGTCGCTGGGTTCTGCCGCAAGCTCTGCTGTGCGCCTGGACATCGACGCCGGGTTGACCTTCGGGCGCAGTCAACCCGCAGCGTCGGGCGTCGAACCTGCGCAGGTCGTGCGGTGCATGCGGCGCGGCTGGCCGGCGTAGTCGTTCATCGCGAAGTGCTGCGAACTGCGGTTGTCCCAGATCACCAGGTCGTTCGCCGACCAGCGATGACGAATGCTGAAGCGAACGTGGGTCGAGTGGTGGTGAAGACGCGACAGTAGGGGCCGGGCGTCGGCCGCCGACCAACCGTCGATACCCGCGACATACCCGCGGTTGAAGAACAGCACCTCGTCGCCCGACTCGGGATGGCGGGTCACCAGCGGGTGAACCGCCCGGTCGGAGTCATCGGCCGACGGGTCGACGGTCATGCCCGAGATCCGGTCGAACAGGTCACGTCGGTCGGGGCTGTAGGAGCCAACTGCGGAATGCACCGCCGACAGACCGGCGATGATCTGTTTGTGGCGCTCGTCGAGGTGCCGGTACGCCAGCTTCATGTTGGCCCACACCGTGTCGCCACCGACGGCCGGAACGGTCACGGCCTGGAGAAAGGTGAACGACGGGGGCGCGGGCTGGAAGCTGAAGTCGGAGTGCCACACGCCGCCGAAGTTCGGGGCATTTCCGTCGGTGGCCTCCTTCACCACGGCGATCACCTCGGGGTGATCGGCCAGCGGCTCGATGAAGGGAACCTCGCCCGGCCCGCCGAAGCGGCGGCTGAAGGCAACCTGTTCGGCCGGGGAGAGCCCTTGCTCGGGCAGGACGGCGACGACATGGTCGACGACCGCGGCGCGGATCCCGGCGATCGTGGCCTCGTCGGCGTCTCGGACGTCGAGACCGGAAATGGTGACCCCGCCCGTCCCCGAGAACCGTTCCACCTGCACGAAGGAAGAGGTTATGCGGTCACCGCCGGTCGAGACGACGAGGACCGAGAACGCGGGAGGCGTTGGTCCCAGTACTCGGTGAACTCCCCGGTGAGGTCGAGATCGAAGAACCACGCAACGAAGGAGTCGGGGAAGCTGGCTCGACGGGTGCGGAGGCGTTGGACACTGTCGTTGTAGAAGTGGCGGGCCAGGGCGATGCGGTCCTCGGTGACGACCAACTGCTGTTGGAGCTGGAGAAACGAGGCGTTGGCCTTGAGATCGGGGTACTCCTCCGCGGTCGCCACCAGATCGCGTACGGCGCGGGCCTCCAGCTCGAGGGGGGCGTCGAGCTCGGCCACCGCGTCATCGCTCGGCTTGTCGGGGAGATCGCGGACCCAGCCGGCACGAAGCGCCGTCACCCGGCGATGGAGGTTCGCCTCGTGGGCGTGGGCGCCCTTGACCAGCTCGATGAGGGGGTTCAGCAGGGAATGGCGGCGGTCGATCTCCACGTCGAGCAGGCTCCATGCCCTCTGGGCGCGGTTGCGCAGAGAAACGAGCCCGTTGTAGGTGCTGTACACAGAGAGGATCGCCATCACCCCCAGCACGGTGACGACACACACCAGGGGCACCCGCAACGAGCCGGCCGTGAACCGATGACCCTCGGCGAACAGCGTCGGGCCTTCGTACCAGGCGATTCCGAAGGCGGCGGCGGCCACCACGGCGATCGTCGCCGCCAACCACGAGGCGATGCTCTGGGTACGCGTCACGCCCTTCTCGTCGTGGGTGGTCACCAGGAATGGGTTCTCGCCCGCCGGGTCGGGGCCGATCACCGGCCGCCCGACGCTGTCGTCGAGCCGGGCGGTCCCCACCACCATTATCTCGGTCCCGAGCTCGAGCGCGTACTCCTTCACCCGGCGCTCGGGTGCGCGGTTCCCCGCGTGGATGGCGACCAGATCGAGGCCTTCGGTGGCGGGTGCCGGTTGTTCGTACAGCGTGCCTTCGTACACCAGCGGCATGTCGATCTCGGCGCCCTTGACCCACACACGAATCGTGCCGGTGTCGTCGACCAGATCGAGCTGGGCCCGGCCGCCCATTCGGTCGCCGATCTTGGTCCACTTCCGGTCGCCGTCGTTGTCGGACCGTTCGGCGTAGATCTCCTGTCGCCAGAATGCGCATTGGTTGCTGCCGTGGGGGCTGGTCGTGGGATGTCCCGAGCTCGCTCGACCGTGCAGCTCGGTCAGGCCGAGGGTGACCCCGGCTACCTTCGAGGTCGGAAGGTCGAGGACGATGCGCCGTTGGCCGCGGAAGTGGTGCCACGCGGCAACTGCGAGGAGTGCAATCACCGATGCGATCAGCACGAAGGCGAGTGATTTGAGCTCGGCGCTTTCCATGGCGCGGTCATCGGCACTTCTACCCACGCGCTTTAGGGGCCTTCTGGCCTGGTCGGCGGTGCTGCTCGCCGCGACTTCGGCGTGCAGCTCGACCGACCGTTCGACGACGCCGACGCCTCCCGAGACGGCGACGACCGCGATGCGGGTGATGATCGACGAGCGGTCGGTCGTGCGGGTCTCCGGTGAGGCGTGCGGCAGTCTCTCCGTCGGGGGCGGAGTGGCCGTCGAATCGGATCTGGTCGTCACCAATGCCCATGTCGTGGCTGGCGTCGTCGAGGTGTCGGTGGACGTGATCGGAACCGACGAGCCGTTCGAGGGAACCGTGCTCGGTTTCGACGCCGTCCGAGACCTCGCGGCCGTTCAGGTGACCGGCGCCGACCTCACTCCGGTCGAGGTCCACGACGGCGACGAAGGGCCGCCGCTCCGTCTGGTGACCGTCTCCGATGACGGCCGGATGGAGGAGCGCCCGACCGATGGCGGGCGGAGCATCGTCGCCACCGGCGACGACATCTACCGCCGACCGGGAGCCCGCCGAGCCGCAATCGAGCTCGACGTTGCCGTTGCGCCCGGCGTGTCGGGCTCGGGCCTGTTCAACGATCGCGGTGAGGTTGTCGGGGTGGTGTTCGCGACGTCGCGGCGCGACGATGCACGGTCCTACGCCGTGGCAGCCTCGGAGGTCATCGCCTTCCTGGACGATGTCGTCGCCGAGGGCGAGTCCGCTGGCCCCTGTCTGAGCCGACCTCTGCCCGAACCCGTCAACGACTGACGGGGCAACTCGCTGCTACAAGGCTCGTGTCGCCACTAGGCTCGCGTCCGTGCCGGAATCGATCGAACCGCTGCATGATCTGGTTCGCAGCGACAGCTCCGAGGCCACGTACCGGGTGCCGGCCTCACCGAGGGTCACGCCCGAACCCGCGCCGTCCGACTCGGTGCTGATCGCCATGAGCGTCGCAACCGGAGTCGTCGCCACCCTGGGCTCCCTCGCGGTCTGGCGCTGGTGGCGTAACCGCCGCCGGTGAGTCAGGCGGTGTCGGTGAGGAGATCGGCGAGGGCGGCGGCCTCCTCGAAGGCCACCAGGTCGACGGCAGGGGCGTCGAGTCGCATCCGGCCCTCGTTCACCCGTTGCTGGACCTCGTCGGACCCCTCGGGACAGCCTTCGACGAAGGGGCACCAGCCGCAGAGCGGCCCGGTTCTGGCCTCGAACTCGCCGGAGTCGCAGGCGGCATTGAGTCGACTCCAGGTTTCCTGGAGCTCGCTGACGGCCTCGGCGATGTTGTCGGCCGTCACGTCGATGTCGACGATCTTCTGACCGAGATAGAGCAGCCGCGCCCTGGTCGGCATGGCGCCGGTGTCGGCGTGGACGGCCGCGGCGTACAGCAGAACCTGGGTGAGCCGGTCGGCCGCGAACCGTGCCGCCGGCGCCCGACCGGACTTGTAGTCGCTGATGATGCGCCCGTCGTCGCCCACATCGATACGATCGACGATGCCTCGGAAGGGCACACCGGCGATCTCGACCTCGATGTCGAGCTCGGTCGAATCGACCTGCACGGCGGTGGGATCTTCGATGGCCCAGAGGCCCTGCACGGCGAGCCAACCTCTCCACCGGAACTCGCGTTCGGCCGCCTCATCGAGGTCGAGCGCGACGAAGTCGGGATCGGCGGCGGTTTCGGGCCAGACGTCGCGGGCGATCACCTTGGCCCGGTCGGGCGTCCGATCCGGAGGGTCCTCGCCGAGCAGGACCTCGAGCACACGGTGGGCGAAGGTGCCGGCCAGCGCCGGAATTCCCGGCGGATCGGGCCGGCGGTCGAGATAGCGGAACTTCCACCGGCGCGGGCACTGGCGGAAGAGGCTGGCTCCGGACGGAGAAAGGCGCGTGGGCCTCGTACCGCTGCTCTCGGTTCCGTTGCTCTCGGCCTCCGGGGTCACGACGAATGCCATGGGTGTAGTTCTAACACCTGGGTGTGACAGCGAGCTAGATGTCGAGGGCGTCGGCGTCGACGAGATCGGAGTTGTCGAGCAGGAACTCCTTGCGCCGGGCCACATCCGAGCCCATCAGCACCTCGAACATCGATGCCGCCTGCCGGGCCGCCGCGGCGTCGTCGATGGTGATGCGCTTGAGGATCCGGGTCTCCGGGTCGAGCGTGGTCTCCGCCAGCTCGTCGACATCCATCTCGCCCAGCCCCTTGAAGCGCACGAACTTCTCACGGGGCACATTGTCGTCGGCGACGATCCGATCACGTTCGGCGTCGGTGAAGGCGTAGTAGGTGTCGCCCCGCCACTTGGCCGAGAACAGCGGCGGTTGTGCGGAATACACGCGGCCTGCATCGAGCAACGGTCGCATGTAGTGGTAGATCAGCGTGAGCAGGAGGCAGCGGATGTGACTGCCGTCGACGTCGGCGTCACAGAGGATGATGATGCGACCGTACCGTGCCGCATCGAGGTCGAAATCCTTGCCGGAGCCGGCCCCCACCGCGGTGATGAGGGCCTGGGCCTCGGCGTTGTCGAGCACCTGCTTGGCGGTGGCTTTGCCTGCGTTCACGACCTTGCCTCGCAGCGGCAGGATCGCCATGTTCTCGGAGTTCCGGCCGGCTTTGGCCGGCCCGGCGGCCGAGTCTCCCTCGACGATGAGCAGCTCGGCGTCGGGGCCATGAGTGCGGCAATCAGCCAGCTTGTCGGGCATGCCGGCCGAGCCCAGGCTGGCCGCCTTGCGCTTGTTGTCGAGCACCTGACGGCTCGCCACGCGGTTGATCACGGCGGTCGCGACCTTGTCGCGCAGCGCGTTCACGTGGCTCTTGGGTCCGTCGTTGTCGAACCACTCGACCAGGCCCGTCTTGGCGATCTCGTACACGATGCTCTGCACCGGGGGCGTGCCGAGCTCTTGCTTGGTCTGGCCCCGGAACTGTGGTTCCGGAAGCGTGACCTTGACCGCCGCGACCAGGCCCTCCTGGATGTCTTCCTTGCTGGCGCGGTCCTTGCCCTGCCTGGCCAGCTTGGCCAGCTTCCGCGTGTTGGCCAACAGGACGTCGTTCACCGCGCGCGTGAGCGCGCGCTCGAACCCGGTGAGATGGGTACCACCCTCGGCGGTGGGAATGGTGTTGACGAACGAGCTGACACGGGTGTCGAAACCCTTGACCCACCGGAGGGCGATGTCGACGGTGACCTCGCGCTCGACGAGGGTCATCTTGCCGTGGACCGGCACCTTCTCCTCGAAGGTGTCGATGCCGTTGAGATGGATGATCTTGGTGACGGGATCGCCGATCGACGCCTCGTCGACGAGATCGGCGAGACCGCCACGCGAGACGAACTCGAACGGTTCGTTGTCGGTGCCCGACCGCTTGTCGGTGACGGTGATGCGCAGACCGGGGACGAGGAAGCAGGCTCGGGTGACCCGTTCGCAGATCGTCTCGAAGTCGATGGCGGCCTCGGGATCGAAGATCTCGTGGTCGGGAAGGAACCGGATCCGGGTGCCCGTCTTCTTCTTCGAGATCGACTTCACCTTCTCGAGCTCGTGGGTCTTGGTGAACTTCGAGCCGTCGAATCGGCCGGCCACCCGCTCGTTGAACGCCAGCCGCCACGTGGCGCCGTTGCGGTCGACCTCGGCCACCAGCCTGGTTGCCAAGGCGTTCACCACCGAGGCCCCGACGCCGTGCAGCCCACCCGAGGATCCGTAGGCACCGCCACCGAACTTCCCGCCCGCATGCAGCTCGGTGAACACGACCTCGAGCGCCGACACCTTGCGCTTGGCGTGGAGATCGATGGGAATACCCCGCCCGTTGTCGGCCACCTCGACGGTGCGGTCGCGATGCAGGGTCACATCGATGCGGTTGGCGTGCCCGGCGGCGGCTTCGTCGACCCCGTTGTCGATGAGCTCCCACACCAGGTGCATGAGCCCGTCGCTGCCGGTGCCGCCGATGTACATGCCCGGCCGCTTGCGGACGGCCTCGAGCCCTTCGAGAGTCTGGATCGAGTCGGCGTCGTAACCGGTGGTGGGGTTCATCGGAAGGCTCCTCGGCTCACCAGCGGGCCGTGCCGATGGCGAGGATTCGGCGCTCGGTGACCGTACTGAGGAGATCGCGTCGGGTGATCTCGAGCTCGAGGGGCACGGGGGTGGGGTCGGCCTTGGTCGGATCGTCGTCGGTGGACATCATGGCCATCAGCCCGACGGGCGAGCCGATCCGAGCCAGTACGAGCGAGTCGCCACCGAGGCGGGTGAGCCGCACCCCCTGACCGTTGCGACCCTTGGCCTCGATCTCGTCGAATGCGGTCGCCTTGGCCGCACCCGCATCGGTGACCGACACGATGATCGCGTCGGGCAGTACCGGTCCTGCGGCGATCACGGTCGCACCGGTGCGGACCTTCATGCCGGCGATACCGCCGGCCCCGCGACCCTGCACGCTGATGCCCGACGCCGCGGTCCGCAGCACCTGGGCGTCGGAGGTGACCATGGCGATGTCGGCGCCGTCGGGGCAGGTGAATGCACCGACGACCACGTCGTCGTCTCGCAGCGAGATGATCGTCTTGCCCGAACGGGTCTCGAACAGCTCGTCGGGAGTCAGCCGTTTGGCCACGCCATTGCTCGTGACGACCACGAGGTTCTCGTCGGTGCCCTCGGCCACAACGGTCAGGAGCGCCTCCCCTCGGGTGATACCGAAGACCTGCGTGGCGGTCGACCCTCGGCTCCGACCTTCGACCTCGCCCAGCTCGTGGGCCGAGACGATCACGAGCCGACCCTGCGACGTCACTCCGGCGATCCGGCGAGCGGTGGTGGCGACGGCAGCTGCGACCAACACGTCGTGGCGACCGGGGGTGGCTCGTCGAGCTCCCTCGGTGGGAGCGCGACCGACGGTGCCCGACGTGGACAACGTGATCACGCACGGCTCGTCGGTCGCCGGGGCAGTGGTCGTGCTCGGCGTGACCTCGAGGTTGTCGTAGACCGGCAGCTCGTCGGGCGCCACGATCTGCGTACGACGCTCGCGCCCGTGACGTTCGACGGCTCCCTTGAGCTCGTTGAGCACGAGAGTCCGCTGTCGTTGCTCGGAACCCAACAGCTTCTCCAACTCGTCGATGCCGGCCAGCAGCGAGTCGCGTTCGTCGAGGATCTTCTGCTTCTCCAGCGCCGTGAGGCGACGCAGCTGCATGTCGAGTATGTGGGTGGCCTGGATCTCGCTGAGCGCCAGTTCGGCCATGAGTCGCTCTCGTGCCTCGGCCACGTCGGCGGAGCTGCGGATGATGGCGACCACGAGGTCGATGTTGTCGAGCGCGACGACGAGACCCTCGACGATGTGCAGGCGGGCCCGGGCTCGCTCGAGGCGATAGGTGCTCCGGCGGACCACGATGTCGAGCCGGTGGGTGATGTAGTGCCGGCAGAGGTCGTACAACCCGAGTGTCTGGGGGGTGCCGTTCACCAGCACCACGTTGTTGATGCCGAAGGTCTCCTCGAGAGGCGTCAGGCGGAACAGGTGTCCGAGCACCGCCTGGGCGTTGACGTCGGGCTTGCATTCGATCTGGATGCGGAGGCCGGTCGAGCGATCGGAGAGGTTCTTCACATCGGCGATACCCGGGACCTTGTCGTTGGCGACCAGCTCGTTGATCCGGGCGACCACCTTCTCGGGGCCGACCTGGAAGGGCAGTTCGGTGACCACGATGCTCTGGCTACGGGCGGTGCGTTGCTCGACGTCGGCGCGGGCGCGCATGCGAACCGCACCGCGACCGGTTTCGTAGGCCTGGCGGATGCCGTCGTCGATCATGATGGCCCCCGACGGGAAGTCGGGACCGGGTACGCATGCCATGAGCTGGTCGATGGTGGGCCGCGGGCGACGTCGGGTCATCACCAGCTCGATGGCGGCGGCGATCTCGCCGAGATTGTGGGTGGGCATGTTGGTCGCCATGCCGACGGCGATGCCGGTCCCGCCGTTCACCAGCAGGTTGGGGATCAGACCGGGCAGACAGACCGGCTCGTCGTCCTCGCCGTCGTAGGTGGGTCGGAAGTCGACGGTGTCCTCGGTGATCTCCCCGATCATCTCCATCGCCGCCGCAGTGAGCCGACACTCGGTGTAGCGCGGCGCGGCGGGCGGGTCGTCGAGGCTGCCGAAGTTGCCGTGGGGGTCGACGAGGGTGACCATGCGGGAGAAGTCCTGGCCCATGCGCACCAACGCCTCGTAGATGGCCTGGTCGCCGTGGGGGTGATACCGGCCCATGGTGTCGCCGACCACCCTGGCGCACTTCCGGTGCGGGTTCTCGGGGCGGATGCCCATCTGCAGCATCGAGTACAGGATGCGGCGCTGCACGGGTTTGAGCCCGTCTCGCACGTCGGGGATGGCCCGGCTGGTGATGACCGAGAGCGAGTACGCGAGGAACGACTCCGACATCTCGTCGGCGACGGGTACCTCCACCACTTCGCGGGCGAAGGGCACGAGTGCGAGTTCCTGTTGGTCGGACACGAGGGGCTCCAGGGAGGCGAACTGGTGTTCGGGTGCGCGAATCAGTGTAGGGCTCGACGGGCGCCACCGAGCCTGCTTAGCAGGAACGTAGTGGCTGGCCGCCGTCGGCTCGTGGCAATCGGCCGCGCAGATGGGTGGGGGGTGTTCCGTCACGAGACTGTCACGAGACTAAGGGAAGCGGCCCATCGTGCCGATGGGTGGAAATGCTCCGTGCCCATCGGGTGCTGTTCGCGCTGTTCGCGTGTTCGGTGCTCCTCGCCTCCTGCGCCGTCGATGAACCCATGGTCGGCCGACCTTTGGCCGTTCCGCAGGCCGAACCGGTCGCCATCGAGGAGAATCCCGCTCCGGAGCCGTCGGGGCCGGTCATCGAGATCCTGGTACCGCCCGATGCCGAGGTCGCACCCGTGGAGGCCGCAGCCGCTGCGTGGGTGTTGGGAACCGCCCAAGAATCCTCGGGAATCTCGATCGACCAGGTGTCGCTCGACTGCGCGATCGCCGGGATCGTTCAGGTCCTCGGCCCCGATCGATCGATCCAGCTGCCCGACACCGGTCTGAACGACGACGAGATCCCACCCGTCGGTGAGTTGATGAGCATCTGCAGTGCCGACCTCGAGAACCCTGGTCGGCTCTACGCCGACGCCGCCGGGCTGGCGCTGTCGGAGCCGACCCTCGACTGTCTCGACGTGGCCTTCGCCGATCCGGTCGTGGCCAAAGCGGCGACCACGGCGGCCCTCTGGGCGGCCGAGCGCGATCTGGCCGCCGTGCCCGCGGAGGTCGACCAGATCGGCGTCGACACCGTCGTCAGTTGTCTGAGCGACGACGAGCTGGCCCGCCTCCTCGGCTGACCACTCCCCGCGAAATACCCTGGTGACCCTGCGCCCCGCAACGACTGGACCATCGTGATTCCCCACCGCTTCGTTCTCGCTGTCATCCTGTCGTCGGCCGTGGCGTTCTCGGCATGCAGCAACAACGGCGGCGTGTCGATCGCCACCGGGGCCGATCAGGAACCGTCGCCGGCCACCGACGACCCGGCGCCCGAGTCCGAGGGGCCCGATGAGCCTGCGGCCGATCAGGAACCGGTGCCAGCCACCGACGAGCCGGCGCCCGAGTCCGAGGGGCCCGATGAGGCCGCGGCGTCCGACGACGAGCTGGCCCGGGCGCGCGCCTACCTCGACAACGACTTCATCGACACGTTCGGCGAGAACGATGCCGACTGCATCGTCATCGAGATGGTCGACAACCTGGGGTTGGCCCGCCTCGCCGAGCTCGACACCAACGGCGGGCCGATCGATCAGGGCGACGTCGATGCCCTGCTCGACTCCATGTACGCCTGTGTCGACGCCACCGACCTGGGCACGATGCTCACCGCGGAGATGGCGGGCGGCAACTTCGTGATCCCGGCCGAAGCGCGCGACTGCGTCGTCGCCGGCTACGGCGAGCGCAGCACCGTCGAGGCCTTGCTGAGTGCCGGCTTCGCCGTCGACGGTTCCGACGCCGCCCTGGCGGCCGACGCCGCCCAGGCCGCCATTGCCCCCCTGATCGACTGCATCGGTTTCGGCGGACTCATGCAGCAGGAAGCAGCCGCCGACGGAGTGACGCTCGGCGACGAGACCATTGCGTGCCTCGACGACCAGGGCAACGACCTCTTCACCGAGCTGGTCGGAGCGATGCTGGCCGGTGGCGCACCGCTCTCGGGTGGTGACACCGAGCAGGAGATCGTCGCCCTGCTCCTCGGCTGCCTCAGCGCGGACGAGATGGCGCAAATGAGCAACTGAGCCGACTGTGCAGAAGGTGTTCGTGTACGGCACGCTGATGCCAGGCGACTGCCGATGGCCCCTCATCGCCGACGACGTCGTGGCTCTCCACCGCGCCGTGGTCCCGGGCCGTCTGTTCGACACCGGTCGCGACTATCCCGGTGCGCGATTCGAGCTGGACGGCACCATCCACGGGTGGGTGCTCGAGCTGCGATCGACGAGCTCGGAGCGGGCCATCGATCGGCTCGACGCCATCGAGGGCGCCGTACACGGCGACTACCGGAGGGTGGCGGTGACTACTCTCACCGGCGACCGCTGTTGGGCGTATCGGATCGAGACGAGTGTCGCCGGACTGCGCGATCTGAACGGTGTCTGGCCGATCGACCGTTGAGGGATCAGCTAACTCGACCTGCCGGGCGCGGCGGCGGTGGGGGGCAGCAGTCGGCCGCACACGGGAACGGGCGTCCGCCGTCACCACCGATGGTCACCGGGTCCTCGCCGCGGAAACGGGCAACCAGCGAAGC
>JAHEJN010000099.1 GCA_024638845.1 Acidimicrobiales bacterium | reverse complement strand
TTGTCGGCGAAGTACCAGTCGCCGTCGAGGTGTTCGAGCGACTCGGCGGTGCCTCGCAGGTCGGAGGCTCTCCGCCGCTTGCCGGTCACGCCGATGAGTGGCTCGCGGTCGTTCACCTGCGGGAGGGTATCGCCGCCCGAGCGTTGGGGCCGATCTCGTCGACCGGCTTCACCGCGCTGACGAGACTGATCGCCGTCCCGGCGATCGACAGGCGATCCATGGCCGCACTCACGAGCTCGGGCGCTTGTGCGACCACGGGTGCACGGCCACCGACGGCAGCTTCCTGATCTCGCCCTCGCTCAAGGCCAGGTGAACCTCGTCGTTCTCGAGACGATCCACCTCGCCGATCGGAACCGTGATGTCGCGATGCCCGAAGAAGCGTCCGTGCTCGAGCACGAGATGAGTCACGTGGTGGGTGTCGTCGCACACGAAGCCGTCGACGGTGCCGACCTCGCGTCCATCGGATGCCCGCACGGTGCTGCGGCGGCGGATCTCCACTTCGCCAGCCGGAATTCGGTGCCAGCCCAGCGTGTACTGGTCGTCGTACCAACCGTGGGCGAAATCGGCCCCGTAGTAGGCAACGCCGTAGACCTGCTCGATGCCCGTTGCCCAACCGGGCTGGGCTACCGGGAACTCGCCGAAGCGGACGTAGTCCCATTCCTGGACCATCGGGTAGTCACCGAACGACGCTTCGTCGCAGGACACCCGGGCGTGATCGGTGCCGATGTCGAGGTCGTCGACCGGAACGAGCCGCTGCGTGTGGAGGCCGTGCCGGTGGGTGAGCACCACGTGGGTGACGGTTCGGGTCAGCGGATCGATGACGACGTCGTCGAGGCCGAACTCACAGCCGTCGGAACCGATGATCGTGCTGTTGAGCGTGAGCTCCATGGGTGCCTCTCGTTCTCGGCCGGCTCTCGCCGATCGTGTCTCCAGTATCCGACGCCCGGGCCCTGGTGTCATGCCACGAACGCGTTACGAGGCGCCGTGAGCGCAACGAGATGGGGTCAACCGTTCTGCACTCACCGCGCCGCTCGTCTCCCTCACCGTGCGGCGAGTGATGACCCAAGACCCCGCAAGGTTGGTGGAGATCCGCGAATCGCGCTATTCGTGAGACTTCGTCGGCACGGGAAACGGGGGCGGGATGAGAGGATGGCGGGCGGTCACGACGGCGAGTTCGATCCTGGTGGGCGCGGTCGTTCTGCACGGCTGCAGCAGCGACGACGCGCCCGACGAGGGGGGAGCGGTCGTCACGCCGACGGCCGCGCGGCCGGAGCCCACGCCGACGCCGATACCTGCCCCCACAGAAGCCCCGCCGACTCCGACGCCCGAACCGTCGCCCACTCCGACGCCCCTGCCACCACCCCCCGAACCGGTCGACCTCAATGGCTACGCGTGGAGCCGGACCACTGACGACGCCCCATGGGGTCGCCGGGCCGGCCTCCGCGTTCTCGAGCTCGACGGCAGCCTCTACCTGCTCGGGGGTCGCACACCTCGCGACTCGACCTTGCCCGGCGACAGCGAGATCTGGGCCGACGTGTGGCGCAGCGACGATCTTGGCGCCACCTGGGAGCAGATCGTGGCCAACGATTCGCCCGACCACTGGCCTGGGCGTGCCTACTTCCAGGCCGTGGTCAAGGACGACGTCATGCTCGTCATCGGCGGTCAGGACTTCGGGCTCGAGGAGAACCCGTTCTGCGCGTTGCTCGAACAGGGCCTCGAGCCGCCCCCGGGGCTCGGGATCGATCCCGATGCCCCCTGTCCCGAGTTCTTGCCGACCTCCAACTTCTTCAACGACGTGTGGAGCTCACCCGATGGGTTCACCTGGACCGAGCTCACCGCCGACGCCCCCTGGGAACCTCGGGCGGGACTGAGCGCTGCCGTCCTCGGTGACCACGTCTATGTGCTCGGTGGTTCGCAGAACGACGACGCCTCGATCATCGGTCCGAACGGCCCGGCCCGCCTCTACTACGACGACGTCTGGCGCTCGGTCGACGGGGCCGAGTGGGAGCTGATGACCGACGATGCGCCCTGGGAACCACGAGCCGGAGCTTCGGTGGTGTCCTTCGATGGCGCCCTTTGGGTGTTCGGAGGCGAAGACGGGTTCACCTGCGATCCGCTGCCCGGCTGTGATCCCCCGTACTTCAACGATGTGTGGCGCTCGGTCGACGGCGCCCAGTGGGAGCTCGTTTCGGAAGCGGCGGCATGGAGCAAGCGACCGGGCCACCAGTGCGAGGTGGTTGGTGCCGACTTCGTGTGCTTCGGCGGCTTCGGTCTGGTCGAGAACCCGATGGATGTGTGGTCGAGCCCCGACGGCACGAACTGGACCTTGCTCGCCGACGCCCCGTGGAACGCCGCCGACCAATCGGAGGTCAAGTACGACTTCGACTCGATCGCCGTCGAAACTGCAAGCGGCCCGGCAGTGCTCACCTTCGGCGGTGATCGCGAGACCTTCGACTTCGCGGATCCCGAGAACTACCTGCGCGTCGACGACGATGTCTGGGCGTTCGCCGCCACAGGGTCATCGTGACCGATGCTCGCGTCTAATGGTCCTCGCCGAGACCGAGGAGGGCGGCGTTGACGACGTCGTCGACCGAGATACCCGTCGCCCGGTGCAGATCGGCGATCGTGCCCGACTCGCCGAAGCGGTCGACGCCGAGGGTGTACTGCCGGGTGCCGAGGGCCGAGCCGATCCAGGCCAGGCTGTGGCTGGCGGCATCGTGCACGCTCACCACCGGTCGGCTCCGTTCGGATTCGGGGATCAGCCGTTGCAGGTGACACGACGAGGCGGCCCCGGCGGCGCTGGAGATCGCGGTGCGGTAGCCGGCGCGCCAGTCCTGGTACACGCGGTCGGGGCTCGTGAGATGTACGACCGTGGCCCGCACCCCCTCGCGATCGAGCTCGGCGGCGGCGGTCACCGCTTCGGGGGCCATCACCCCTGTCGTAACGATGGTGACGCCGGGTCGGCCGTCGTCGGAGCCGTCGATCAGACGGTAGCCACCGGCCAGCACCTGGGCCCGGAGCGGGTCGGCGCCCAGGCGGTCGAGCGCGTCACCGAAGGGCGACTGATCGATCGGACGGGTCGAGAGCCGCAGGTAGGTGCTGGTTCCCCCGGGCCGGGACAGCTGATCGATGGCATCGCAGAGCAACCAGTCGACCTCGGTGCCGTACGCCGGTTCGGCGTAGTTCAGGTTGGGCAGCTCGGCCCCGACCGACGCGGTGATGGTCGACTGATGGGCGCCACCCTCCGGGGCGAGGGTGACACCCGACGGGGTGCCGGCGACGATGAAGCGGGCGTCGTTGTAGAGGCCGTAGATGAAGGCGTCGAGCCCGCGCAGCACGAAGGGGTCGTACACCGTGCCGATGGGCAGCAGGTGCTGATCGTGGTGGTCGTGGCCGAGACCGAGCTGGCCGAGCAACATGAACAGGTTCATCTCGCTGATACCGAGCTCCAGGTGTTGGCCGGTGGGCCCCGGTGCCCACTTCAGCAACCGCTCGGCGCCTCCGTGATCATCGACCGCGACGGGTGCATACACCCCGGTCTTGTTGATCCACCCGCCGAGGTTGGTCGAGATCGACACGTCGGGAGCCGCGGTGACGATCCGCTCGCCGACACCCTCGACATCGGCCAGGCTGGCGAGCACGCGCCCGAATGCCTCCTGTGACGAGGTCGAGCCGCTGCCCATCGGCGCACGAGCGGCGGCCGGCACCGGAAGGATCGGCCGGGGTTTCGGCGGAGGGTTGTTGATCGACCCGCCGACTGCGGCACAGATCCGACCCGGTGCCGAGTCGGCGTCGAAGCGGTCCCACTCGGTCGCCTCGTCGAGTCCGACCTGAGCCCGGACGGCGTCGATCTGGTCGGGCGTGAGCAGCGCAGCGTGGTTCAACGGGTCACCGGCAATGGGGAGACCCCACCCCTTGATCGTGTAGGCGAACACCACCGAGGGTCGGTCGGGCTCGCGGTCGCATTCCCGGAAGGTCTCGAGGAGCAGGCCGATGTCGTGGCCACCGAGGTCGGTCACGAGGGACTCGAGCTCGTCGTCGTCGACATCGGAGACGAAGCGCGCGACCGCTTCGTCGGCCCCGTCGAGGAACTTGGACCGCAGCCGCTCGCCGCTCATGCCGAACAGGGCCTGGTAGGCCTCGTTGGCCATGGCATCGATGTGAGCCGCCAGCGCATCGCCGCCGGGACGGGCGAACGCCGAGGTGAGCCGTGAGCCGTACTTCGCCTCGGCGACGTGCCAACCGGCATCGGCGAAGAAGCGCTTCAGCCGCACTGCGGCAATCTCGGGGATCACCCGGTCGAGGCTCTGACGGTTGAGGTCGACCACCATCGTGAAGCTCCCGAGCCCCTTGGTGGCCGGATCGGCGATGGCCTCCCACACGTTGCCTTCGTCGAGCTCGGCATCGCCGACCAGCGCAATGAAGCGAGCATCGGGTTGTTCGCCGAAGTGCGAGGCGACGTAACGACGGGTCAGCGCCGAGAACAACGGCGCGACGGCACCCAAGCCCACCGACCCGGTGGAGAAGTCCGAGACGTCGGGGTCCTTGGTGCGCGACGGGTACGCCTGCAGGCCGCCGCGCTGGCGCAGCGTGGTGAGGTACGAGCGGTCGAGCTCGCCCGTGAGGTACTTGATGGCGTGGTAGACGGGCGACGCATGGGGTTTCACCGCGACCTTGTCGTCACCCCCGATGTGGCCGAACCACAACGCGGTCATGACCGACACCATCGACGCGCACGACGCTTGGTGTCCTCCGACCTTGACCTCGCCCTTCTCCCGCCGGTTGGCCGCATCGATGATGCGAGTGGCCAGCCACAGCACCCGTTGCTCGATCTCCCGCAGCGAACCCAGGGCGGGCGTGGTCGCTGAAGGGTCGATCGTGGGCATTGCGGCAATCGTAAGTCCTCCTCACGACGGATGCGGCAGTGGGCGCTCAGTCGCTACTCTCTCGTACAACCTCGCGGGCCAACGATGTCCCCACCCCCCAGATCGATCGCTCAGGAGCCCCTATGTATCGCGCCCTCGCCCGCTGGTGTTACCTCCACAAGTGGCTGGTCGTCGGGCTCTGGCTGGCGGCGATGGTCGCCGTCAACGCCGCCGGCGGCGCGATCGGCACGGCCTACGACAGCAGCTTCTCCACACCCGCCTCCGAGAGCACCCGCGGATTCGAGACCGTCGAGGAGTACTTCCCTGGCGCGGGGAGCCAGTTCGGCGGTTCGATCGTGTTCCAGTCGACCGATGGCGTCCAGCGCCCCGAGGTGGTCGAGGCGATGAGCGCCATGTTCGCCGAGGTGCAGGCCATCGAGGGGGTCAGCGTGGTCAGTCCCTACGACGAGCAGGGTGCCCAGCAGATCGCGCCCGAAGGCACGATCGCCTACGCGCAGGTGAACCTCGACCCTGAGATCGATCAGACCGAGTCCACCGAGGTCGGGGCGGAGATCACCGATCTGATTCCCGACGTCGACGGGTTGCGGGTGGAGGTCGGCGGCGCGGCGCTCGCCGAGTTCGAGCCTCCCGAGACCGAGCTGATCGGCCTGGCCTTCGCCATCGTCATCCTGATCCTCGCGTTCGGTTCGGTCCTGGCGATGGGTCTGCCGATCGGCGTCGCGGTCGCCGGTGTGGTCACCGGCGGCGTCGGCGTGGTCACGCTGCTCACCCACGTCGTGACCATTCCCGACTTCGCCCCTCTCATCGGCATCATGATCGGCCTCGGTGTCGGCATCGACTACGCCCTGTTCATCGTCACCCGCTACCGCGAACTGACCCGCGCCGGCGCCGAACCGCAGGCCGCGGTCGAGGGTGCGATGGACACAGCCGGACGGGCCGTCGTGTTCGCCGGGATCACCGTGGTGTTGTCGTTGCTCGGCATGCTCCTCATCGGCCTCGAGTTCGTCGCCGGCATGGGAATCGCCGCTGCCACCACCGTCGCCGTCACGCTGCTGGCATCGATCACGTTGCTTCCCTCGCTCCTCGCGCTGGCGCACGGGAGGCTCGAGGTGACCCGCTGGCGCGGCCTGCTGGCTGCCGGCTTCGCGGCTTTCGCACTTCTCGGCCTCGGCCTCGGTGTGGCGCCGATCGGTGCGGCGGGCGCCCTCCTGGCGGTGGGCACGCTCCTGGCCAGCATCGTCGTGAAGCCGTTGCGACGGATCGTGCCCGCTCGCCGCGAGAAACCACTTCGTGAGACGTTGGCCTATCGCTGGAGCCGAGTCATCCAGCACCGTCCGTGGACCTTCGTCCTGGTCGGCGGCGGTGTGTTGTTGCTGATGACCCTGCCGGTGCTCGGGCTGCGCCTCGGGTTCTCCGACGAGGGAAACTTCAGCGAGGGCACGACCACACGCGACGCCTACGACCTGGTCGCCGAGGGCTTCGGCCCGGGATTCAACGGACCGTTCCTGCTGGCCATCGAGATCCCACCGGGTTCCGATCCCGAGATCTTGCCGACCCTGACCGCCACGGTCGAGGCCGACCCGGGGGTGCGGAGCGTCTCGATGCCGTTGGCGAATGATCCCGCCGCTCCGGAGGCTTCGTCGGCGTTCCTGGTGCAGGTCATCCCCGAGACCTCTCCGCAGGACGAGCTCACCGAAGACACGGTGATCCGCCTCCGCGACGCGATCGCGCCGCTCGTCGCCGGCACCGACGTCGAGGCGAACCTCACCGGTGCCGTGCCCGCCAACATCGACTTCAGTGACTTCCTCGGTGGACGCATCCTGCTGTTCTACGGCGTCGTGCTCGGCATGTCGTTCCTGTTGTTGATGATGGTATTCCGTTCACTGCTCGTGCCGTTGAAGGCCGTGTTCATGAACATGCTGTCGATCTCGGCCGCCTACGGCGTCGTCGTCGCCATCTTCCAGTGGGGCTGGTTCGGCCCCGTCACCGGCATCGAACCGGCGCCGATCGAGCCGTTCATCCCGATGATGCTGTTCGCCATCGTCTTCGGCCTGTCGATGGACTACGAGGTCTTCCTGCTGTCACGGGTCAAGGAGGAGTACGACCGCACCGGCGACGCCGTGAACTCGGTCGCCGACGGCCTCGCCGCCACCGCCAGGGTGATCTCCGCGGCGGCGGCGATCATGGTCGTGGTCTTCGGTTCGTTCCTGCTCGAGGACGACCGCATCGTGAAGATGTTCGGAGCGGGCCTGGCCCTGGCCGTACTGCTCGATGCCACCTTGGTGCGCATGCTGCTCGTGCCGGCCACCATGGAGCTCCTCGGGTCCCGTAACTGGTGGCTCCCCAAGTGGCTCGATCGCATCCTGCCGACGCTCAACGTCGAGGGCGACGCTCTTCATGAGCTCCACGACTCCCTCGGCCCGGCCGGGAACGGCCAAGTCGATGGCAAGCCCGTCATCGAGCCGGCCGACCAACCGGAGCGGGTCTAGCGCTCACCCGCCTGTCACCGGTGGGCCTGGCCGTGGGTCTCCCAGACGATCACCTCGGTGTCGCCCGTCGCGGTGAGCGAGATCGTCCCTGCACCCGACAGACGGGCGCTGTCGCCGGTCTCGAGCATCTCGCCGCCGAGATCCGCCGCGCCCCTGGCGACGAACACGTGCACGAACGGGGCATCGGGGATCGCCACGCTCTCGCCGTCGGTCAGCCGCCCGACGTGCATCGCGGCGCCGGCCTGGTGGATGGTGATGGCGCCGTCGTGGCCCCGACCCGAGGCCACCGGCACCAGGCCACCGCCCGCCAGACGCTCGGTCACGTCGAGCTGTTCGTAGCCGGGCTCGATGCCCGCAGTGTCGGGTACGACCCACATCTGCACGAAGTGCACCGGTTCGGTCTGGGAGTGGTTCATCTCCGAATGGGTGATCCCCGAACCGGCGCTCATGCGCTGGGCCAGGCCCGGATAGATGACGCCGTCGTGGCCGGTCGAGTCGCGGTGCTCGAGCTCGCCGTCGAGCACCCAGGTGACGATCTCCATGTCGCGGTGGGCGTGGGTTCCGAACCCGCCGCCAGGGGCGACCACGTCGTCGTTGGAGACGATGAGCAGTCCGTGACCGTTGTTGTCGGGATCGTAGTGGCGGCCGAAGTTGAAGCTGTGCCGACTATCGAGCCAACCGAAGTCGGTGTGGGCGCGAGTGTCCGCTCGGCGGATGTCGACGGTGGCGGTGGTCACGGGGGTCTCCTTCATGTCCTCGAGCGAGATGCCTGCAATGGGAACCAACCTCCGCGCCGCCCACGATCTTCCCCTCGACCGGTACGACGTACGGTCAGTCCTCGGACAGCGGCAGCCGTACCACGAAGCACGCCCCGTCGTCGGGCTCGGACTCGATGGTGAGACTGCCGCCGTGGCGGGTGGCGATCTCGCGGCTGATGGCCAGGCCGAGACCAGCGCCACCGTCAGTGCGGGCGCGAGCGTCGTCGAGCCGGGTGAAGCGCTCGAAGATCGCCTCCCGGGCATCGGCGGGAATGCCCTCGCCATCGTCGCGGACGGTCAGCACGGCCGACGAACCCGTCTCGTCGAGCGTGACCCACACCGTCGTGCGAGCGTGCCGGGCCGCGTTCTCGAGCAGATTGCGCACGAGGCGGTCGAGCTGGTCGCGATCACCCTCGACGTGGGCGGCCGACACCCCGTGGGCATCGACTGCGGGGCGGTCTCGGCTCTGCAATCGCCGCACCTGACGCAACACGATGTCGTCGAGGTCGACGGGTCCGGACCGAAGCGGAATCGCCCTGGCGTCACCTCGGGCGAGGTACAAGAGGTCGTCGACCAAGCGCTGCAGACCGATGGTCTCCTCGAGCACCAGCTGGTGGGTGGCCTCGAGGTCGGCCTGGGCGGGAGTTCGTGCGTCGACCTCGAGCTCGGTGCGGATGCGGGTGAGCGGTGTGCGGAGCTCGTGGGAGGCATCGGCCACGAAGCGCCGTTGCTGTTCGTTCGCCCGGCTCATGCGATCGAGCATGTCGTTCATCGTGGTGGCGAGTCGCCCGATCTCGTCGTCGTGGGGCGGCACGGTGACGCGTCGGTCGGTGTCGGTGCCGGTGATGGCGGTCACCTCCGAGCGGATCTCCTCCACTGGCTGCAGCGTTCGTCCCACCAACCACCACACGAGCCCGGCGAGGAGCAGCACGACGAGCGGCATCGACACTGCGAGCGCGATCGTCAGCCAGCGTATGGCGTCGGTGAGGTCGTCGATGTTCTCCGCCACATGCAGCTCGCCGGGCCCGTCGGCCAGATCGACCCGCCGACTCAGCACCCGGAACCGGTCGTCCTCGATCGGGAGACGTGAAACCGTGTGCACCGTCTGGACCTGCCCGGGCTCGAGCGGGGCGCTGATGGCATCGAGGCCGTCGAGGTTCTCCGTCGCGGCAAGAACCACACCGTTGGCATCGACGAGCTGGGCAGCTCGGTCCTCGGCGTTGCTGTTGGCGATGACCGCCGACGGGTCGTCGTCGGCGATCGCGGCCACGAGCTGGTCGGCCCGCTGCTCGAGCGAATTGTCCAGATTGGCCGTGAGCTGTTGCCGCTGCAGTATCACGAGCGTGAACGCACTGGCCGCCAGGACGATCGCCGCCACCAGGGTGGCAATGGCGGTGATGCGAAAACGGATCGTCGAACGGCGCGGTCCGGCGGGCGATGCAGGCATCCGGGCTCAGCCGCCCTCGGCGTCGAGCCGGTAGCCGGCACCGCGGACCGTCTCGATCGCGGCCCGGTCGAAGGGCTCGTCGATGCGTTTGCGGAGGCGGCCGATGTAGACCTCGACGATGTTCGGGTCGCCATCGAAATCGAGGTCCCACACGCCGGCGAGAATCTCGCGCTTCGACATCACCTGCCCGGCCCGGCGCATGAGGAACTCGAGCACGTCGAACTGCCGGGCGGTGAGGTCGATCTCGTGGTCGCCGCGCCACACCCGTCGCCGACCGGGCTCGATGCGAAGATCCCCGGCGGTGACCGGTGCCGGCTCGTGGCCCGCCCGTCGCAGGAGGGCACGCAGGCGGGCCACGAGCACGGGGAACGAGAACGGCTTGGTGAGGTAGTCGTCGGCACCGGTGTCGAGCGCCTCGGCCTCGTCGAGGTCACCGTCTTTGGCCGTGAGCATCAGGATCGGCGTCCAGTCGCCGGCCCGGCGGAGCTCGTCGCAGATCTGGTACCCGTTCTTGCCCGGCAACATGATGTCGATGATCAGCCCGTCGTAGGAGCCCTCGGTGGCCATCCACAGTCCGTCGATGCCGTCGTAGGCGACGGCGAGCGTGAACCCCTCGGCCTCGAGGCCACGCTTGACGGCCGCAGCGATGCGCTTGTCGTCTTCGATCAGTAGCAGCTTCATGGCAGACCGCCGGGGTCAGTCGTCGCGCCAGGACCGGCGGCGGTATCCAATCTGCCCGATCAGAAGCC
>JAHEJN010000028.1:23254-35244 GCA_024638845.1 Acidimicrobiales bacterium | reverse complement strand
GACAGGGCGGCCATCTCCCCCCAGACGGTGGCGAACCGGCCGGACTCGAGCACCAACACGGTGTCGTCCCGGCTGAGCGTGTTGCAGATGGCCATCTGCCAGGCCCCGTGACCGTTCGAGATCGACACGAAGGCCCGACCCTCGGTGCGGGCGATCGCCGGCAGCTCGTCGATCAGCTCGTAGGCGAGATCGGGGAGCTCGCCCGAGTAGATGTTGGGCATCGGGCGATGCATGGCCGCGAGCACACGATCGGGAACGATCGACGGACCGGGAATGGCCACCATCGGGCGGCCGAACGACAGCGACATGACGACGATCCTAGAGAGCCCGAGGGCTTGCGAGTGCATCGAGGCGTCGGGAGTCACAGCCCTGCGAGCCGTAGCGGCCATACTCGTGCCATGCCATGTCAGCCGCCGGCGGCACCACGATGGTGAAGCGGGCGTCGCACCCCGGCGTCCTGGTGGTCGCGGCCTTTGCCGCCTTCATCCTGACCGGCGGTTTCCTCCTGTCGTTGCCGATCTCGCATCGACAGGGGGTCGAGTCGATCGGCATCGGTGACTCGATGTTCACCGCGGTCTCCGCCGTCACCGTCACTGGCCTGACCGTCGTCGACACGAGCGCCGAGTGGTCGCGCTTCGGCGAGCTGGTCCTGGTCGTGATGATGCAGGTCGGCGGGCTCGGCATCATGACCCTTGCCGGTTTCGTCGGCCTCGTAGTGAGCCGGCGCATGGGTGTGCGGGCTGGCCTGCTCGCCGGCGCGGAGATCGGCGTGGCCGACCTCGGCGTGCTCCGACGTCTGGTGCGCAACATCGTGATCTTCGTGGTCGTCACCGAGGTGGTGGTGGCGGCCTTGATCACGATTCGGTTCGCTCTGGAGAGCGAGAACACGCTGCGGCATTCCCTGCACCTCGGCTTGTTCCACAGCATCTCGGCGTTCAACAACGCCGGGTTCTCCAACCTGGCTGGCGGGCTCGGCCGGTACATCGACGACTGGTACCTCAACCTCGTCCTGGCCGGGGCCTTCATCCTCGGCGGCATCGGGTTCCCGGTGGTGTTCGAGCTGCGCCGACGATGGCGCACACCGGGCTCGTGGTCGCTGCACACCAAGGTCTCCCTGGCGGTGACGGCAGGGTTGCTGGCGGGCGGGACGGTGCTGATCCTGCTCATCGAATGGACCAACCGGGCCACGATCGGCAACGAGTCGGTGGCCACGAAGGTCCTCGCGAGCTTCTTCCAGTCGGCCACCGCCCGCACGGCCGGCTTCGACACCTTCGCGCCGACGGCCATGCGCAACGCCACGCTGCTCCTGTTGATCCTCCTCATGGTTGTCGGCGCGAGCAGCGCGTCGACGGGCGGCGGCATCAAGACGTCGACCCTGGCCGTCGTGGTGAAGGCCACCATCTCCGAGCTGCGTCACGACAAGAGCGTGACCATGTTCGACCGTACGGTCCGACCGCTGGTGCAGGGCGAGGCGTTGTCGCTGGTCGTTGCGGCGCTGGGCACCGTCGGTACCGCCACCTTCGTCATGGCGCTCATCGAGCCCGACATCGACCCGATCCAATTGCTGTTCGAGTCGGCGTCGGCCTTCGGCACGGTCGGGCTCTCGACCGGGATCACCGAAGGTCTCGCACCGCTCGGCAAGCTCGTGCTGATCGTCCTGATGTTCGTCGGGCGCGTCGGGCCGATCACCTTCGGCACGGCAGTACTGTTGCGGCGAGACGCGAAGAAGTACGGGTACGCCGAGGAAGACCTGATCGTCGGGTGAGCCACCGGGCGTCCCGAGGAGTGGTCCATGTCAACGCTGCGTAACTGGTTCGACGACCTGTGGCAAGAGAACAAGCACGCAGCCGAGACCGTGCTCGTCGTCGGCCTCGGCCGGTTCGGAACCGCGCTCGCCACGACCCTCGAGGAGCTGGGCGTCGAGGTGATGGCCATCGACACCGATCCCGATCTGGTGAACAAGTGGGCCGATCACCTGACCCACGTGGCCGTGGCCGACGGGTCGAGCACGGCTGCGCTCAAGCAGATCGGAGCAGCCGACTTCGATGCTGTCGTCGTGGCCATCGGCACCGGCATCGAGGCCAGCGTCCTGGCCACTGCCGCGCTCGGCGATGTCGGCTGCCGGACCATCTGGGCCAAGGCGATCACCGATGAGCACCGCCGTATCCTCGAGCGCGTCGGCGCCCACCACGTGGTGCAGCCCGAGAAGCAGATGGGCGAGCGGGTCGCTCACGTCGTCACGGGTCAGGTCGTCGACTACTTCCAGGTCGATGACCACTTCGTGCTGGCCGAGGTGCAGGCGCCCACCGCGGTGGTGGGTGAGACCCTCTCCGCGTCGGGCCTGCGCCAGAGGTACGGCGTGACGGTGGTGAGCATCAAGTCGCCCGGCGAGCAGTTCACCTACGCCACTCCCGCCACCGTGGTCGGCCGAGACGACCTGCTCGTGGTGGCCGGCACCATCGAGGAGATCGAGCGGTTCGTGCGCTTGCGAACCGACTGAACGGTCGCGTTCAGATCACCACGGAGGGGTCGGGCACCAGGTCGCGGGCGAGCCACTGAAAACTTCGCCAACCGACCCCGGGATCACCCATGGAGCGGGCCACCTCCTTGGCCGCCTCCTCGGAGATGGCCTGGCCGGCAGGCGCTTTCACGTGCACCTCGGCGACCCGTTCGGCCATCACGAACCAGCCCACCGCGGTGCCGGGTGAGTCGCCGCCGGTGAGCAGGCCGTGGTTGCGGAGGATGCACACCTTGTGATCACCGAGCGCGGCCGCAATGCGTTCGCCGCCCGCGGTGTCGACGACCTCCAGGTCGTCTCCGCCGTAGAGCCCCTGGTCGAAGACGAAGCTGCACGACTCCTGGCTGATGGGCCGGAACGGCTCGGCGTTGGCCGACCACGGCGTGCCGTACGGAGTGTGGGTGTGAGCGGCACCGGCGACGCTGCCATTGGCCGAGAAGATCGGGTGGTGGATGTTGTAGGCGGCGTGGTTGATCTCGGCGCCGGGAGGACCCTCGACGATGCGGCCGTCGGGGCCGACGAGGGTCAGGTCGTGCACGGTCGCGCTTCGGAACGGAACCCCGTAGGCGAGCACCCAGAAGTGGTCGGTGAGCTCGGGGTCGCGGGCCGTCACGTGCCCGTCACCGAGCTGCCCGTAGCGCAGTGCCCCGAAGAGCCGATACCCGATGGCCGCCTCCCACTTGCGGAGGGCCCGTGTGTCGTCGACCGAGTCGGGCTCGACCCGTTTCGTGTCGTAGGCGATGGGCGGGTAGTCGGTCAGGTCGATGCTCATCGCACCATGCTCGCGCAGGAGATCGGTTGGCGGGGAGTGGTGTTGCCGCACACGGCTCTACCCTGACGGCGTGGCGAGCGAGGGCACCAACTCCGAACAGTCGCTTCAGGACGGTGCGCATCTCACCAGGGCACAGATGCTGCTGTGGACAGGCCAACAGCTCACGCCCGACGTACCGCTGTACAACATGGCGGCTGCGTGGGCGATCCATGGTTCGATCGATCGGGACGTGTTCGTCGAGGCCTTCGCGTCGCTGGTGGCCGAGGCCGATGCGCTGCGGACCGTCGTCGAGGTTCGCGATGGCGTGCCGGTCCAGATCGTGCTCGACAGCATCGACGACCGGCTGCCCGTGGTCGACCTCTCCGCCGAGTCCGACCCGACCGCGGCAGCCCGCGCATGGACGCAGCGCCGAACCGAAGAGCTCCTCGACATCGCGACCCGCACCTTCGACTCGGCCCTCCTGATCCTCGACGACGATCGACACGTCTGGTACCTGAACCAGCACCACCTGGTGACCGACGCATGGTCGATGGCGGTCCTGTACGACGCGTTGAGCAGTGACTACTCGGCCCGGCGTTCGGGTGAAGGCGCGGTCGTGGCGATCGAGCCGTACGAGGCCTACCGGTCCTATGAGCTCCGTCAGCGAACCGAGACTCCCGAGCCCGATCACTGGAAGCGCTTTCGCGCCCGCTCCACTGCCGAACCCGTTCTGTACGGCCATCGGGGACCCACCGGGACCCGCAACGAACGCCATTCGTTCGACCTCGGCCTCGAGCGCTCCGATCGTCTCCGCGAGCTGGCGGTGCACCCCGATGTTCGATCACTCACCGTCGACCTGACGGTCTTCCGCATCTTCGCCACCGCCCTCTTCGCCTACCTCCACCGGGTGAGCGGCAACGACGAGATCACCATCGCCACGCCCACCCACAATCGGACTCGAACGGCGTTCACGCGATCGGTGGGGCTCTTCACCGAGCTGTTCCCCGTCGGTATCGAGGTCGAGTCGGACGACACGTTCCGATCGCTTCTCGCCAAGGTGCAGGTGGAAACCGACGCCTTCCTGCGTGCGGTGGGCCCGGGCCGTAGCGATCCCGATCTCGTCCGTGGCGCGAACTGCGTGCTCAACGTGATCCGAGCCGGTTTCGACGACTTCGACGGCTTGCCCGTGACGGTTCGCTGGCTTCACCCCGGTCACGTGGATCCGAGTCATCAGCTCCGGCTCCAGGTCCACGACCTGGGTCGGACCGGGAGCTATCAGCTCGACTTCGACGCGAACGCCGACATCTTCGACGACGAGCTCGCGGAGCGGGCCCGATCGCATTTCCTCCGCGTCCTCGACGCCTTCCTCGACGATCTCGATCACGTCGTGGCCGGTGTCGACCTCCTCGGTGACGACGAGCGCCGGGAGCTCACCGCGGCCACCGGCCAGGGCGTCAGCGCCTGGCCGGGCGAGACGGTCCTCACTTGCTTCGACGAGCAGGTGACCACCATCCCCGAGGCTGCCGCGATTCGACACGACGAGCGCATCGTCACCTACCGTGAGCTCGACGAGCTGGCGGCAAACGTGGCGGCCGAGCTCCACGGGCGAGGTATCGGCCCGGGAGCCACGGTTGGTGTGTGTACCCCTCGATCGATCGAAGCCGTCGTCGCCATGCTCGGGACCCTCATGGCCGGCGCGGCCTACGTGCCGATCGATCCGCGCTGGCCCGAGGACCGCATCGCCTTGATCCTCGACGACAGCGAGGCGGCTCTGACCCTCACCGCCGCCGCCCGTCCCGCTGGACTGCCGACCGACGCCGATCACCTGGTGGTGGAAACCCGCATCGTCGGGAAGGTCGCCGGCTGCCCGCCGCGCCCGACCGCCGACGGAACGGCCTACGTGATGTACACGTCGGGTTCGACCGGGCGACCCAAGGGCGTCGTCATCCAGCATGGTGCGCTGGCCAACTACGTCGGGTGGGCCCGTCGCCACTACGGCGACGGCAAACCCCTCAGCTTCCCCCTCTTCTCGCCGCTCACCTTCGATCTGACCGTCACGTCGATCTTCGTACCGTTGTGCTCCGGCGGTTCTGTCGTCGTGTACCCCGAGACCGGGACGCGGGCCGACATGGCCGTGCTCCGGGTGTTCGAAGACGACCTCGTCGACGTGGTGAAGCTCACCCCGTCGCATCTGGCCCTGCTCGACGACCGTCACCTCGCCGGCGTCTCACGGCTGTCCCGGATCATCCTCGGCGGCGAGGATCTGTCGGTCCATCTCGCCCGGCGGGTGTGGCAGGCGCTGGGCGGAAGAGTCGCGATCGACAACGAGTACGGTCCGACCGAGGCGACCGTCGGGTGCATCGTCCACACCTTCGATCCGGGCGCCGACACCACGGGCTCGGTGCCGATCGGTCGCCCCATCGACAACATGGCGGCTCACGTGCTGAGCGAGGGCGGCCAGCTGCTTCCCGTCGGTGTCGTCGGCGAGCTCCATTTGGCCGGCGCCGGGCTCGCGGCCGGCTACTGCAACCGCGCCGAGCTGACCGCCCAGCGGTTCGTGTCCTACAACGGCCTCGGCGGCATCGTCCTGTACCGCACCGGCGACCGGGCCCGCTGGCGGGCCGACGGCGTGATCGAGTACCTCGGGCGGGGCGACGACCAGGTCAAGGTGCGCGGGGCGCGGGTCGAGCTCGGCGAGGTCGAGTGGGCGCTGGCGAGCCACCCCGATGTCGTCGCCGCGGTGGCCGCCACCACCCGTCGTGACGGGCCGACGTCGTCGTCAACCGAGACGATCCACTGTGCACGCTGCGGGCTGGCCTCGGAGTACCCCGGTGCATCGTACGACGAGAACCGGGTGTGTGCCCTGTGCCGCTCGTTCGACTCGTATCGCAATCGCGCCGAGGCGTATTTCAGCTCGATGTCCGAGCTCCGAACGCTCTTCGACGAGGCCCGGGCCACCCGGACCGCCGACTACGACTGCATCGCTCTCCTGAGTGGCGGCAAGGACAGCACCTATGTCCTCTGTCAGCTCGTCGACATGGGTCTCGACGTGCTCGCGTTCACGCTCGACAACGGATTCATCTCCGACGAGGCCAAGGCCAACATCGAGCGAGTCACCACCGAGCTCGGCGTCGACCACGTCTTCGGGTCGACTCCGGCGATGAACGAGATCTTCGTCGACAGCCTCAACCGCCACTGCAACGTGTGCCAGGGCTGTTTCAAGACCATCTACACTCTGAGCACCAAGCTGGCGAACGACCGCAACATCCCGTTCATCGTCACCGGGCTCTCACGCGGTCAGTTCTTCGAGACGCGGTTGACCGAGGAGCTCTTCACCGAGCTCGACGTCGGCGTCGAGCAGATCGACCAGATGGTGCTCGACGCACGGAAGGCCTACCACCGTGTCGACGATGCGGTGAACCGATTGCTCGACGTCAGCGTCTTCGACGACGACGACGTGTTCCAGAGAGTGCAGTTCGTCGACTTCTACCGCTACTGCCCCGTCGAGCTCGACGAGCTCCTCGACTACCTGGCGACCCGGGTGCCGTGGGTTCGCCCCGGCGACACGGGCCGATCGACCAACTGCCTGATCAACGACGTCGGGATCTACATCCACAAGCGAGAGCGCGGGTTCCACAACTACTCGCTTCCCTACAGCTGGGACGTGCGGATGGGCCACAAACAACGCGACGAGGCTCTGGCCGAGCTCGATGACGACATCGACATCGAACGGGTGCAAACGATCCTCGACGAGATCGGCTACACCACCGATGCCTCGGCGGGTGGCTCGGTCACCCAGCTCGTCGGGTATTACACGGCGGCCGCCGACATCCCCCCGGCCGACCTCCGAGAACACGTCGCCGCCCGGCTCCCCGAAGCCAGCGTGCCCACGAACTTCGTTCGCCTCGACGACATGCCCCTTTCGGCCAACGGCAAGGTCGACCGTCGTGCCCTCCCACAGCCGGCGAGGGGTCGGCCCGAGATCGAGACGGCCTACGTCGAACCACGCACCGAGACCGAACGCGTGCTGGCGGCGGTCTGGTGCGAGGTGCTCGGCGTCGAACGCATCGGTACGAGAGACGACTTCTTCCAGCTGGGCGGCGACTCGATCATGGCCATCCAGATCGTGGCACGCGCCCAGCGCTTCGGCCTGACGCTGACCCCCGCGGTCCTCTTCGACACCCCGAACATCGAAGGGCTCGCCCAGGCCGTCACGGCGGCGATCGAGGCAGCCGACGAGGGTCCCGGGCACGGTGCGGTCGGGCTGACACCGGCGCAGCTGTGGCTGTTCGAGCAGGACCAACCCCATCCCGAGCAGTGGAATCAGGTGCTGTACGTCGCCGTGCCCGACAGCCACGACGAGTCGTCGATCGGTACCGCCTTGAGCCGCTGCGTCGAACACCACGGCGCACTGCGCCAGTCGTTCGAGCGAGACGCCACCGGCCATTGGCGCTCCGAGATCGTCGAGCACGGTCCTCCCGTGCAGCTGCTCGTCGAGGACGTGACCGACCTCGACGAGCAGGCCCGCGCCGACGTCTTCGACGCAGTAGAGGCCCAGCTCAACCGCGGCTTCGATCTGCGTCACCCTCCGTTGCTTGCGGCGGCGCTCTTCCACGACGCCGACGGGGACGACCTCCTCCTCATGGTGGCCCACCACCTCATCGTCGATGCCGTTTCCTGGTCGGTACTGCTCGACGACCTCGGCGACGACCAACTGCCGCCGGCCACCGGGTCATTGCGCCGCTGGACCGACGAGCTTCGGGCGCTCGCGGGCACCGAATCGGCCGACGACCGGGCGTACTGGCGAGAAACGGCTCGAAACGACCTGGCGGCGGTGCCACGCGACCATGCAGAGATGGGTGCGGCCACGGTGGCATCGGAACAGACGATCACCGTCGAGTTGCCCGTCCCCGTCAGCAGCGATCTACTGCACCGGGCACCGACGGCGGGACGGATCACGGTGCACGAGCTACTGGTTGCCGCCGTGTCACGGACGCTCGCCGACTGGATGGAATCCGACGACGTTCGGCTGTTCGTGGAAGGCCATGGCCGCGATGCGTTGCCCGAGCCCGACATATCGCGGACTGTCGGCTGGTTCACGAGCATCTACCCGGTCGCCCTGCGGGTCCCGTCGACGAGAGCGGCCAGCGAGATCATCACCACAGTGAAAGAACAACTCCGGTCGCTGCCGGCCGGTGGGGCCCACTATGGCGTCCTGCGCTATCTCGATGTCCCGGAGCGACAGCACGAGGTGAGCATCGATCACCACGATCACGTTCTGTTCAACTACCTCGGCCGTGTCGATCCCGTCGGAGCCGCCGGTGAGCGGTTCCGCGCGGCACGACCGCTGGGTCTCCACCGCAGTGCCGATCTCCACCGGGCTTTCCTCCTCGAGATCACCGCCCGCTTCGTCGACGAGCGGCTCCGAGTCGAATGGTCCTACAGCTCTGACTGCCACAGCGAGGCGACGATCACCCGTTGGGCGGCGCGGCTGAGCTCCGACATCGAGGCCCTGGTGGCGGCCTGTCTCACCGACGAAGGGGTTGCGGCGACGAGCAGCGATTTCCCGCTGGCCGACCTCGACGATCGCAAGCTCGGTCTGCTCGCGGGCCTCCTCGACTCCGCCTCGGGTGATTCGTGAGTCCGACGCGTACCCACCTCGAGAACGTCGACGACATCTATCCGCTCACACCGATCCAGCAGGGGATGCTGTTCCACAGCATCACCGACGACGACTCCGGCGTCTACGTCGATCAGATCGTGGCCCGCATCGATGGACCGGTCGACGCCGAGCGACTTCGCGCCGCATGGGATGTTGTCGTCGGGCGCCATGCCGCGCTGCGCACAGCTTTCCTCTGGGATGGCCTCGACGAACCACTCCAGGTGGTTCGCGGCAAAGTCGAGCTGCAGTGGAAGCAGCCCTCGTGGTCCGACGAGTGGACGAGCTTCGACGCAGCAGAGCAGCGTCGCCGACTCGACGAGCTCCTCACCGCCGACCGCGCCAAGGGCTTCGATCTCGCGTCGGCGCCGCTCCTGCGGCTGCATCTGTGGCGCGACGACGCCACCGGCTCACGGCTGGTACTCACGTTCCATCACCTGATCGTCGACGGATGGTCGACGCGACTTCTGCTCGACGAGGCCATGACGATCCATGCCACAGACGACCTCGATGACGCAAGCCTCGCGAAACCAATGCCGTTTCGCGACTACGTACAGTGGCTGACCGGCCGCGAGGCGGTCGCGGCGGAGCAAGCATGGACCACCGAGCTCGCAGAATTCACGACCCCGACACCGATCTACCCGCCGACACCACCGATCACCGCCGGTCGCGCTGGTCGCCAGCTCGATTGCGAGCTCGATCGAGACGTCACCGACCGAGCTCGGCGCCTCGGCGCAGCCCGAGGACTCACCCTCAACACCATTGTCCAGGGCGCTTGGGCCCTGGTGCTGAGCCGCTGGTCTCGATCGGACGACGTGGTGTTCGGGGTCACCGTGTCGGGCCGACCGCCGACGTTGCCGGGGATCGAGCACGCGGTCGGCATGTTCATCAACACCGTGCCGCTCCGAGCACGGCTCGACACCGATGCGAACATGGGCGACTGGCTTCGAGAGCTGCAACGAAGTCGACTTCGACTCCAGGACCACGACGCAACCTCGCTGGCCGACATACAACGATGGAGCGACGTCGACCCCGGGGAGTCGTTGTTCGACAGCATCCTGGTGTTCGAGAACTACCCGATCGCCTCCATCGACCGGCCTGGCGTCGGAGGCATCTCCCTCACCGATCTCGAATTCCACGAGCACAGCAATTATCCGCTCGCGCTCCTCGCCCTTCCCGGTGAGCGGCTTCGATTCACCTTCGTCTACGACGGTGCCCGCTTCGACGAGGCCTGGATCGCCACGATCGCCGATGCCCTTGCCGCGGCGGTCGTACAACTCGTCGAGTCCGTCGAGCAGCCGTTGAACCGCCTCTCGTTGCTCGGGTCGCCCGACGCCGAACGACTCCGGGCGTGGAACGACACCGTGGTGCCGTTCCCCTCGCGCCGATGCATCCACGATTTGATCGAGGAGGCCGCCGCCCGGCGACCCGACCACCCGGCGATCATCTCGCCTGCAGGGCAGGTCACCTACGCCGAGCTCGATCGACGGGCCAACGGTCTTGCTGCTCAGTTGCTGGCCGATGGCGTCGAGCCCGGCACCCGGGTGGGGGTGAAGATCGAACGATCGGCGGAGATGCTCGTCGGCGTTCTGGGTGTCTTGAAGGCGGGCGCCGCCTACGTTCCGCTCGATCCCACCTATCCCGATGCCCGGAATCAGGCGATCATCGACGACGCCGGCCTGGACATCGTGGTCACCGCCACGGACCTGCCCCCACCGATGACGGACCCGCCGGGCGTCGAGCGGTCCAGCAGTCGACCCGCCTACGTGATCTACACGTCGGGCTCGACGGGTCGACCGAAGGGCGTGCCGGTGACCCACCGTAATCTCGTGCACTCCACCACCGCCCGGAGCCATCACTACGGCCGAGGGCCCGAGCGGTTCCTGCTGCTGTCGTCTTTCGCGTTCGACAGCTCGGCGGTCGGCATCTTCTGGACGCTGTGCACAGGTGGCACCCTCGTCCTCCCCGCTCCAGGACAGGAACAAGAGATGGAGGTCCTCACCGAGCTGGTCGAGCAGCACTCGGTCACCCATCTGCTGACACTGCCGTCGCTGTACGCGCTCCTGCTCGACCACGGTCGGCACCGACTCGCCTCGCTCGAGGTCGCCGTCGTTGCAGGCGAGGCGTGCTCGGCATCGACGGCTGCCATCCACCACGACCTGCTCCCGGCCGCCGAGCTCCACAACGAGTACGGGCCGACCGAGGCGACGGTCTGGTCGACCGTGCACCGCGTCGAACCCGCCGATACCCGAGGTCCGGTGCCCATCGGTCGGCCGATCGTCAACACCCGAACCCATGTGCTCGACCCTCAGGCCCGACCGGTACCTATCGGCTTCCCCGGCGAGTTGTACCTCGGAGGCGAGGGCGTGACGCCCGGGTATCTCGGTCGCGCCGATCTCACGGAGGCGGCCTTCGTCGACGTCGAGGTTCTGGGCGGCGTTGTGGAACGGCTCTACCGAACCGGCGATCTCGCGTGCCATCGATCCGACGGTGCGCTGCTCTATCTGGGTCGGGCCGATTCCCAGCTCAAGATCCGGGGCCATCGCATCGAGGCGGGCGAGGTCGAGGCGGCCCTCGTGGAGCTTCCCGGCATCGTCGAGGCAGCCGTGCTCGGCCGCGAAACGGTACCGGGCCGGACCCAACTGGTGGCCTACGTGGCCGCGTCGGCCATCGACGGCACCGCCCACATTCGCTCGGCCCTCGAACAGCGACTCCCGGAGTTCATGGTGCCGAGCACCATCGTCGCGATGCTGGCCCTCCCCCGACTGCCGAACGGCAAGATCGACACGGGTGCGCTGCCCGAGCCTCGCGCGGCGAGCGAGAGTCGAGCGGCGGGCGTTGCCCCCCGAACCGATGACGAGCGAACCCTGGCCGGGCTCTGGTCGGAGCTCCTCGGCGTCGAGCGGGTGACCATCGACGACGACTTCTTCGCGCTCGGCGGCGACTCGATCGTGAGCATCCAACTCCTTTCGCGGGCCCGCCGGGCAGGACTCCAGCTCGAGCCACGCGACGTCGCCGACCATCCAACGCTGGCCGGACTGGCCGCAGCAGCGCGCCGATCG
>JAHEJN010000028.1:0-23154 GCA_024638845.1 Acidimicrobiales bacterium | reverse complement strand
TCGACGACGAGAGGCGTCGGGTCCCGACCAGCACCTCGACGCTTCCCGTCGACTTCGACGGCGACGGGCCAGGCACCGAGGCAACGACGCGTACATCGTCGACGTCGCTCACCCTCGACCAGACGACCACCCTCCTGACCGATGCGAACGTGGCGTACCGCACCAACCCCGAGGACCTCCTCGTGGCCGCGCTCGGCCTCGCGGTCGCGGACTGGACGCACAACCGGGAGATGCAACTTGCGATCGAGGGACATGGCCGCCCCGACGACCTCGACACGTCACGCACCATCGGCTGGTTCACCGACACCTCGACCGCCGTGCTCACGTTCGACCCTGACGCAGACCCGGGCGTGGCCATCACTGCCGCGAAGGAACAGCTCCGATCCGAACGCTACTCACCCGACCCGACCACTCCGATCGGCTTCAACTACCTCGGCCGGGTCGCCAGGCCCTCGACGGGCAGGCTCCTGATGCCCCGGTCCGGAGCCGACGAGACGTCTCGTGCGCACGAGAATCGGCGCACCCACTTGCTCGACGTCGTAGTGGCAGTGCGGGACGATCGTTTGACCATCGACGTGCGCTACAGCAGTGAACGGCATCGGGACACGACGGCGACTTCGCTGACGACGGGCATTGCCCGTAGGCTGACCGAGCTCCTCGAGTGGTGTTCGAATACCGATTCGGCCCCGCTCACCCCGTCTGATTTCCCCGAGGCCGGGCTCGACCAGAACGAGCTCGACGCCTTCCTGGATGACATCCTCTGACCACCTGCGACGACCGATGACCACCATCCGCTCCGCCCAACCGACCGAAGCCGCCCGGCGCAACATCGAGGCGATCCTGCCGCTGCTTCCCCTTCAGAAGGCGCTCCACCTCCGTGGCGCCCTCTCCGTGGAGGATCCCGGCTTCCTTCAGGTGCAATGCCGTTTGACCGGCGCCGTCGACCCGCGCCGCCTCGAAACGGCGTGGAACGAGGTCGTGCGCGCGAACGCCGCCCTGCGCATGTCGTGTCGCGGTCGCGAAGCAGCCGATCCCATGGTCATCGTCTGGAAGGCAGTGCAGGTGCCGTGGACCGATCTCGACTGGAGCGGAGCATTTCCCGACGAGCAGGCTCGACGACTCGACGAGTTCCTCGAGCGCGATCGGGCGTCGGGACTCGACGTCGGCGAGGCTCCCGTGATGCGGGTCACGGCCATCCGGACTGCCGACGACGCCTACGAGGTCGTGTGGACCTGCCACCATCTCTTCGTCGACGGCTGGTCGGCGGCGCTGGTGCTCGAACAAGTCCTCGAAGCGTACGGCGACCCCTCGGGCATGGTGTCGTCCGGCGCCGCCGACGCCTACCGCCGCTACCACGCCTGGGCCACCGAGCTCGACCACAGCCGCGCCGCAGAGTTCTGGCGCGAACGCCTCGGAGGCTACGACCCGCCGGCCCGGCTCGCCTTGGCCGAGCCCGGCGGGACCACCACCGGTTTCACATCGATCGATCGCGAGCTCGACGCCGACGTCGCATCCGCCGTACGCAGCGCCGCGACTTCCCTGCATGTCCCGCCGAATGCGTTGTTGCAGGCCGCATGGGGTCTGGTCCTCGCTGCGCTGTCTGACCGGGACGACATCGTCTTCGGCGTCACGGTCGCGGGCCGGGCCGCGCCGATCGACGGGATGGAACGACTCATCGGGTTCTTCTCGAATGTCGTTCCGGTGCGAGTCAGGATGGGCGACGGGGAGATCGGCGACTGGGTCCGAGGGTTGCGCGACGAGCAGTTCGCCAGCCAATCCCACGAGACCGCTTTCTTGTCCGACATCCAGGACTGGAGTGGTATCGCGGGCGGGCAACCGCTGTTCGAATCACTGCTCGTCGTCGAGAATTTCCCGGCGGAACCAGCGCGCCGCGCGCCCATCGCCCTCACCGACTTCCGCAGCGGCGTCACGACCACCTTCCCGGTCACCCTCGCCCTCGCCCTTGGCGATTCCTGGCGAGCCCACCTCGCCTACGACACCGCCCGGTTCGGGCCAACCGGCATGGAGGCGCTCCTCGATGCCTTCGTGGCGGCGCTGCGAGCGCTGGCGGATGACCCCGAACGCCGCGTTGCCGATGTCTGCGCCGACACCGCGAGCCTGGTTCCTGTCCTCCGGACCGCGCCCGACGAAGAAGAGAAACAGGCATCGAAGATCGCTGCTCGCGACACTGTCGAACGCCGACTCGTCGAGATCATGGAGCAGACGCTCGGGCTCGACGACGTCGGCATCCGCGACGACTACTTCGAGCTCGGCGGCACATCGGTGCTCGCCGTTCGGCTCTTCGACGCCATCGAAGCTCGACTTGGCGTTCGTCTCCCCATCGCCACGCTGCTCGACGGCGCAACGGTCGAGCACCTGGCTTCGGTGCTCCGGGAGGGAGCCCCGTCGGAGTGGGAGTCGCTGGTCCCGATCCAGACCGAGGGATCGAAGCCGCCGCTGGCCTGTGTTCACGCCGGAGACCTGCACGTGCTCTTCTACCGTCCCCTGGCTCTCGCCCTGGGCGCCGACCAGCCCGTCTACGGCTTCGAACCGATCGGCCGCAACGGCGAGCGAGCCCCGCTGGACACCTTTCCGGAGATCGCCGCCGTCTACCTACGCGAGCTGCGGCAGATCCAGCCACACGGCCCCTACCGCCTGCTCGGCTACTGCTTCGGTGGTGCACTCTGTTGGGAGATCGCCCATCAGCTCGAGGCACAGGGCGAGACCGTGGAACTGCTCGCCTTGCTCGACACGCCGTTTCCTGCCGGCGTCCGTTCGGGGCCGTGGCGCCGGGCACTCTCGATCCTGCGCTCCGAGGGCGTCGGCGCTGCCGTGCGTCGCGGCGTCGCCAAAGTCCGTCGCAAACGCGCCCGCACCCGCGCACTCACGGGGGCGGCCACCGATCGCCTGCTCACATCGAACTGGGTGCGAGAAGCGTGCAAGCGGGCGTTCAACGCATACGTTCCCCCCGAGTGCGAGGCCACCGTCACGATCATCCGGTCGTCGGAGTTCGCGAGCTGGCGACGGTCAGCAACCCATATGCGCTGGTCGGCGCTCGCCGGTGGTGCCGACGACCACGTCGTCGAAGCGCGTCACCCCGAGTTGCTCGATGAGCCGGCGCTCTCCGAGGTTGCGGCACTGGCCAACGACCGACTCTGAGGATCGCCGATCCCTCAGCGGAACGTTCGCCGGACCGAACCAACGCCCTCGGGCTCGTCGCTGACCCCGTGCCAGGAGGGGTCGCCGGCGAGTGACTGCACCATCACGTGGCCGACATAGCCCGGCCCGGGCTCGAGACGACTCAGAAGCCACCGACCGAACGGGTGGACCGACCCCGTGGGTATCGGTGTCACCGGCGCCTCGACCTCGTGCAACCCCGGGGTCATGCCGTGTCCTTCGGCCTTGCCGAGTGCCTCCTTGCGGGTCCAGAGGTCGTAGAAGGCCTGCAGTCGATCGTTCTCGGGCATGGCCAGCCACGAGGCGTGCTCACGGGGCGAGAAGGCGGTCTTCGCGACGGCATCGAGGTGGGGGATCTCGGCCACCCGTTCGATGTCGATGCCGACCTCCCGGTTCTCGGAAAGGACCCACATCGCCCGCCGGTCGCTCCTCGTGAAGCTGAACTGCCACCGATGGCGACCCTCGACGAGCACGAGCCTCGGCTTCGTGTGCCGTTCGCCCACGAAGCCCACCGCCGCCGGAGCGCCACCGCAGTGACGGGCGACGGCTTGGCGTAGCAGACCCCTGCCGGCCACGAATCTACGGCCATCGAGCGCCGATCGATACGCCGCAGCCCGGGCCCGCTCGTCACCCGAGAGCAGCGCTTCCAGCGCGGCGAGCTCGTCGTCGGCGACATCGAGTGATGCCGAACCGATGTGGATCTCCATGGTCGGGATCTCAGTCCGAGGCTGTGTCCAGCCGTTGCTCGACGAAAGCGGCCATCGCCGCGACCGTCTGGAAGTTCTCGAGAATGACATCGGCCGGGTGGATCTCGATCTCGTGGGTCGTCTCGAGCCACTCCACGATGCGCATGACCCCGATCGAATCGACCAGACCGGTCAGAAGCAGGTCGGTCTCGCGGTCGACGGGCTCGTCGCCAGTGGCGATCTCGGTGGTGATGTAGGTGAGGATGGTTGTGTCGGTGCTCATGGAGTCTCGGGCAGCAGCTCTCTCGCCGCTCGGCGGTCGATCTTGTCGGTTGCGGTCCGAGGGAGGGACGCGACCTCGGCGATTCCGGTCGGTACGGAGTATTTCGGCAGACGAGCCCCCAGCGTAACCAGGAGCTCGCGGTGGTCAACGGGGCCGCGGGGGACGATCAACGCGATCAACTCGTCGGGCCCGGCACCGACCACGGCCGCGTCGGCCACGCCGTCAAGATCCAGCAGTGCCGCCTCGACCGCCTCGAGCTCGACGCGGTGTCCCCGGATCTTCACCTGGTTGTCGGCGCGTCCGAGGAAGACCAGGTTGCCATCGGGGCGTTCGACCACCTGATCACCGGTGGCATACCACCGGCCGGTTCCGCCGGTCGACGTCGAACGGACGCGAATCGAGCCGTCCGTGAGCCCGGGGCGGTTCCAATAGCGGTCCATCATCGTCGACGTGTGAACCAGGAGCTGACCCGACGTGCCCGCTTCGACGACCTGTCCGTCGTCGTCGACGATCGCCACTTCGGTGTCTGCCCAGGCCCGACCGATGGGCACGGCTCCGAGATCGATCGGCGGCTCGTCGAGGTGGAAGTACATGCACTGGTTGACCTCGGCCGGGCCGTAGACGTTGCTGAATCGGGCGTGGGGCCACATCGACATCAGCTCGGCGAGCAGCCCCGGAGGGAAGACCTCGCCCCCGAACAACACCCAACGGAGTCTCCGCAGGTCGCGTTGGTCGAGCGCACCCCGCTGGAGCACCTGGATGAGAAGATACGGCACCGAGTACCAAACGGTGATCTGCTCCCGCTCGACGAGCTCGGTGAGGCTGGCCGGGAAGCGAAGCACCGGCTCGGGCACCATGACCACCGAGCTCCCGGCGAAGGGGGCGGCGAAGAGCTCGAAGGTCGACTGGTCGAAGTGCAGCGGCGCGATGTTGGCGAGCCGATCGCCCGGACGGAGACCATAGGTGGAGGCGGCGAGCTTCGCGTAGGCAAGCCCACTGGCATGGGTGTGGAGGATCCCTTTCGGCGTTCCGGTGGAGCCCGACGTGTAGATGATGTAGGCCGGATCGTCGTCGACGAGCGCGACCGGTTCACGAGCATCGAGCTCGCCCACCGCGGCCCAGGGGATGCAACGGGACGTCGCCGGGGCCTGATCGGGGCCGATGACCACGTCGAGGTCGGTCTGCTCGACGAGATCGGCCAGTACGGCTCCGGAAGCATCGGAGACGAGCACTCTCGTGGCGCAGTCGTGAACGAGCGTCGCAAGATACGACACCGGGGCCATGGGATCGAGGGGCACGTAGATCGCGCCGGCCTGCAGCGATGCGTGTACTGCCACCATCGAGTCGACCGACTTGCGGACATGTATGGCGACGCAGTCACCCGGGCGTATACCGGCATCGACGAACGCGGCCGCCAGCCGCCCAGACCGGTCGATCAGCTCGCCGTAGTCGAGCGAGCGACGACCGTCGGTGACCGCAGGAGCCCCGAAATCGATACGATCGTGGTAGAGCAGCTGGCTGAGGAGTTGCACCCGACCGAGTATGCCCAACTGATGCGACCGTGACCCCGACTCCGGGTCACGAGGCGGAGGAAGCCAGTGCCATGCACCTGAGCGCGAACGGACATTCGATCGACGCATCCCCGTTGCGATTCGGTGAGCTCGAATCAGCCACCGAGCTCCTCGGGGACGGCGAGGCGCTCCGCAACACGATCGACGAGCGCGGCTACCTTTTCCTTCCCGGCCTGATCGCGGCCGAGGTCGTACTCGAGGCCCGCCACGAGATCCTGCTGAAGTATGCGGCGATCGGCGAGATCGACGACCGCTTTCCCATCGACGAGGCTCGGCAAGGAACGGGGCACGGCGTGTCGACGGCCAACCTCCGAGCCTTCTCCGAGAGCGTCCGATCGGGCCACTGCTACCGACATGTCGTCGAGAACGACGCCGTCGTAGACCTGTACGCCGACCTGCTCGAGGGGCCAGTTCACTGCTACGACTTCCGCTGGCCCCGGTTCGTTCGGCCTGGTGAGGGGTGCGGGTTCCACTGCGACGGCCCGTACATGAACCGCGGCACCGACAAGGTCTACTCGAGCTGGATCCCACTGGGTCGGGTGACCAGGGAGGAAGGTGCGCTGATGATCCTCGAGGACAGTCATCGCAACCCGAAGCTGCTCGATGGATACCTGAGATCCGACGCCGACCGCGACGGGTTGGTCTGGCTCGACGACGATCCGGAGGCGGTGCGGCAGAAGTACGGTCGCCGCTGGCTCACGACCGACTTCGAACCCGGCGACGTGTTGTGCTTCGGTATGCACACGTTGCACGGTGCCCTCGACAACAACTCCTCCACCGGCCGATGCCGATTGTCGTCGGACAGCCGCTACCAGCGAGCGGACGAGCCCGCCGACCCGCGATGGAACGGCAACGAGATCGAGGGACACGGTGGCAGCCGTGTGTTCTACCCTGGCCTCGGTCGGTGGAACAACGAGGACTTCCAGGACGAATGGAAACGAGTCGACGAGTGGGGTCGCCTGATCATGGACACCATGGGGTAATGAGCGACCTGGCGATCGAGGCGCTGCTCGACGACAAGCACCCACTGAAGGTCGAGACGGCCGAGTGGGCCCGGGCCGAACTGTCGAAGGGCGATCGTGTCAGCACCGACCGAGACAGCGTCTTCGCCGCCGACGACTGGAAGCGCTGTGCGGCCCGCGGCCTTCAGGGTCTCCTGGTCGCCGAGGAGTTCGGCGGGCAGGGCCGCGACATCATCTCGGCCTTGTTGATCCTGGAAGGCCTCGGCCTTGGTTGCCGCGACAACGGGCTCACCTTTGCCATCGGCAGTCAGATCGTGAGCACCCAGCACGCCATCGAGGAATTCGGAACCGCAGAACAGAAGCAACGTTGGCTCCCCGGGCTCTGCGACGGTTCGCTCTACGGCTCGTTCGCCATCACCGAGCCCGACTCGGGCTCGGACCCCTTCGGCTTGAGCGCTCGCGCCGAGAGGACCGGCGACGGCTCCTATCGTCTTTCGGGTCGCAAGTCCTACATCACGCTCGGTTCGGTCAGCGACGTCGTGGTGATCTTCGCGTCGACAGATCCCGATGCGGGTCGGTGGGGGCTGTCGGCCTTCGTCGTGGCCACCGACACTCCCGGTGTCGAGCTCCAGCCCAACCGCGAGAAGATGGGTCTGAGGACGACTCCCTTCGGTGACATCGTCTTCGACGGCGCCGTCGTCGAAGACGCGGAGCGGCTCGGGCCCGAGGGGGCAGGTGCTGCCATCTTCGGTGCGACGCTCGACGCCGAACGAGCCTTCGTCTTCGCCACCCACATCGGCGCCATGGAACGGCAGCTCGACGAGACCGTCGCGTACGCGCGGACACGGACACAATCGGGTCGCCCGATCGGTGGATACCAGGCCGTCTCCCATCGAATCGCCGAGATGCAGCTTCGACACGAGACGTCACGGCTGTTGCTGTACAAGGCGGGGCTCCTGGTGGCCAACGGCCGACCGTCGACCATGGCCGCCGCACTGGTGAAGCTGGCCGCGAGCGAGGCGGCCGTTGCCTCCGCCCTCGACGCCACGTTGGTCCACGGAGCCAAGGGCTACGTCAGCGAGTTCGAGGTCGAACGAGAGCTGCGCGACGCGGTCGGGGGTCTCGTGTACTCCGGAACGTCCGACATCCAGCGCAACATCATCGCCGGCCTGCTCGGGCTGGGCTGACCGTCGAGGTCAGGCGAAGCCCATCGCCGCGGCGAGCGCATCGGCTCGCGCGACGTCGGCTCGGTCGGGTATCGGTCCGTCCCATTCGGCCGCGGTGCCGGTCGATGAGACGGGCGATGCCCAGTGGAGCTGGCTGTAGTTGGCCTCGACGCTCTCGAGAGAAAGCCCGGCGACGTCGAGCGACTCGCGGAACTCCTCGAAGGTCCAGCCGGCCCGAAGTGAGCTGACCCAATCCCGCTTGAACGCCGCGTCGAGCTCGGCGCCAGCGCTCACCTCGTGGGCACGCGGTATCAACCCGATGATCGACTCGTCGGCCGGGCGCACCAGATCGAAGAGCCAGACCCCCGAGCCGTCGCGGTCTCGGACGCGTGCGATCGATGCCAGCACCGAGCGAAGATCCTGCTCGGTCGGGCAGTGATGCAGCGCCGACAACGAGACGATTCCGTCGACGTGCTCGGTGATCAGCGTCTCGACCTGGGCCGCGTCGCCCCGCCGCAGCTGCACCCGATCGTGGACGCCGGCATCGGCGAGATTGGCCGTCGCCGTCTCGAGCATCCGTTCGGAGAGGTCGATGCCGATACCCCGGAGATCAGGCCGACCCACGAGGAGTCGACGCAACGTCTGAGCCGAACCGCAGAAGAGATCGACGACGGTGCCACCGACGGGGAGCAACGCGCTGAACCGAGTGGCATTGAAGTGGTAGATCGGCGCCAGAGGCCCGCCGGGCGCACCAGCGCCATGGAACGCACGCACGGAGTCGGCCGACTCCATTACGATCTCGGCTTCGGGTTGCCTTGCGAAACTCACGCGATGAGTATGCCCACCGTCCTCGATTCAGCCACAATGTCGCAGAGAACCTCGACCTGGAAGGGAGCCAGCACGCCGTGAAGTCGAAATCGACAGTGATGCGCGTGCTCCTCGCCTCCCTCGTCCCGGTCGCCACGTTGCTCCTGGCGCTCGGCTCTCCCGCGGGTGCCCACACGGGTGAACAGAGCTACGTCTACCTCGACATCCTGGAGGACCGCATCGAGGGTCGGGTGGAGTTCCCGATCGATCAGCTCAACGACGTGCTCGACCTGTCGATCCCTCAGGGACGGGACGGCGCCCTGCGTGGCATCGCCGAGAACCTCGAACTGCTCCAGGACTACGCCGGCGACCACCTCGCCATCGGTGACGGCACGGTCGACTGGGGGCTCGACTTCGACGGTTTCGACATGCTGTTCGTCAACGCGGGCAGCTACGCCATCCTCGAGTTCGAGGTTGTCGAGCGCTTCGATTCGGTCCCCCGACAGTTCACGGTCTTCTTCGACGGCATCATCGAGTCGAACCCCGATGCTGATGCGTTCCTGTTGATCGCCAACGACTGGGGCACCGGGACCTTCGCCAACGAGGCCGACGACCTCCTCCGCTACACCTCGGGCAACACCACCCAGGTCGTCGACCTCGACGACTCGTCGTGGTGGAAGGGGATGAGCGCGGTCATCGATCTGGGCATCGATCACATCCGGATCGGAACCGACCACATCCTCTTCGTCATCGCTCTGGTTCTGCCCGCGGTCCTCGTGTTCAATCGCGAAGACGGCTGGCAACCGGCCCCGACCTTCGGGTCGTCGCTCTGGCGCGTCATGAAGATCGTGACGATGTTCACGATTGCGCACTCGATCACGCTCACGCTGGGTGGGTTCGAGATCATCGAGCTGCCGGCGCGGGGCGTGGAGTTCCTCATCGCCATCTCCATCGCCCTGGCGGCGCTGCACAACCTCAAACCCCGCTTCTTCAACAAAGAGTGGGCGATCGCCTTCGGCTTCGGCCTGTTCCACGGGCTGGGCTTTGCCGGTTTGTTGTCCGATCTCGGTCTCGACCGGTCCAACCGGATCCAGTCGCTCCTCGGCTTCAACCTCGGAATCGAGATCGGCCAGGCCGTGATCATCCTGTTGCTCTTCCCCGTCCTGTTCATCCTGCGCCGGACGCTGGCCTACACGTGGATATTCACCCTCGGCTCGATCGCGCTGGCCGTCGTCGCGACCGGCTGGGCCTTCGAGCGGCTGTTCGAGACCGACGTGGGTGTGAACGACCTCATCGATCCGGTCTTCGCGTGGCCGCGTGCGTTCTGGGTCATGATCGTCGCGGCAATGGCGGCGACCGCGCTCTACGCCTTCGAGGATCGGCGCCGCCGACTCCGGCCGTTGCCGGCCACGGCGGTGGCCGAGGACCCCGACGACGACGAGGTTCTCGTCGAGGTCTGAGCAGGAATGACGACGTTCGTACTCGTGCACGGAGCGTGGGGTGGCGCTCACGGCTTCCGGCTGGTGCGGCCGATCCTGCAGGCCGGAGGGCACGAAGTGTTCACACCCAGCCTCACGGGCATCGGCGAGCGCGTGCACCTCACCGGCCCCCAGGTCACCCTGCGCACGCACATCGACGACGTGGTGAACCAGGTGCTGTTCGAGGACCTGACCGACATCGTGCTGCTCGGGTTCAGCTACGGAGGGATGGTCGTGACCGGCGCGCTCGAACACGTTGCCGAGCGAGTGCGTCACCTCGTGTACCTCGACGCATTCGTGCCGGCGGACGGACAGTCGGTGGCCGACCTCGTCGACATGCCCCGACGACAGCGGGCTCCGGACGAACCCTGGTCGGTACCTCCCGCCCCGCGAGAGCTCGATGACCCCGACGTCACGGCGTGGTGGAGCGCCCGTCGCGTGGCGCAGCCCCTCGCGACCTTCACCGAGCCGGTGGGTCTGACCCGACCACTGGAGGAGTACCCCTTCGGACGCACCTACATCAAGGCGACGCTCGGCAGCTCCGATGACGATCCCTTCGTGCCCTTCGGCGAGCGTGTCCGGAACCACCCCGCATGGACCTACCGCGAGATCGCCACCGGCCACATGATTCCGGAGAATCGCCCGGCCGAGCTCGCAGCGATCCTGCTCGAGATCGCCGACGGTGGTGAGTTCTCATAAAGTTCAGTGTTGCTTTGTTTTGTTTCATGTATTTACATAGCGTTTCGTGAGTGATCTTCTCCTCCTCGATCCCGAAGCGGCCGGCACGCTGGTGAACCACCTGGTCTGGACGGCCGACGCCCTCGACGCCAACCGCGGACCCCTTCGCGTCGACCTCGACGAGACCGGCGGGCTCCTCGACGTCTGCCCGTTTCCCCACGACCTCCGCCTCGAAGCGTTGGCCGAACAGAACCGCGCCGACGCCCGGGATCTGGGCACTCGTGTTCGCAGCGTCGTGTTCGGCGGTGAGGGCTTCAACTCCGGGCTCCGCGCCCTGGCCGAGATCCGGCCGGCGTTCGGTCTCATCGAGACACGCGACGGACGGTTCGATGCCGACGGTGTGATGAGCAGGGACGACCTCGAGTGGGCTGCCGAACACCTGCACGGCGATGTGGCGGCCGCCGCCGCCTGGCTGCTCGCCAACCCGGCGTTCCTGGCCGCCGTCACCACGGCCGAGGGAGACGACGACTATCTCGAAGACCTCTATCGCGACGGCTTCATCGACGACGACGGCGACTGGTGGGCCGATGCGGCACCCCTCACCCTCGGTGCCCTCGACGCCTTCGAGGCCCACGTCGGCGCGTGGTCGACCCTCATCTTCTCCGGTTCCGAGATCGACATCGCCGCCCACGGTGGCGAAAGCGACGGCGTGTTGTCGAAGGCCGACTTCGAGGCCTTCGTCGCTCGGCCCGACCTTCCACCCGAAGTGCGAGATGCGGCTCAACGGGTTCTCGACGACGGGGCCTGGCACGACACCGGTGGCATCGACTTCTTGTCGATTCTCGACTGGGCCACCTTCGTTCCGGTGGTGGGCGATGCCATCGACGGCGCGATGATGCTCTACTACCTCTCCAAGGGCGACATGGCCAACGCCTTCGCCCACGGCGTGGGGCTCGTGCCGATACCCGGCCTGAGCGGTGGAGCGGTCAAGGGGGCCAAGGAGCTGGCCGCCGGCGTCGCCTCCCGCTACGTCGACGAGGGGGCCAGCGGCGTCGCCCGTCTCACTGCACGGGAGACGACACAGAGCTTGGTCACCGCGACGATCGCCGACGAGGCCGAGAACGTGGCGTCGCGGTACACCGACAACCCGTATCTCCTGGCGACCCTCAACGTCGTGGTCGACGCTCGACTCGGCCAGGCCGCCGATGGCTACCGCACCGGGCTCGCCGCCGCGCCCGGCGCCACCCGACCCGCCACGGCCACGCCCCTCACCGACGCCGAGATCGCCACGAGCCTCCACGACATCGACCTGTTCCTCGAGGAGATGAACACCTACATCGACGAGACCAATGAGTTCCTCCGCAGCCTCGACGCACCGACGACTCCGGGCCCGGGCGTCCAACGCTTCGAGCTGCTCGGTGAGATCGACCGGCTGATCGCCGACATCGACGCCGTTCTCGCCGAGTGAGACCGGTTATTGCTGTTGCTGGCGTTGCTGAAGGCGTTGGCGGGCCTCGAACTGTCCGTCGTCGAGGCGTCGCGGCCCATCGGTGATCACCGATCGGGCGGCCGGCCCCATGCGGGCGATCACGACCTCGGCCTCGACCGACGGCGTGGCCGTCCCCGCGAACACTCCCCGTACGGGGGCGACGTCGTCGTAGTCGCGCCCGTGGCCGATGACCACGTGGCGGTCGGTGACGACCTGCCGGTTCGTCGGATCGACCGGGTACCAGCCGTGCCCGGGAATGGCCGCCTCGACCCAGGCGTGGGTCTGGACGCTCACCTGGTCGGAATCGTCGTCGTCGAGTGATCGCTCGTCGGAGGCGAACAGGTAGCCCGATACGTACCGGGCAGGGATGCCGACGCTGCGCAGCATGGCGATGGTGAGGTGCGCATAGTCCTGACAGACGCCCTTGCCGCCGGCGACCAGATCGGCGATCGAGACGCCGATGTCGGTGGCGGAACCCTCGTAGACGAGCATCTCGTGCACGGTGTCGACGATGACATCGACACGATCGGAGACCGTTCTCGAGTGGGCGCTGGCCGACGCGGCCCGGTCTGCTACTGCTTCGGTGCCTGCAGTGTGGCTCGACTCGGCGAGGTACTCGACGTGTTCGAGCACGAAGTCCGAATCACCTACGGCTTCGATCGGTACCGCGCGACCGGTTTGGGCAACCGCAGAAGTCTCCACCGAGGCCTCGGCCAGCACGTCGAATGTCGAGTGCGGTTCGCGCACGCCGACGTGGTCGACGGTGGTGCCCCAGTAGTCGGTGAACGTCAGCACGCGCGCGGCGGGCGCCGTGGTGAGGCGATGCGAGATGACTCGCTGGCCGGGCCGGTCGCTCGGCCGCACGCGGATCTCGTTCTGGGAGTCCCACACCGGCGCGTCGTACTCGAAGTGCAAGCGGTAGCGGATGTCGAGTCGCATCAGCGGTTCCGTCCGGGCCGAACGAACTGCGTGTGGATGATGGCCTCGCCGAGCGGACGGAACACCTCGGTGGTCACCGACTCGGCGAGTGCCCGGACCTCGTCGTCGACCTCGGTGAGCACGGCTACGGGATCGTCGCCGAGACGGCTGACGATCTCCCCGTACTCCAAGCGCGACCGGAGCCGGCCGGCCAGCTGCTCGGGGACGCTCACCGACAGCGTTCCCGTCCGGAGCATGGCCAGGCGGGCCTCGGCTTGGCGCAGACACGAGAACACCGAGCGCGGGACGTCGGGCGCATCGAGGAGGAACACGGCGGTGGCCACCGGATCGTTTCGGTGTCCGTGCAGCCGCCGGTAGGCCTGGAGCGCACTGGACGATCGAAGAATGCGCTCACCGTCGAAGACGCCCCGCGGATTGGAGAAGGACACCTTCAACAGCCCGAGCGTGAGCACCGAACGTTCGAGCGTGCGGCCGAGCACGAGGAAGGCGTGCCCTTCGTCGCGGGTCATGGACTCGCCCAGCACCCCACTGATGGTCTGGCACCCCTCGCGGATCATGGAGTAGATCTCGTGCGATCCGCGGTCGTAGGTGGCCTCGACGTCGAGGCGGGAGACCTCGAGGTGGAGGTGGTTCGTCTCCTCCCACAGCTCGACGGGAACGCGGTCGCGAGCCACCCGCAGGTTCTCACGGAGGGCCTCGACCGACGACCGGACGGAACCGGGATTCTCCGGCGCCGAGAGCAGGAACGTGGCCACATCACGACGAACCGCCCGATGCTGGCTCGCCTCGAAGTCGGCCTTCAGGTCGAGTGCTCGCAGCAGTTCGGACCATTCGGTCGCGGCCTCGTCGGGCAACAGATGCATGGCGGTGCGGCTGGCCACGTCGAGCCACCGCGAGGTGCATTCCGCCCGCTCGAGATAGCGGCCGGCCCAGTAGAGCGATTCGGCGTGCCGGACGAGGATCACGATGCGTTGGCCCCACCGTCGGCGGTCTGCTCGGCCAGCACCCACGTGTCCTTCGAGCCGCCACCCTGAGAAGAGTTCACGACCAGTGAGCCCTTCCGCATGGCCACGCGGGTGAGCCCACCGGGAAAGACCTGCGTGCGCTCGCCGGTGAGCACGAACGGGCGAAGATCGAGGTGGCGTGGTTCGAGGTGGTCACCGGCCAGGCTGGCCAGGCTCGAGAGATCGACCACTTCCTGCACGATCCAGTTGCGGGGGTCGTCGACGATGTTGCGGTGGGCCAACGCCAGCTCCTCGTCGGTGGCATGGGGGCCGATCACGATGCCGTAGCCGCCCGACTCGGCCACCGGCTTGATCACCAGCTCGTCGAGGCGACCGAGCACCGATTCCCGCTGCTCGTCCTCCCACATGAGATAGGTCGTCACGTTGGGGATCACCGGCTCTTCACCCAGGTAGTACCTGATCATCTCGGGCACGTACGCGTACACGGCCTTGTCGTCGGCCACGCCGTTGCCCAGCGCATTGCACACCGTGACGGTGCCGGCACGTATCGCACCGAGAAGCCCGGGAACCCCGAGGCTCGAGTCGTGTCGGAAGGCCACCGGGTCGAGGAACTGGTCGTCGATGCGGCGATAGATGACGTCGATCGGGGACAGGCCGCCGATGGTTCGCGCGTACACGACCTGACCGTCGACCACGAGGTCGCGGCCCTCGACCAGCTCGACTCCCATCGATCGGGCCAGGAACGCATGCTCGAAATAGGCCGAGTTGTAGACGCCGGGTGTGAGCACGACGATGGTCGGCGTGTCCCCGGCCGGGGCCGGCGCGACCGATTCGAGCGTCGCCCGCAGCATGGCGCCGTACTGATCGACGGGCTGGACCGTGTGGTCGTCGAACAGGTTGGGGAACGCCTTGGCCATCGCGGCCCGGTTCTCGACCACATAGGAGATGCCACTGGGGTTGCGGAGGTTGTCCTCGAGCACTGCGTAGCCACCGTCGCTGCCTCGGACGAGATCGATCCCGGCGATCATGCAATGCGCGCCATAGGGCACCGGGATGCCGAAGGCGTTGCGCTCGAAGCACGAGGAGCTGGTGACGAGCCATTCCGGGACGATGCCATCGAGCACCGCCGCCCGTTCGCCGACGTAGAGATCGGCCAGGAAGCGATTCAGGGCGGTGACCCGTTGCTCGAGGCCGCGTTCGAGCTCACTCCACTCGCTGGCCGCGATCACCCGAGGGAACAGATCCATGGGCCAGGTGCGCTCGATCCCCTCGTTGTCGCTGTACACGGTGAAGGTGATGCCGAGGCGCCGGAACTCGTCGGCGATGATCGCCTCGACGCGACGGAGATCGGTTGCGTCGAGCTGGCTGAACCGCTCGACGATGCGGTCGTAGCGAGGCCGGACGGTGCCGTCGGCGGCGAACACCTCGTCGTAGCCGCGGGCCATTTCGTACTCGGCGAACAGTGAGGGCATCGGCGCGACCCTAGTACGGCGCACCCGAGCCAACCCGGTGCCCGCCCCTCGGAATCGAGCCGACGGGGAGGCCTAGGCTCGACCGATGGACGAGCGGACGACCGGTTGGATCTTCGTCGGCGCCCAAGGTGTGCTGCTCGTCGCGCTGGTGCTCGTTCCGAGGCAGCATCATTGGCCGACGCCCACGTGGGTGGACGTGTTGTCGGTGGTGCTGGGTGTGGCCGGGCTCGCCGTGGCCGTGAGCGCCGCCTTGCGACTCGGTTCGGCTCTGACCCCCACGCCGGTGCCGTCGGCGACGGGTCGTCTGACCACCGACGGCCTCTACCGGTATGTCCGCCACCCGATCTACTCCGGCGTACTGCTCGTCGTGGTCGGGCTCGTGCTCAGGTCGGGCAGCGTTGCGGGTGTCGTCGTGGGGGCCGCGGTCGTCGTCTTCTTCGTCTTCAAGGCGCGCTGGGAGGAGACCCGACTGACGCGCCGCTATCCGGAGTACGCCGCCTACGCGGCCCACACCGGCCGCTTCGTGCCCACGCCCTGGCGCCAGAGATCAAGGTAGGCCGGCGTGCGGTGACTCGACCGTGGTGACGTCGATGGTTCCCGTGGCGGTTCCGGCTGCCTTGTCGGGATGTGAGTCGACCGCCGTGAGGGCGAACAAGGTGCGCCCGTCGGGCCCGCCGAGCATGCACGCGTAGACCGGCTGGGGCGTGACCAGCTCGTGGGTGATCGCGCCGCCCTCCTCCACCCGTAGGCATCGACTCCCGGCGGCGTCGGCGAACCAGATGCCGCCGTCGGTGTCGAGCGCGCAGCCATCGGGGAACGATCCCTCGACACGGGCCCACACCCTCCCGTGCGACAACGACTTGTCGCCACCGATCGTGAAGGCGCGGTACTGGGAGCCGAACGTCTCACCGACGATCAGCGTGGCTCCATCGGGGGTGATCACCGCGCCGTTGGGGAACGCCAGCTCGTCACCCGCCATCGCCGCGACGCCATCGGGCGTGACATGCACGAGACGAGTCGTGGCCAACGGCGCTCCCGCCACGAGGTCGAAGCCGAAATTGCCGACCCACGCGTGGCCATCGCCGTCGACAACCATGTCGTTGCAGAGGTTGTCGACCAGACCGGACAGGTCGGCATGGGTCGCCACCGAACCATCGGGCTCCACTCGGAGCACCCGTTGCGAGCGCATGGCCACCACCAGCAGGCGGCCGTCGGGCAACCAGCCCAGTCCCGACGGCTGGTCGTCGATCTCGAGCTCCACCCGTTGGGTGCCGGCCAGATCGACCGATCGGACCTGGCGCTGGTAGAAGTCGGAATACCACAGCCGGTCGTCGCGCCACCGTGGTCCCTCGCCGAAGTCGATACCGGACACGAGCGTGGTGAAGGTCATGCCGGCGATTGTGGCACGCCGTCGTTCGCGGAGTGGGGGCTGCGAGACTGGTGACCATGCTCGAACGTCCCCAGATCGGCCGGCCCGCACCTGCGCTCGACGTCGTCGACACCCAAGGCCGCCCGTGGCGCCTGGCCGACCATCGTGGGCACGCCGTCGTCTTGGTCTTCCATCGACACATCCATTGACTGCCCTGTGCTGCTCATGCCGTCGCCGTGGGCGATCGGCTCGCCGACTTCCCCGAGACCACCATCGTTGCCGTGGTCACCTTCGCGACCAGGGGCGTCGCCTCGGCTTACCGGCGCCGCAACGAGCTCGCCTTTTCGGTCCTCGTCGACGGCAGTCGGGCGTCCTACCGGGCCTTCGGCCTGGGTCGGGGTTCGGTCTGGCGGGTGTGGGGCGTCCGAGCCCTGCGCCGTTACATCGAGATCGTGAGGAGCGAAGGCCTGTGGGGCCTGCGTCGGCCGACCGACGACACGCTTCAGCTCGGGGGTGACTTCGTGGTGGCCCCCGACGGCACGCTGACCTGGGGTTTCTGGGGCGAGGGACCCGACGACCGGCCATCGGTCGACGACCTCGTCGCCGCGGTGTCGAAGGCAGTCACGCCAGGGTGATCGCCACGATGCCCGCCAACGCCAGGGTGAGGCCGACCATCTGGCGAGGGGTGAGGGCCTCGCCGTCGAAGAGCCAGCGCAACACGATCGTCACCACGGGATAGAACGAGCCGGCCACCGCAACCGGGGTGATCGAGCCACGCTGGGTGCCGATGGCGATGGCACCCACGCCCGCGCTCCCGAACAGACCACCCACCGCAGGCACCAGCCGGTCGCCGCGGCCCGGGAGCAGCGGCCGACGCAGCGCCAGCGCGACCACCGACACGATGACTCCCGACACCACTCGTTGAGGCACCACGGGCCACAGCCCGGCTTCGACATCGGTCTCGGCCACCGACAGCAGTGCGAACGCGAAACCGATACCCGCCACCACTCCGTACACGAGCCCGATGACGATGTGGCGACCGTGGGGCCCCCAGGTGGCGATCACCAGTCCCGAGAGGCCGATGGCCGATCCGATCACGGCCAGCGTCGTCGGCGGATCGCCCCGCACGACATCGGCCACCACCGGGCCGATCGCCGACACGACCGCGGCGACCGGAGCCACCACGGCCACCGACGAGGCCGAGAACCCCGCATAGATCGACCAGAGACCGAGGGCGATGCCGACCCCGGACAGTGCGCCGAGCACGATCGTCTCCTGCGACAGCTCATAGCGTCCGGCCAATGCGAGCACGGCGAGGAAGCTCGCCCCCACCCAGAAGGCCACCGTGACGGTGGCCAGCGAACCCGACCGATCCGACGACCGGCTGCCGAAGAAGTCGGACGCACCGATGAGGAGGGATCCGAGCACCCCGTAGAGGGCGTTCAATGCGTGCTCGGGCCCACAGGATCGATCTCGTAGCTCGCGACGGTGCAGCCCACGGCGAAGATGGGGATGGGCGCATAGAAGTGCACGGTGCCCGGGGCTCCGGCGGCAGCCGCGGCCACCGCCAGGAAGGTGCGGATCTCGAATCCGCCCTGACCGGCCTCGGCGTACACCGTGGTGTCGTCGTAGTCGAGCAGGGCGTCGCGATCATTGCGACACCACCGGTCGAGGAAGTCACGGTCCCACGGCTCGTTGATCTTGCCCGAGTCGGGGGTCGCAGGCCAGTGCGAGATGCCACCGGTGCCGATCACCGCAATGCGTTCGGGCACCGAGTCGGCCGCCCGTCGCAGGGCCTCACCGAAGGCCCACGCCCGATGCAACGGGGCCAGCGGCGGACCCTGGCAGTTGATGTTGGCCGGAATCACCGGAAGATCGAAAGCCGGCGTGAGGAAATGCAGCGGCACGGCGATGCCGTGGTCGAAGCGCCACTCCTCGGCGTACGCGACGTCGACGGTCTCCATGATCTCGGTGATGAGCCGTCGTGACAGATCACGGTTGCCCGGAGCCCGGAACTCGTCGATGGCGAGCCAGCCCGGGTCTTCGATCGGACCGTCGTAGAAGTCGGCCATGCCGATGGCGAAGCTGGGCATGTTGTCCATGAAGAAGTTGGCGAAGTGCTCGGCGGCGATGACGACGATCGCCTCGGCCCCGGCGTCCTGGATCGCCGCTCGCATGTCGTCGAATGCGGCATAGAAGCGGTCGCGGACGTCGGGGTCGGCGCGGTCGGCCCGCCCGGTGATCCCCGGCGCATGGCTGCACACCCCTGCGTAGACCAACGCCATCTCAGTCTCCTTCCTCGGGCGCGGCAGGCCCACGGTGGCCGAGCTTTGCCGCGTGCTCGTCGACGCCCTCGTAGCCCGTGACCGCGTACACACCTTCGCGCACCGGCCCGTAGGCGGTGATTCCGTCGCGCATGCGTTGGAGGTAGTCGGTCCACTCGATGTGATGCAACGCGGCGAAGTGCATCAGGATCTGTCCGTTGACGCCGAGGTGGTAGAGCAGACCGATGTCGGGCTCGGTCAGGGCGGTCACCTCCTCGTCGGTGAGCTCGTAGGGCTCGAGCACGGCGAACCGATCGGCGCCGTAGGCATCCTTGAGCGCAGGATCGCGGTTGAGCTCGTAGAGGAACTTCTGGACGTAGTACAAGCTCACCTCAGCCTCCCAGCTCGGGGATCGGGTGGGTGTCGAGAGCGACGGCGATGTTCTTGGTCTCCATGTAGAAGTCGAAGCTCCAGTCACCACCGTCGCGACCGATGCCGCTGCGCTTGACGCCGCCGAACGGGGTGGGGAGGTGACGCACGTTCTGCGAGTTGACCCAGACCATCCCGGCCTCGAGCGCGTGGGCGACCCGATGCGCTCGCCCGACGTCGCGAGTCCACACGTACCCGGCGAGGCCGTAGTCGATGTCGTTGGCGACCTCGACGGCATCGGCCTCGTCGCGGAAGGGAAGGGCGGTGAGCACCGGACCGAAGATCTCCTCCTGGGCGATCCGCATGTGAGGCGTGGCGTCGGTGAACAGCATCGGGGCCACGTAGGTGCCCCCGGCCGGCGCGTCGGCCCACGGCGTGCCCTCGTGCACGGTGGCGCCGTCACTCTCGGCGATGGCTCGGTAGCTGCACACCTTGTCGAAATGGCGGGGATGGATGAGGGGGCCGATGACCGCGTCGGGGTCGAGCGGGTGGCCCACGGGGACGTTGCGCATCTTGGCGGCGATGCGTTCGCAGAAGTCGTCGTAGATCGATTCGTGGACCAGGACCCGACTCGAGCTGGTGCATCGCTCACCGTTGAGGCTGTAGATCATGAACACGACTGCGTCGAGGGCCCGGTCGAGATCGGCATCGTCGAACACGATCACCGGGTTCTTGCCCCCGAGCTCGAAGTGCAGACGCTTCAGCGTCGGGGCGCCCTGGGCTTGGATCATCGAACCCGTGCTCGACTCGCCGACGAAGGCGATGGCGGCGATCGCCGGGTGCTCGGTGAGGCTTTTCCCGGCGGTCTCGCCCATGCCGTGCACCAGATTCAGGACGCCTGGTGGGAGTCCGGCCTCGAGGGCGATCTCGGCCAGGAGTTGAGCGGTGAGAGGACTCCACTCGGCGGGCTTGTGAACGACCGTGCACCCTGCCGCGAGGGCCGGCGCGATCTTCCACGTGCTGAGCATGAACGGGGTGTTCCAGGGAGTGATGACCCCCACCGGACCGATGGCACGACGCGTCGTGTAGTTCACGTGGTCGGGCGCTGGCAACGACAGGCCGTCGGCCGCCGCCGGTGCCCGGTCGGCGAAGAAGCGGAAGTTGTCGGCGCCGCGGAGGGCCGCCTGCGACATGAACCGCACGGTCTGGCCGGTGTCGACGCACTCGGTGATGGCGATCTGATTCGCCCGCTCGACGATGAGATCGGCCACGGCGTGCAGGATGCGCTTTCGCTCGGTGCCCGGCGTGTTCGCCCAGGCCGGGAAGGCCTCGTTGGCGGCCGTTGCGGCTGCGTCGACGTCGGCCGCGTCACCCGCAGCAACGTCGCCCAGATGCATGCCGTCGATGGGAGAGGAGTTGGTGAAGGTCGCACCCGACATGCTGGAGGTGGGCTGTCCGCCGATGAGGTGCAGCGTGGGCGACGTGGCGAAGCGAGCCAGGTGCTCGGCGGCGGCCGCCAGGTTCTCGTCGTAGGTGGAGGTCGAAGCCATCAGCGGGGAGCCTTCTGTTGGAGACGGGCGCGCACGTGGTTGCGGTTGACACGGAAATCCGGATCGATCTCGGTGAGCTCGATCGACCAGGCGACGGCGAGCGGGCTGGATGCATCGTTGGCGAGCTGCGCCTCGGCCGCATCGAGCACGTCGACCAGGAAGCGTTGCTTGGCGTCGGCTTCACGCCCGGGACCGATGCGTAGGGCGATGGCAACGAAGGCATGATCGGGATCGCCGTCGGCGATTCGGTAGTGAGTGCGCTCGGCGGCGCGCGTTCGGAGCGCATCGACCGCAGGGAGCCCGTTGGCGAGGGCGGCGCGGTGCACCGTCGCGACGAGCGCGTCGATGTCGTGGTGATCGCCGACGTTGGCCGAGTACTCGATGGTGATGTGGGGCACGGCGGGCACACTCCCGAATCAGGGATTGTTCACATGTTCAATATCTGTTTAACATGTGTACCACTCGAAGAAAAGACCTTCGACCGTCGAGCCCGAAAGACACCCTGCATGCGACTCGTGTCGTACTCAACCCCCACCTCCTCGAGCTTCGGTGTGGTGACCGCCGATGGTCACGGCGTGGTCGACCTGGCCGCCCGACTCTCCGGTGTTGCCGACCTGTCGGCGCTGCTCGAGCAAGGGCGAGTCGACGAGGCCCGGTCTCACGCCGGTGAGCCCGCCGACGTCGCGCTCGATGCCATCACCTTCGAACGCACGCTCCCCCGGCCGGCGAAGGTCTTCTGCATCGGCGTCAACTACGGCGGCCGCAGCGCAGAGTACGTCGACAAGAGCGACGCCGCGTACCCGTCGGTCTTCGTTCGCTTCCCCGAGAGCTTCACCGGTCACGACCAGCCCGTTGTTCGCCCGCCCGAGAGCGAACAGCTCGACTACGAGGGCGAGATCGTCGCGGTCATCGGCAAGCCGGGCCGGCGCATCGCCCTCAGCGATGCCCGCAGTCACCTCGCCGGGCTCACCCTGGGCAACGAGGGAACCATCCGCGACTGGATCCGTCATGCCAAGTTCAACGTCACGCAGGGGAAGAACTGGGAGCGCAGCGGGTCGATCGGCCCGTGGCTGGTCACCATCGACGAGATCGGCGACTTCGACCAGCTGCACCTCACCACGCACGTCAACGGCGAGCTGCGCCAGGACGACACGCCGGCCACGATGAAGTACTCGATCGAATACCAGGTGCACTACCTGTCGACCTTCGTCACCCTGCTTCCCGGCGACTGCGTCTTCACCGGCACGCCCACGGGAGCGGGGGCCCGCCTCGACCCACCACGGTGGCTGACACCCGGCGATGTCGTCGAGGTGTCGGTGCCCGAGCTGGGCACGCTGCGCAACACAGTGGCCGACGAGTTCGACGACGACCGACGCCTCACTCCGCCCGAGGCACAGTGATGACCCCCGAAATGCGCCCGTTCTCGCAATCGCTGCCCATGGCGCTGCTGCGGGCTCGCGAGGCCGCCATGCGTCGTTTCCGCCCGATGCTGGCCGAACACGACCTGACCGAACAACAGTGGCGGGTGTTGCGCGCCCTCTCCGCATCGGACGACCCGGTCAGTATCGGCGAGGTCGCCGACCACACCTTCCTGCTCGGACCGAGCCTCTCGCGCATACTGGTGAACCTGGAACAGCGCCGCCTCGTGGAACGCAGCACCAACGAGCACGACCAGCGCAGCGCCCTGCTCACGCTCAGCGGCGACGGTCACGCGTTGGTCGGTCGGATCGCACCCCGTTCCGAGGAGATCTACAACGGCATCGAGGCCCAGTTCGGTGCCGATCGCCTGGTGGCCCTGCTCGAGGAGCTGGCGGCCCTCTCCTCGCTCGACACCGTGCCCGACCACATCCGGGCGGAGGTCTCGTGATCACCGACGACCACATCCGGGCGGAGGTCTCGTGATCACCGACGACCACATCCGGGCGGAGG
>JAHEJN010000202.1 GCA_024638845.1 Acidimicrobiales bacterium | reverse complement strand
GATGCGTGTGATCCCATCGACGGACGCCGCAATCGCATCTTCGTCACCAACGTGATCCGGACCGGCCCCGCCGACTACGACTTCGTGTTCGGTCATCCCACCGACGAGATCTTCACCGGCGACTGGAACGGAAACGGCCGCGACGGCTTCGCCCGACGGTCGGGTCGCACCATCCTCGAGGCCGACGAGCAGGGCCGTACGATTCGCACGATCGTGTTCGGTTCGACCACCGACACGCTGTACCGCGCCGGCGACTGGAACGGCGACGGCATCGACACCTTCGCCGTGCAACGCGGCAACGTCTTCCACATATCCAACGACCCCGGTGGTGCCGGACCGGTGACCACGATCGGCTACGGCCGGGCCGGCGACCAGGTGTATGTCGGCGACTGGGACGGCGACGGCGACGACACCTTCGCCGTACGTCGCGGCAACGTCTTCTACGTGCGCAACTCGGTCACCACCGGCGTCGCCGACGTGGTGTTCGGATACGGCCGGGCCGTCGACGAGGTGCTCGTCGGCGACTGGGACAACGATGGCGTCGACACCTTCGCCGTGCGACGGGGCAACGTCATCTTCATCCGCAACGACTTCGTGACCGGTATCGCCGAAACCACCATCGGCTACGGCCAGGCCGCCGACACCCTGCTGGTCGGTGACTGGAACGGCGACAACATCGACACCTTCGCCGTCCAGCGCGCCGAGATCCTGTGATCGATCGGGCCGGAGTTTGGGAGCAAACGCGGCCGGTGTGCGACGATCTACCCCCATGACCGTCCTCATCGCCGGAACCGTCACGATCGACGCCGACAACCACGATGCCATCCTCGAGGCCGCCCTCGAGATGATGGCCGCGACGCACATCGAGCCGGGCTGCATCGCCTACGTGTTCACGCCCGATGCCCGCGATCGGGGGTTGTTGCACATCTTCGAGAAGTGGGAGACGGCGGCCGACCTCGAACGGCACATGACCACCGAGCACATGGCGACGTGGCGGGCGCGGGGCGAGGAGCTCGGGGTGCTCGACCGCGACCTCGCGGTGTACGAGGTCGCCAGCGAGAAGCCGCTGTAGCTCCGTGGCCGAACGTCGCCGCGCCCACCGATCGCACGTGAGCTACATCGATGCGTCACGCCGCTACTACGAAGCCGCCGGCTACGAGAAGCCATACGAGTGGGCGACCAACGACGAGGCACCCTTCGCCACCCTCCCCGAACCGCTCGACCGCTGTCGGGTGGGGGTGGTCACCACGTCGTACCTTCCGACCGGGGACCGCACGACCTTCGCCACCCGCCCCGACGAGGTGTTCGCCGCCGGCCACGATGCCGTCTCTCGGCTGGACAACCAGGCGCTGCAGTGGGACAAGGACGAGACCCACACCGACGACCCCGAGACCTACCTGCCTCTGGCTCGGCTGGCCGAAGCGGCCGAGGCCGGACGCATCGGTTCGGTCTCCCCCCGGTTCTACGGGGTCCCCACCCGGTACTCCCACCGCGTCACCCGAAGCATCGATGCACCGGCGATCGAGCAGGGCATGCGGAGCGACGATGTCGACGTGGCGCTACTGGTGCCGCTGTGACCGGTCTGTCATCAGACCGTGAGTCTGACCGCACGCCATCTCGAGGCAGTCGGAATCCCGACCGTGGTCGTGGCCTCGGCCCGCGACATCGTCGAGGAATGCGGCGTGGCCCGCTTCCTGTTCGTCGACTTCCCCCTCGGCAACCCCTGCGGCAAGCCCTACGACATCACGATGCAGTCGGCCATCGTCGGGCAGGCCCTCGACCTGCTCGAGCAGGCGTGGCAACCTCGCACGACCGTACAGTCGCCGTTCGTGTGGAACGCCGACGACGACACCTGGCGGACTCGCTTCATGCGGGTCGACGATACCAACCGGGCCGAGCTCGCCGCCATGGGCGAGGCTCGTCGGCGCAAGCAAGCCGAATCCCGAAACCGATCATGAGAACCGGAGGAATGCCGTGGAAGTCCCACTGACAATTCGCGACCAGCTCGAGCGGGCCGCCCTCGTTTACGGAGATCGCCTGGCCATCTTCGACGAGCCCGATCAGCCCGCCGACGCGATCGGACCCCTCACTTACGGCCAGTTCCACGCCTACGCCAAGGCCCTCGCCGCCGGTCTCGAGAAGCTGGGGGTTCCCTTCGGCGGTCGGGTGGCCATCGCGTCGCAGAATGCAGCCCGGCTGTTGGTGGTGCTGATGGGTGCGCCGGGCTGGGGCCGCGTGGCCGTGCCCATCAACTTCCGGCTCCAGACGCCCGAGATCGAGTACATCGTCGAACACTCGGGCGCCGAGGTCCTGCTGTACGACCCCGAGCTGGCCGACGTCGTGGCCGACATCCCGGTGAAGCATCGTTTCGAGATCGGCCCGGCCTCCGACGCGCTGTTCGAGTTCGACACCGAACCCACCGAGTGGGCGCCCGACGAGAGTGCCACTGCGACCATCAACTACACCAGTGGCACCACGGCGCGCCCCAAGGGCGTCGAGATGAGCCATCGCAACCTCTGGATCAATGCCACGACCTTCGGGTGGCACGCCGGGGTCAGCGACCGAGACGTCTACCTCCACACGCTGCCCATGTTCCACTGCAACGGCTGGGGCATGCCCTACTCCACCACCGGTTTCGGTGTCCCCCAAGTGGTGCTGCGCAAGGTCGACGGCGCCGAGATCCTCCGTCGGGTCGACCAGCACGGCGTCACGTTCATGTGTGGTGCGCCCGCCGTGGTCGCCGCCATCCTCGATGCGGCCGCCGCGTGGGATGGTCCGATCCCCGGG
>JAHEJN010000201.1 GCA_024638845.1 Acidimicrobiales bacterium | reverse complement strand
GTGCCGGTTTCGGCCAGCACAAGGCCGGCGAGCGTCGTCACTGCGTCGTGCCGGAAGGTGAAGCCATAGTCCTCGAGCAGCTCGGTGATCGTGGTCTCGCCATCGAGCGTGACCGATCCGTCGTCGTGAACGACCGCGGGAAGGTCGTGGTCGCCGGCCGGATCGTCGATCACCTCGGAGATGATGTCGTCGAGGGTGACGAGCCCGATCGTGCTGCCGAGCTCATCGACCACGAGCGCAGCATGGATCCTTTCGTTCCTGAACCGGGCGAGGAGGACGTCGGCGCTGGTCTTGCCACCCACGGTTGGGAGCCTCCGGACGAGTGAGGTGAGCTCGACGTCATCGTCGGACTGGCTGACCCGCACGAAGTCCTTCACGTGGAGGATTCCGATGACGTGGTCGAGATCGTCGACGAAGACCGGGTAGCGCGAAGTGGACGACGTCTCGATCTGGGCGGCGATGGCGGCTCGACCGGCATCGTGTTCGATCGCCCGGAGGTGATGACGCGACGTCATGAGTTCGTCGGCGGTGAGGTCTTCGAGCTCGAAGATGTTCCGGATGATCTCGCGCTGCAGCTCGGGGAGCTCGCCCCCCTCGGCCGACTCGTCGGTGACGATGGCCAGCTCCACGGAGCTGTACAGCGACAGTGTCTTGTCGGGTTCGGGGATGCGGAGCAGTCTCATCAGTGACAGTGCCGCCCAGTTGAGGAATGCGACCGCGGGCCGGAAGAGGAGGCTAAAGGTGCGCATCACAGGGTTGACCCGCAGGCTTGTGCTCTCGGGCTCGGACAGCGCCAGGGCCTTCGGGATCATCTCGCCGAGCACGACGTGCAGGTACGTGATGATGCTGAGTGCGACGAGGAATCCGACCGTGTGCGCAGCGGCCTCGGACAGTCCGAGCGACTCGAAGGGATCGTACAGCCAGTGCGCAATGGCGGGCTCGCCGTACATGCCGAGGCCGATCGAGGCGAGGGTGATGCCGAGCTGGGCCACAGCGATGTAGCCATCCTTGCCGGTGGGTCGGTCGAAGACTCCGAGGAGCCATCGGGCACCACGATTTCCCTCGTTCGCCAGTGCGTCGATGCGTGACCGGCGACTGGCGACGAGCGAGAACTCGGCGGCCACGAACACGCCGTTGATCACCACCAGCGCGACCACGGCAACGATGGGCAGGGCCACATCGGTCACGAGGGCGACGGCGAGCAAGTTCGCGCTCATGCCGGGTCCTCGTCCGGTTCGACTGCGGGGAGGGTGAAGCTGACCCGCTCGACGAGGGTGCCGTCGACCGAGTCGACTCGGAGTGGCAGAGCTGACCCAACGGAATCGGGGTCGTTGCTCTCAGTGAGCTTGGCCCGGGCGATGAGCGGCACCGTGTCACCCACGGCCGGAAGACGGCCGAGGTGATGCCAAACGTAGCCGCCGACGGTGTCGGCACGATCGACTGGGAGGGCCAGCTCGAAGCGCTCGTTGAGAACCGAGAGCAGCACATCGCCCCGCACCGAGACGACGGATCCGGTACGCGTGATCGGGTCGGGCTCATCGTCGAACTCGTCGTAGAACTCGCCGAAGACCTCTTCGATGGCGTCCTCACGAGTGACCAGGCCGGAGATCGATCCGAACTCGTTCACGACGACTGCAACGTGGATGCCCCGTTTGGAGAATACGTTCATCAGTGCCGGGACTTCGAACACCTCGCTGACGACCAACGGTTCCTCGGCTATGTCGGCGACCGCTGCAACGGTCCCTTCTTCGTTGGCGAGGAAGAGGTCGCGCAGGGTGACGAGACCAACGATCTCCTCGCCATCCTCGGTCACGGGGAAGCGTGAGTACGGGCTGGCGGAGAACGCGGCCAACGCATCGGGGATCGGAGTTGATGCCTCGATCGTTACGAGTCGGCGCCGCGGGGTCATGATCTCGCGTACGACCCGGTTGGTCACCGAGAGAGCCCCGGTCAGCATCTTGCGCTCGTCTGAGTCGATCAGCCCACCGGCCGCGCTGTCCCGGTACAGGCCGGCAAGCTCGGTCGGCGAGTGCACGTGAGATTGGGAGTGGTCGATGTGGAGCCCGAGGCGCCGCATGATGGCAAAGGCGGATCCGTTGAAGACGGCGACGAGCGGGCGCAGCAGCCATTGGCTGATCCGCATCGGCGTGAGCGTGGCGATCGCCAACGTTTCGGGATACCGGAGTGCGATGGTCTTGGGTAGCAGCTCGCCGAGCACGACCTGCAACGCCGTTATGAAGAGCAGCACGACGACGACGGCAATCGTGCGACTCGAGCTCCCGAACTGCTCCTCGAACAGGGGGACCAGCTGGGCTTGTCCGTAGGCGCCCGCGACGAGGCTCGACAAGGTGATGCCGATCTGGCAGGCGGCGACGTAGTTGTCGAGCCGCTTGGGGTCCCGGAGGATCGCCAGGAGGCCGGTAGCGGGTCCGCTCCCCGTTGCGGCGGTCTCTTGGATGCGCGAGCGCCGCGAGCCGACAGTGGCGAACTCCGCAGCGACGTAGAGCGCGTTGAAACCCACCATGACCAAGATGAGCAGAAGCACGAACACGACATTCATTCGAACGTGGATCGTACAGCTGCGTCGGGGATCTCGCATCACCCGCAGTTCCGGTATCGCAGACAGTTGGGATCGATGGTCCGCCGATATCCCGTTGGTGCCTACCTTGTGCGGCAACAGTGGGGTCGTGGGTAAGGATTCTTTTGCAGCCAGTCGTCATCACTGCTGCCTCGTTCGGACAAGGCACGCTCAGTACTGGTGAGGATCTGCACCTCTCGAGATGGCAGCCTTCCTGTCACGCTCGGTCG
>JAHEJN010000200.1 GCA_024638845.1 Acidimicrobiales bacterium | reverse complement strand
GCCCCCCTCGACTACAACCCCAAACAACCCACCGACACGTGACCGACCCGATCGGCCCGGCGGCGCCATGCTGCGCTCCTTCCGCGGACGATCGGGAAGACTCGAGACGACCGCCGACAACCGCGACCCCGTCGAACACCGGTGACGGCCCGGTGCTGGACCTGGTCGACATTGCGTCCGGTGAGTTCACGATGGGCACCAACGAACCCGGCCGTTGGCCCAGTGACGGTGAAGGCCCCGCTCGACGCGTCCACCTCGACGCGTACCGGATCGGACGAACCGCGGTGACCAACACCGAGTTCGCCGTGTTCGTCGACGACACCGGCTACGTCACCGACGCCGAACGCTTCGGCTGGTCGTTCGTGTTCCATCTCTTCCTACCCGACGATTTCCCCGACACCCGCGCCGTCGCCGCCACACCCTGGTGGCGACAAGTCCACGGAGCCACCTGGGACCACCCCAACGGCCCCCACACAGACGCCGACGACCTCGCCGACCACCCCGTCGTCCACGTGTCCTGGCACGACGCAATCGCCTTCTGCAGCTGGGCCGGCGCACGACTCCCCACCGAGGCCGAATGGGAATGCGCCGCCCGCGGCGGCCTCGACCAACGCCGCTACCCGTGGGGCGACGACTTCGCGCCCGACGGCACCACCATGTGCAACATCTTCGAAGGCGACTTCCCCGACCACAACACCGGAGCCGACGGCTACATCGGGACTGCACGCGCTGACGCATACGCCCCCAACGGCCACGGCCTCCACAACACCGCCGGCAACGTCTGGGAATGGTGCCACGACTGGTTCCATCCCGACTTCCACCGCACCGAGACACGCACCAACCCCACCGGCCCTCCCACCGGACGGAACCGGATCATGCGCGGCGGCTCCTACCTCTGCCACGACTCCTACTGCGACCGCTACCGGGTCGCCGCCCGCACCTCCAACGAACCCGACGCCTCTTCCGGCAACCTCGGCTTCCGCATCGCCGCTCTGCTCGACACACCCCCACCGCCGCTTCAGAACGGGCAACAATGTTCGACCACTCGCCAAGAGGGGGTCCGATCGAACATCTCGGAGGGGCGAGCTTGACCCATAGCTCACGAGCCCCCCGGAGCGCCGAGTTGGATTGAGCGATGGCGACAGCGCGGTGAGGCTTCCCGGGCAGCCGGCAGTGTCGGTCAGATGGACATGTCGGCGTCGGGCCAATCGTCAGGTCGGCCGACCTGCTCGTCGGGGTCCTGACGGCCGATCATCCACCAGGCGGCCACGCCGATCAGCGCGACCACGGCGACGGCGCTGAGCGCAACGAGCACGGGGTCGCCGCCCTCGCCATCGTCATCGGTCGGTGGCGCCCCGTCGTCGTCGGTCGGTGGCGTCTCGCCATCACCCTCGCCATCGTCATCGGTCGGTGGCGTCTCGTCACCGTCGGTCGGTGGCGTCTCGTCGCCGCCCTCGCCATCGTCATCGGTCGGTGGCGCCCCGTCGCCGTCGGTCGGTGGCGTCTCGGTATCAACCGGCCTGGAGGTGTCCTCCACTTCGCTGCAGCCGATGCCGACGATCAAGAACGACATGATGCAGAGGGCGCTTGCGAACATCCGGTGTCGCCGGCCGCGGGACGGCACACGCGGCGATGGTCGTGTCACGGCTCGTCCTCCTCGCCCTCGGAGCGTTGGCGGATCCACTCGACCGCGTCGTCGTATGCTCGGCGCCCGGTCTCGCCGAGGACGGTCGTGCTCAGGTAGAGGTTGTCGGCCCCAATCGGTTCGAGCGCGCCCGTGACTCGGAACTGCCGCACCACACGGCGGTTGTCGGTAACGATCATCAGCTTGCTGTCGAGGGCTCGCAAACCGTCTGCGTAGGTCGAGAGCCCGTCGAGCATGGTCGCGCCGGCTTCGTCGATGCCGCGCATGCGGAGGATGACAACGGAATGTCGGGAATCGGGGCCGATGGAGGGGAGCTCGTCGATGAGCGTGGACGCGGTGGCGAAGAAGATCGCGCCGTAGGGGTGGATGACGACGACCTCGTTCGGCGCGAGCTCGTCGGGGGCGTCGACCTCCTCGATGGTGCCGTCGTCGCGAATGATCATGCGCTTCACCACAAGGCGTGACGACTGCTGGACGACGAAGAGGATCACCGAGATGCCGACGCCGACGAGAACGGCGAACTGGAGCGGGATGAGCATGGTGAGGCCCAAGGTGATCGCCATGACGGTCAGTGGCACGGTGCCGGTCTTGGCGACCGAGATCACCCGTGAGGGCTTGATGGTGCTGATTCCGACCACGATGAGCAGCCCGGCCAGTGCGGGCATCGCGACGAACTCGACGACTGGACCGAGGAACAAGATCACCAGCGCCATGGTGAGGCCGGCGAAGAGCAGCGCCGCTCGGGACTTTGCGCCCGCCGATACGGCGAGGGAGCTAGCCGACATCGATCCGCCGACCGGCATGCCCTGGAAAAGGCCGGCCAAGACGTTGCCGGCTCCTTGGCCGATGAAGTCCTGCGAGTCGTCTCCGGGGGTCCCGTCCTCGTTGGGGAAGCCCACTGACACGCCTGCACCCTGGACCAGACCGACGAAGGCCAGCGCGATGGCCGGGAGAACCAGGGCGGGGATGTCGCGCAGAACCGGCATCGTGATGAGGGGGAGTCCGCTCGGCACGGTGGCGATGTCGCGCACTTCGAGGACCTCACGGCCGGACGTGTTGAACAGCGCCGCGAGCGCTGATCCGGCGACGATGGCGACGACGAGGCCGAGGGCGCCGAGGCGCGTGCGCTGGAGCCAGACGATGAGCGCGATGGTCACCGCCCCAACCGCGGTCGTTGCGAG
>JAHEJN010000199.1 GCA_024638845.1 Acidimicrobiales bacterium | reverse complement strand
TAGTGTCCTCATGAACACCTACCGGTCCTACTCGACGATCGAGCGAGACGCGCTAGTACGCGCAGCTAGCAACGACCCGACGCAGCGGGTCAGTCCGGAGGCTATGCGAAACGGACTCGTGACCACCGTCGTGAACTTCTTGACGAGTATGCGGATGTTCCTCGACCACACCGAGGCCGAGCTGAAGAGGAGGGACGAGCACGACGGGTCCGACCGATTCAGCTCATGGAAGGCCGCCTGCAGCGCGGAGTACGACGACTACTTCGCCTACCGCTTCCTGTATCGATTCCGGAACTACATCCAGCACGTCGGCTTGCCGCTGTCGACCATGTCAATTCACTCGGAACTTGGCGAGGGCGGCGACGTGACGGGCGCAGTCTTCATAGGCGAGGCGCCCCAACGGCTCGTCGAAGAGTACGACGGATGGTCGACCGTCGCTTCGGAGCTACAAGCGCTCAGTGACGACATCGATCTGTCGGATCAAATCCATGTGGGAATGGAGTGCCTGACGAGAATCGATCTGCCAGAGCTGAAGCAGTGCGTCGAGACCATCGAACAGGTCGTGGGTGATCTGGAGGACTATCAAGGCGGGCCTTGGCTAGTGAAGTTCACCGGCGAACCTGAACGGCCCCTTGGCGAGATGGCGACTATCGATCTGGACAGGTTCGAAGCCGCGCGTCGGATCATCGATGCCCCGAACTAGGCCGGGCAACGGCGACGCCAAGATCTCGCCAAGATTCTGATGACAAATCGCGGACAAGCGACACAAAACGGCGAATCCCCAGGTCTGTGACCTGGGGAAACGTGGTGTCGGAGGGGCGTATGCAACCCTTAACCCACGCCACCGAAGCGGCTGGACCCAGTTGCCGGGCGCAGCGTAGCCGACTGCGTTTCGCCTGGGCAGAAGGTCACGGCCGGGTTTTCGGCACCAAAAAGCTGCGGCGCCGACACAACGTTGTAGCGCGCCTCACGCTCGGGGAGCCCTCCGACACGCCTGCTGCCTACAACGCCCTTGCGGGTCTGTTGGGTCATGAACTCCCGAGGCCCGCTTGCAGCTTGTTCAGCATCTTGCCGACCGTGAAGCTGGCCGACTCCTGTCGTGGTGGGAACTCCGCCAGTGTCGACGCCAACTCCATGACGTGGGCCTGGGCGGGAACCACCAGGTAGGCGTGGCTGATCATCCAGTCGTAGTAGGTGTTCGACGTGATGTCGGCCCGCTCGAACGGATCGGTCTTCAGGTTGAAGATCTTCGGAAGTCTGAGTTCGGTGAACGGTTCCGACCAGACCTGCAAGGTTCCGGTCGCGCGCTGCTCGAGGAACACGAACTTCCAGTTGTCGAACCGCATCGCCATCAGGTCGCCATCGTCAGAGACGTAGAAGAAGCTGTTGCGCGGACTCTCGGCGACGTCACCACGCAGGTAGGCCGTGAGATCGGACCCGTCGAGATGCACCTTGTACTCGGTCCCGTTCAGATCCGACCCGGCCTTCAACTTGTCGACGATGTCGGGCTCACCGGCCGCAGCGAGGAACGTCGGGAACCAGTCGGCATGGCTCACGATGTCGTTGAGCACGGTGCCCGGCTCGACCGTGCCCGGCCAGCGAACCACCGCCGGAACCCTGAACGCGCCTTCCCAGCACGAATTCTTCTCGTTACGGAACGGCGTCATGCCACCATCGGGCCATGTGTTCATGTGCACGCCGTTGTCGGTGCTGTACACCACGATCGTGTCCTCCGCGAGACCCAACTCGTCGAGGAAATCGAGCATCGACCCGATCCGCTTGTCGTGCTCCACCATCGCGTCGTGATACTCGGACTGCCACTGCCCGGCCTGACCGCGAATCTCATCCGCGATGTGGGTCCGGAAGTGCATCCCGGTGGTGTTGAACCACATGAAGAACGGCGTCTCGTTGTCGGCGGCGTCACGGATGAACCGCTGGGCCGGTTCGATGATCTCGTCGTCGATCGTCTCCATCCGCTTCTTGGTGAGCGGGCCGGTGTCCTCGATCCGGCCGTCGGCCCAGCTGTGGATCACGCCGCGGGGACCGAACCGCTCACGGAAGTTCGGGTACCGCTCGGGATCTGGGTAGTCGGCGTCTTCGGGCTCCTCCTCGGCATTCAGGTGATACAGGTTGCCGAAGAACTCGTCGAAGCCGTGATTGGTCGGCAGGAACTCGTCGCGGTCCCCGTAGTGGTTCTTGCCGAACTGACCGGTCGTGTATCCCTGCGCTTTCAGTGCGACGGCAATGGTCGGATCTTCGTCACGCAAACCGAGATCGGCGCCGGGCATGCCGACCTTCGTGAGTCCTGTGCGGTACGGGTTCTGTCCGGTGATGAACGCAGAGCGGCCAGCGGTACAGCTCTGCTCGCCGTAATAGTCGGTGAAGATTGCGCCCTCGTCGGCGATGCGGTCGATGTTCGGGGTGCGATACCCCATCAGACCATTCGAATAGCAACTCAGATTGCTGATCCCGATGTCATCACCCCACAGAACGAGAATATTCGGCTGACCGCTCGGCATCGATTGCTCCTGATTGGCTGGCGACGAGGCGAAAGTAGCAGTCGGACTTCCGGCGGGCAACGCCTACGGCGATTCTTGCCGATTCCGAAGCCTCGGGCATCGCATCCTGTCCCGATTCCTCGCCGCTGTGGCGCGTCTCGCTGTGCGGTCAGGTCGCTCGCAGGGCTCGAGATCGTGGTCCTGTGCCATCAGCTCGCGGTGTCGCGACGGCAGGTCGACCGTCCCGAGGTCTTCACCCCTGCGAATCGGACCACGCAGCCACGCACGATCGTAGCTGCGACTCCAGCCGAAGATCGGCAGGAAAGAGCGAACCT
>JAHEJN010000098.1 GCA_024638845.1 Acidimicrobiales bacterium | reverse complement strand
GACGATTCGACCTGCACAGCTGTGCGAACCGCGGGTGAGCTTCGATGCAGAGGCCTTGCCAACCACCGAGCTCGAACGAGTACGAATTGCTGAGGTGAATTCCGTCGAATGCCCCAACGTCCACGTAGTAGCCGCTTCGACGCTCGAAGACACTCCAAAGGAGGCAGTCTTCGCCCGACTGGGCTGAGTAATCTACGATCAGCCATCGGGTTGTTGGTGGTGTTGAAGAATCTCCCGCGAGAACACCCGTTCATCGAACGGGAGGTGCGACCCGATGAAGATCGCCCTGCACAGCCCGTGCGCCTCCTGTGACTCACGGGTTGGGGCTGCGTCCCAATCGGTCGGGAACTCGAAATGGTCGGGCTGGGTGCGGCAGATCCCGGAGTGGGCGAAGTGACGACTGAGTTCTGCCAGAACCCAGCGCCGGGTGGGTCGGCTCCCTTTCCCGGACGCGGACTGAGTACCGTTTGCAGCGTTCTCGGCCACCGGATTGAGCTCTTCGCCTTCGCCTGGGCTGACGCAGGTCGAGATCAGGGCATACTGGCGGCAATGTTCGGCGGCCCAGCGCAGCAATTCGCCGGGATTGCCGAGGTGATAGAGCACCCCGTAGATGAACGCCACGTCGTACTGTCGGCCGAGGGCTTCGAGCGGAGCATCCAGATCGATGACGAGTCCCTCGACCGATGGGTGCCTGGTGGTCAATTCGCGGATGTTCTCCGGGCGGGCGTCGACGCTCGTTGTCGGGCACCTACGGTCGACGAAGAAGCCGGTCAGGTCGCCGGGGCCCGCACCGAGTTCGAGCACGCTGCGTCGCTCGATCTCGATCGGAAGAGATGCGAGGTGGCTGAGGCGAGCTTCGTTGATGCGTTGATACCTGGCAGAGGAGAACCCGGGCGCGACTTCGGACGATTTGCCCGCAACGGCCGCTGCAGGTCCAGGTCTGTACTTGGGGTGAAGCTCGTGGAGGCGCCCGATACGTTGTCTCGCCTTCGGCTCGAGGCAGAGGCGCTCGACCTGTAGTCGTGTTTGTTCTTCGTTGTGGGCCCGGTGTGCAGTGAGGTCTTCGGAAAGCCATGGACGGTCGTCGCCGTAGTGGAAGGTGAGGTTGGCTTCGGTGAGGACGAGTAGGCGATCGGCCAAGGCGACCATGTTGTGGAACAGGGACCGCATCACATGCGGTGCACCCACACAGGCGTCGTTCCTCTCGAGCCGTTCGAGCCACGAGCACGGAAAGATGAAGCAATCCAGTCCTGGGTGGATTTCGCCGAGTTCTGAAGAGGCGATCTCGAACGGCAAATCGATCGCCGCCGAATCAATTGTCCGGCGGTTGATGATCAGGGAATCGAATCCGGAGGAGAGTGCCTGGCATACCGCGGCATAGAAGACCGGCTGCGGGCAGATGTCGCTGTTCGTGAAGATGACGTGTCCACCGGAGTCGCCGCATAGGTCAGCTGCCGACTCGATGATGTCGAACATCAACGGGAACGATGGACCGTCGGCGAAGCCGAGCAGATCTCGAATCGTCCGGTCGAGCGTCCTTGCCGGTAGGAAGTCGACAGGCATGAGCGGCGCATCTGCTGGCTCGTGCACCGAGATGAAGTCGATTGCGAGGTCCGAGTTCTCGGCGGCGTACCGGCGGGCACGTCTCATGCTGTCGATGGTTCGGGTCTGCAATCGCCCGAGGTCGCTCTCACCATCCGGACGGAAGAGATTCACTACGTGGTGAAGCCGGCCAGGAGCCTCACTGCGAGCACCGGTATCGAGGCAGTCCGCAACGGATTGCCCGGCAGCCTGCCAAACGATGTTGTCGAATCGCGGATCGCCACCGATGCTCACTTGGCAGGAGTCTACACCGTGACCCCGGCCTGCTCGCGCTGCTCGGCGGTCTCTTCACTCGGGCAGAAATTCCGCACTGCTCGCTCGACTGTTGACCACGCCGCTCGGACCGGGTGACTTCGTCTCGGGCTACACGCTGCCCTACATACTGGTGGCGATCGTGCAGGGCACCCTGTTGCTGGTCGTCGGCGCGATGCTCGGTCTCGAGATCGATGGCTCGGTCGCGTTGGTGGCACTCATCTTGTTGATGATGGCGGTCTTCTACGTCTCGTTGGGGATGGTGCTCGGAGCGCTCCTCAACGTCGCCCAGGTCGCGGGCGCCTACGCAGTTGTTCTCCTCCTCACGATCTTCGGTGGCGCGTGGTTCGACCTCGAGGAGATCGGCGGCGTGTTCCTCACCGTCGGCGACGGGCTTCCCTTCAAGCACGCGCTCGACGCAACACGGGCAGTCATGGCCGACGGCGCCGGCCTCGGCGACGTTGCCGGCGACGTGTACTGGATCGCCGGATACACCATCGCCGTTTCGGGTCTCGCGATCCTCGCGTTCAAGCGCAGAATGCTCGAGTAGAGGTTGGCGCAATGGTGGCGGCATCGGTGCTGATTGCCGCCCGGCGACTGCCCTGGGCCACACTGATCGCACGGAGGTGCCGCCGATGACCGAACCCGAACGCCCGCCGGTGGCCGACTGGGCCACCGACTTCGACCACACCAAAGCCGCGTACGCGACTCGGGCCCCCGAGATCTGGGACGAGCTGCGGGGCTCGTGTCCGGTTGCGCACTCCGACCGGTTCGGCGGCACATGGCTGCCGGTTCGCCACGACGACGTGAGCACGATCGCCAAGGACACCGACCACTTCAGCTCCCAGGGAGTAGTCGTCACCGACTGGCGTCCCGACATCCCGAAACCGATCGGCTATGCGCCACCGATCACGTCAGACCCCCCGTTCCACAAGATCGCCCGTCAGTTCCTGCTCACGGCATTCTCGCCGAAGGCGATCGCCGAGCTCGAGCAGCCGGCTCGCGTCATGTGCAACGAGCTCATCGACGATCTGCTCGCCCAACAGACCGGCACCGTCGATGCGGCCGTGCAGTACGCCCAGCACATCCCGGTGCGGGTGATCGCCGCCATGTTGGGAGTGCCGGAGGAGGACGGCGACCTCTTCCGCGGCTTCATCCACCGCATCCTCGAGAACCCAGGCGGCGTCGAGGTCGCGCCCGAGGACACGATGGACGCCTATCTCGATGCGCTGATCGCCCAACGACAGACCGAGCCACGAGACGACCTGATCACCTACCTGACCCGCTCTACCATCGACGGCGACCCGCTCACGGCGGCACACGTCCGAGGCACCTGCGCGCTGCTGCTGCTCGCCGGCATCGACACGACCTGGTCGGCCATCGGCGCCAGCCTGTGGCACTTCGCCCAGCACCCCGATGATCGCCGCCGCTGGACCGACGACCCTGCCGTGCGACCCTTCGCGATCGAGGAGCTCCTGCGGTTCTACGCCCCGGTCACGATGGCCCGCCTGGTAGCCGAGCCGGTCGAGGTGCGTGGCTGCCCCATGGAGGTCGACGACTGGGTGCTGCTCCCGTTCCCTGCGGCCAACCGCGACGGCGAGGCGTTCGAACGGGCCGACGAGTTCGTCATCGACCGCCAGCGCAACCGCCACCTCGCCTTCGGCCTCGGCATCCATCGCTGCATCGGTTCGAACCTCGCCCGCCTCGAGCTCACGGTGGCGGTCGAGGAGTGGCTGCGGCGAATTCCCCACTTCGAGCTGGCCGACCCCGAGCAGGTTCGGTGGTCGACCGGACAGATCCGCGGTCCGCGCGAGCTTCCCGTCCGTATCGTGGCGACATCGGACACCGCGGCATGAAGGTTCGCTTCGACCGAGAGCTCTGCCAGGGCCACAACCGGTGCTACATCCTGGCCCCCGAGCTGTTCGACACCGACGACGAGGGGTACGCGGTGTTGCGGGTCGAGGGCAACGTGCCGCCCGACCTCGAGGAGAAGGCCCGTCTGGCGGCCGACAACTGTCCCGAGTTCGCCATCGAGATCGAGGACGACGCGACCGACGGCTGAGCCGGTCACAGGGTCGGGAGCAGCTCGTCGAACAGCGAGCAGAACTTCTCGGCCGCGACCGCTGCGGTCTCCATCACCTCTTCGCCCGAAAGCCGGTGCGCGGCGATGCCGGCTGCGAAGTTGGTGCACAGCGAGATCCCCAGGACGTCGGCACCCATGTGCCGGGCCGCCGTGGCCTCGGGCACCGTCGACATGCCCACCAGTGACCCACCGAGCTGTCTGGTCAGCCGGACCTCGGCCGGCGTTTCGAACATGGGCCCCTGCCACCAGAAGTAGATGCCTTCCTTCAACGCCACCCCGGCCCGTTCGGCGGCGGCGAGAGCCCGACGGCGGAGCTCGGGCGTGTAGACATCGGACATGTCGGGGAACCGGGGCCCCAGGCGGTCGTCGTTCTGGCCCTTCAGGGCGCTGAATCCGGCCATGTTCACGTGGTCGGTGATGAGCACGAGGTCTCCGGGGGCGATGCCGTCGCCGCAGCCACCGGCCGCGTTGGTCAACAGGACCGATCGACACCCGGCCAGGATCGCTGTTCGTACCGGGAAGGTCACCACGTCCATGGCGTGGCCTTCGTAGGCGTGGGCCCGCCCCGAGAGCAACAGGACGCGGTTCTTGCCCATCTGCACCGAATACGCCGTGCCGGCATGGCCCGCGGCAGCGGGGATGGGGAACCCGGGAAGGTCGCGGTACGCGACCGCGACCGCGTCCTTCAGCGTGCCGGGGTACAGGCCCAGGCCCGATCCCAGAACCGCGACCACGTCGTGGCGTTCGCATCCGGTGCGTTCGGCCAACACGTCGCGGCAGTCGACGAGACGCTCGTACAAGTCGCCCATCAGATGACCCTCTCGTTCCCTCCGTCGATCGGGATCTGCGCCCCGGTGGTTGCCGCGAACCTGGAGCCGCACAGCTCGGCAACGACCCCGGCCACCATCGCCGACGTCACCTCCGTGCCCATGAGGTTGCGGGCCTTGTACTCGTCGACGGTCATGTCGTACTTGCTCGCCCGTTCGGCGATCAGCTCGTCGGTCCACAACCCGGTGTCGAACACGGCGTCAGGATGCACGGTGTTGACCCGGATTCCGTCGTCGGCCCACTCGAGCGCGGCCACCCGACCGAGTTGGGTCAGCGCAGCCTTGGAGGCCGAGTAGGCCGCCGCGCCGCGCCCGGGAGCCTTCACGTTCTTGGAGCCGATGATGGTCACCCGGCCCCCGATCGGCGACAACGCGAGAAGCGGGTGCAGCGTGGCAAGGAGTGACGCGACCGCATCGACATTGACCGCCTGCACGTTCCGCCACGCTTCGCCGTCGAGCTCTGCGATCGGGACGCTCGCACCGAAGACGCCCGCGGCCACCACGGCGATGTCGACGCCGCCGAAGCGCTCGACGCCGCGATCGATGGCAGCGGACTGCGCCTCGTGGTCGGTGACGTCGACCGGGATTCCCAGCCACGCCGGGCCCGGGAAGACATCCCTTACCGCATCGTCGCGATCCAGTCCGATGACCGCGCCGCCCCTGGTCAGCAGCTCAGCGGCACAGGCCCGACCGATTCCCGAAGCGGCTCCCGTGACCACCGCCACAGCCCCGGCCAGCTCCGCCGGCGTTCCGGCCAGGCGCAGCTTGGCCTGCTCCAGATCCCAGTACTCGACATCGAACAGGTCGCCGGCACTCAGAGCCCGATAGCCCCCGAGGTGGTCCTCGACGCGCTCGAGAACGGGCATCGTGTGTTGGTAGATGTCGGCGGCGATACCGGCCGCCTTTGCCGTCTCGCCGACGGTCAAGATGCCGAGCCGCTCATCGACGACCACCCTCGGCGCGGGGTCGAGCATGGTCAGGTCGGTTCGCCCCCGATGCTCGTTTTCCTCGTAGTAGCGGCGGTACTCCTGCACGAACGCCTCGACGTCGGTGCCCACCATCGGATGCCGTTTGGTGCGGATGACGTGGTCGGGTGTCAGTGGCCCGCGAGTGGCCAGGTCGGCCAGATCCGCTCGGCGCACGAATCGGCTGCTCGCGGCGTCGGTGTGCCGGGTCATCACCATGGCCTTGCCGGCCGCGGCCGAGATCTGCCGCCGCAGCTCGGCCAGCTCGGCGCACGGCAGCACCGGGAGGACCTCGTCGGATGGAGGCGCGACAGGGGCGTGTTCGTCGATCCAGCGTGTCGCCCGACCGATCAGTTCGACGTGGTGTTCGTACGCGTCGCGGGTGGTCTCGGCAAAGGTGAACAAACCGTGGTTCAGGAGCACCATGCCGACGGTGCCTTCGTGGAACTGGGCCTCCCAGAGCTCGGACACCAGCTTGGCCAGGTCGAACCCGGGCATGACGTAGGGAATCACCACCACCGAGTCGCCGTAGACCTCTCGGACCCGGGCTTCGCCGTCGGCCACGTTGGTCAGGGTGATGATGGCGTCGGCGTGGCTGTGCTGGACGGCCCTGTGGGGCAGCAGCCCGTGGAGGAGCGTCTCCACCGACGGCTGTGGAGCTGCGGGGTCGAGCCTCGCTGCCGAGAGCTCTCGCATCATGTCGGAGTCGGAGAGGCTGGGTAGGGCCAGCAACTCGTGCAGGCGTCGAACCGGCAGAGGGGCGAAGCCCTGAGCCTCGATGGTCGACAGATCCCAGCCCGAACCCTTGACGTACAGCGCATCGATCAGCCGGCCGGTGATGTCGGTGAACGCGTCCTTCACCGACGTATTGCCGCCGCCATGGAGCACCAGATCTGGGTCCGATCCGATCAGACGGGACCCGTAGACGCACTCCGCGAGATGACCCGTGTGCACCGCGGCGTCTGTCTCATTCCATTGTTGCACCGGACCTCCTCGGTGTGAGCGGGTTCACCATGTCGGGTGCGTGAGGACGCCTCCGTCGACTACGAGATCATGGCCCGTGATCCATCGAGAGAGGTCTGAACACAGGAAGACGCATGCGTCACCGACGTCATCGGGAGCTCCGAGCCGAGCAAGGGGCGCGGCCGCCAGCCAGCGCTGCACACCTTCCGGCCAGGCGTCTTCGAGTCCCGGGCGCCCGATCAGGCCCGGCGAGACGCTGTTCACGCGGATCTGGTGAGGCCCGTAGGCCAGCGCTGCGGCTTTGGCATGCATGATGAGCGCGGCTTTGGACGTCGCATAGTGCCCGTGCACCGCAGTTGGATGTCGGCCCTCGATCGAGGCAATGTGCACGATCGAGCCAGGTGTGTCGCCCTCGCGCATGGTTGCAGCTACGGCGTGGGTGAGCCGATGCGCCGCGGTGAGGTTGGTGTCGATCATCTCGGTCCACTGATCGTCGGTCAGGTCGGCGAACGCGACCACCGGCTGGATCCCGGCGTTGTTCACCAGTCCATCGATGCGCCCGTGATGCTCGACCGCGGCCTGCACCACCGTGGCGGGGCCCTCGGGCGTCGTGAGATCCACCGTGACGGAGGTGACGATGTCGGGCAACTCGTCCATGAGCTCGTCGACTGGCGTGGTGCGGGTGTGGGCCACGACCGACGCCCCCGCCTGAGCCAGACGACGGGTGATGCCCGAGCCGATCCCGCCGCCGGCGCCGGTGACGACGATGACGCGACCGCTCAGATCGATCATGTCCGCGGGTGTGGGCAGGTCGTTCATGGTTCGTCCGCCCTGATGTAGCCGGCGATGTCGGCCGCGGCGGAGGGGTACCGTTCGACGAGGGCATCGAGCATGCCGAGCTCGAACCCCTCCTCCTCGAACGGTGGGGCCATGGTGGTGCCCACGAGCGACCACTCGCCGGTCGTCGCCGCGCCCATCCAGACTCCTGCCGGCACCGGAACGAACGGACGTTGGCCGGCGGCGAGGTCGTCGCCGAGGATCGGTCGGGCCACGGGTGGCTCGCCGCCCAACAACAGCATCGCGACCGGGGCACCCGCATAGTGGTGCCACATCTCGGGGGCGTGGAGCCGGTGGAGCGCCGAGAAGTCGCCGGGCGCCATCATGAAGTAGATGGCGCAGCTGTCGCGGTCGCGCCAGGTCTGAGCCCATCGCCCGCCCTCGCGGGCCAGCGGTTCGAGCCCCAACAGGTCGGCAACGTCATCGGCGTTCATCGAGCCAGCCGCCGTGCCGTCTCGGTCATCTGCTCGGTGGCGCCGATGATGTCGATGGTCGAGACCTGACCATCTTCGACCACTTGACGGCCGTCGACCCAGACTCCGGACACCGCCGCAGGTGAGCCCGACCACACGATGCGAGCAATGGGGTCGTCTTCGGCCTCGATGACGGGTTGGAGAGCGGGGCCGGACATGGACAGCGCCACCATGTCGGCCCGGCAGCCGGCGGTGAGCCGGCCCAGATCGGGCCGGCCGATGGTATCGGCGGCTTCGGCGGTGACCATCCGGAGCGCCTTGGTCGTTGGGAAGTGTTGGGCGTCTCGGTGGTGGAGCCGGGACAGGCGAATGGCCATGCGCATCTCCTCGAACAGGTCGAGGCGATGATGTGAGGCCGGTCCGTCGGTGGCAATGGCCATGCGGATCCCGGCGTTCACGAGCTCGTCGACGGGCGCCATGCCCGACGCATGCTTGGTGTTCGAGCATGGGCAATGAGCCACGGCGACGTCGTTGCGGGCCAGGATGTCGATGTCGGTCTCGGACACCCACACCCCGTGCGCCGCCAGGACGTCGGCGTCGAAGAGGCCGATCGACTCGAGATACTCGGGCGCCGAGAGGCCGGCGCGTTCTCGAATCGCGGCGTCCTCCCATTCCTCCTCGGCCAGATGGATGTGGACCAACATGTCCTGATCGAGAGCGATCTCGGCGATTCGCCGCAAACAGGCATCCGACACGGAGTACGCCGCATGCGGTCCGAGACCCACATCGACGAGGTCGTCGTCCCGCCAGCGGTCGCGGGTGGCCACCATCTCGTCGAGCTGTTCCTCCCAGGTGCCGAAGCGGCTCAGCTGGTCCTCCTCGATCACCGGAGCAGTGACCACGCACCGCATCCCCACGTCGGTTGCGCCCTGGGCCACCGCATCGCCGTGGAAGTACATCTCGACCGAGGTGGTGATGCCGTTGCCGAGCAGCTCGGCTCCACCGACCTGCATGCCGATCCGGACGTCGTCTGGTACGAGCCGAGCTTCGCGGGGCCACATCACCTCGTGCAGCCAGCGGTCGACCGGAAGGCCTTCGCCCGCGCCACGGAGGAGCACCATCGGGGTGTGGCAGTGGGCGTCGATCATGCCCGGCATCAACAGGCCGTCGACGTGATGGAGTGCTGCTCCGGCTCCGTCGGGTGCCTCGCTCGCCGGTCCTGACCACGCCACTGCGCCGTCCTCGACGTCGACGACGCCGCCGCGGATGGGAGTCGACTCAGGGCCGGCCATGGTGAGCAACAGGTCGCAGACGTACCGGTCCAAACCACCCTCCCCTCGGATTCTGGACCACCATAGGAGCTGCCCGCACGGCAGTTCCTACTCGCAGTCCGATCGGGAGGGCATATGGCAACAACCGGGATTCGCACGCTGGACTGGGTGGACGGCGCGGTCGAGCTGATCGACCAGACGCAGCTCCCGCATCGCCACGAGATCCTGCGAATCGAGACCGTGCCCGAGATGGTCGACGCGATTCAGCGGCTCGCAGTGCGGGGCGCCCCCGCCATCGGCGTTGCCGGCGCCTTCGGTGTCGCCCTGGCGGTCAGGGCCTATGACACCGATGGCGAGCGGTTGGACGAAGCCGTTGCGTCGCTCCGAGCGGCGCGTCCCACCGCGGTCAACCTGGCTCGGATGGTCGACCGGGCTGCCGGCGTCGCCGGCGAGGGGTTCGCCCGCGTGCTCGCCGAGGCGATGGCAATCCGCGACGAGGAGCTTGCCGCATCGGTTTCGATGGGGCTGTACGGCGCGGATCTCGTGTCCGAGCTGGTGCCCGACGCCGCGATCCGGGCCATGACCATATGCAACACCGGAGGCCTGGCCGCGGTCGAGCGGGGCACCGCTCTCGCGGTGGTCCACACGCTGCACGAGCGGGGCGTGCTCCGAGAGGCGCTGCCGTTGGAGACCAGGCCCTTGTTGCAGGGGGCTCGACTCACCACCTGGGAGCTCGACCGCATGGGTGCTGCCCATCGCCTCATCGTCGACTCGGCCGGTCCGTTCCTGCTGGCTCGTGGTGCGGCAGATGTCGTCCTCACCGGCGCCGACCGGATAGCGGCCAACGGCGACACCGCCAACAAGATCGGCACGTTCTCGCTCGCCCTGGGAGCCCGACACGCCGGCGTCCCGTTCATCGTGGTGGCGCCCGAATCAACCGTCGACTCCGCTACCGCCAGCGGAGACGAGATCGACATAGAGGACCGGGGCACAGCCGAGGTGGTGTCGCTGGCCGGCGCGACGACCGCCCCCGAGGGCACCGAAGCCCTCAACCCGGCCTTCGATGTCACCCCCGCCGACCTCATCACCGCCATCGTCACCGACCGCCGGATCATTCGCCTGGACCGGGGCCAGACGCTGGCGTCGGTACCTCTCGGCGACCTCCGCTGCTGATCAGGCGCAAAGGCATCAGAGCGGTGGCGTCGGGACGCTCGTTGAGCGTTCGGCCGCCCAGCCAAGAGATCTGATGACCTGGACGGTCACCGCTGTGTACCAGAGACCAGAGAGGGGCCCGAGATCGATCGAACCGGAAGACGCCGGTGGCGTCGGGAACTCGG